>JBNJDE010000109.1:0-6614 GCA_051744605.1 Halobacteriota archaeon
CGTCGATGTCGGCCACGTCGACCCGGAGCATCGATTCGTGGTCGTGGCGGAATCCGCGGCGCCAGGACTCGCGGGCCGTCTCGACGACGTTCGGGTGGTCGTCGACGAGCGCGCGGTTCGCCGCCAGGGTCTCCCAGTCCTCGGCGGCCAGATAGATCGTCGGCCGGAACGTCTCGTCCACGGTGGCGATCGCACCGTCGTCGGTCGACTCCCAGGTGACGACGCCGTCGTCGAGGTAGTCGACTTTGAACGTCATGCTGGCCCCTCCCGTGGAGCCTCCTCTCCAGTCGCTTCCTCCAGCGCCGCCACCCGCTCCGAGAGGTCGGCGATGGTCTTCTCCTGCTCCAGCGCGACGGACAGCAACACGGCCGCCATCGGGTCGTCGTGGTTCTGCAACCCGCTCGCGTCGGCGTGGTCGCGCGCGTAGACGAACAACTGGTCGAAGTGTGGCTTGTCGTCTCGTCGAAGCCCCCGGCGGTAGGTCCCCCAGCGCTCCTCGACGCTCGCGAGGAGGTCGCGGTAGGTCGGATTAGTGCGACCCACCGGACACCACCCCCTCGATGGCGGGCCCCCGCGGCCCCTCGGTCGGCCCCGTCGCGTTCGCGTACAGCGGCTGGCGGGCCGCCAGCACCCGTCGCCAGAACGCGAGCGTCGTCTGTACCGAGCCACGACCCGCCGGGTACACGAGCGTCTCGAAGGCGTCGCTCTGGAATCGAGGACCGAAGCGGGTCCGCTCGACGTCGACCGTGTGCTCGGCGACGGTGGCCACCGGTGTACCGAGCCGATCCGTGCCCGTCCGCGTCAGAATGACCGGAATCTCGTACTCGCGGGCGAAACGGGCGAGTCGGGCGAGCGTCCGGAGCAATAGCTCGCGGGGGTCGACCCCGCGGACATCGTCGTCCCGGTACATGCTATCGACGGCCGGCGCGACGAGCAGGCCCGTCCCATCGTCCACGACGTCGGCGGCCGTCTCGACGAGTGCCGCGTGCTGGAACGCCGTGAACCCGCGAGCGATCTGGATGCGGTCGAGGACGCGCGGTGCGGGCGCTATCTCGCGGAGGAGTTGCGACCGACCCCGGCCCCTGGCGTCGATCCAGACCGCAGTCCCGTCCTCGAGCAGGAGGTGGTCGACGACGAGGGTGTGCAGCGAGGCGAGGTCGCGGTCGGCGGTCTCGAGGAGCCAGACGCCGGGCGAGAGCCGCGGTAACTCCGGAACGTCGGTGGTCGATCCGGGTGCGAAGCGGGACATACTCGATAGCAGGACGCCCGGCCGGGAAAGTGACCTAGCGACCCTTCCGTCCCTTCCGGACCGGGCTGCACCGCGCGGAACGCGTCGGTTTCGTCAGCGACGCGACGGCTACCACCTTCCGCACCGTTTCCGGAGTGAGCGGTGTGTCGGTGATCGGCGGTGAGCGCCCGGTCGTCGCCCCCGGGCGATTCGCTGCCCGAATCGTCACAACTTAGGCGACCCCCATCGTAGCCGGCGTTGCGCCGCGGTAGCTCAGCCTGGCCAGAGCAGTCGATTTGTAATCGACTGGTCGGGGGTTCGAATCCCCCCCGCGGCTGTGAGCTTCTGGCCGGAAGAATTCGACATCTCGAGCGACCTGCCCGCTGATGGTTTCGAGAGGGTGCTCACACACTCGAACCCAGAAAACAGACGAGAAAACCGGTATCGCCGTCGATCAATCGTCGGCGTCGCTCGTCGCCTGGACTGTCGGCTCGGTAGTACCGTCGGAGGGCGTCTCCTCGCCAACCGCCGGCGATCGGCGGAAGTCACCCAGGTCGGCGGTCGTGGCCTCGTGGTCGCGCAGCTCCGTCCGGCCCCGGCGAACGGTAATCTCGTCCTCGAGGTGGAGCTGGATCGCTTCGAGCAGTGCCTCGGCCTCGAGCGGCTGACCGAGGTCGCGGACGTCTTCGACGCCGGCGTCCGGCGGCACGGTGAACGCTCGCTGGGTGATGATGGGACCCTGATCGAGGTCCGTGGTCACGTAGTGGGCGGTCACGCCGGCGATCCTGACGCCCTCTTCGAGCGCCTGTCGGTACGCCTTCGCGCCGGGGAACGCGGGGAGCAGCGAGGGGTGGATGTTGATGATGCGACGTTCGTATCGGAAGACCACGTCCGGGCTCAGGATCCGCATGTACCGCGCCAGGACGATCAGATCGGCATCGTACTCGGCCAACAGGTCGAGTAGTTCCGCTTCGTCCGGATTGCCGTCCGCGTCGCCGACATCGTGGAACGGGACGTCGTGGGTGCTGGCAAGTGGTTCCAGGTCCGGATGGTTTCCGATGACGACGCTGACCTCGGCGTCCAGCTCGTCGTCCGACCACGCGTCGAAGATCGCCTCGAGGCAGTGATCCTCTTTGGTCACGAGCACGGCGATCTGTCGGGTATCGCGGTCCGCCGGGTATCGCACCTGGACGTCGACGCCGAGGTCCGAACCGAGTTCGTGGAGATCCCGTCGAAGCGTCTCCTCGGTACAGACCATCTCCGCGGTGTCGACCTGCATCGTCATCCGGAAGACGCCGTCGCGAACGGCCTGGTCGAGATCCTCGATGTTGATTCCTCGCTCGAACAACAGCGACGTCACGTTGGCGATCAATCCGGTGTCGTCGTCGCCGACGACGGTTATCTCGGTGAGCTCTCGAGTCACGGACACCACCTGGTCACGGCACGCATATATCCAGTTCATCGCGTGAACCGATGAAACGGTTTCGGCATCGGTCCGTGTCGACCCATCGCTGAATGGGTCCGCAGAACGGTTAGCGATCCCCCACCCACGCTTCGACGTCGTCGCGTGGATCACCGATCGACTGACCGACCCGGTACGCCGCGAGGGCGAAAAAGAGAACGACGCCCCACAACCCGGGCTGGAGCAGTGGGTAGACGAGATCAGGCGCCCCGCCCAGCACGTCCGCCACGATTCCGCCGAGGAATCGTAGCCCGTAGGCGTGCACCTGCAACGAGAACAGGACGACGATCGGTATGGAAGGGACGCCGTCGCGGTCCAATTCCACCGCGAGCAACGCGATCAGAGCCGGAAGTGCGGCCACGAAGTAGTAGACGTACGGCAGCGGAGTGACCAAGAGGAACGTGGCCACGCCCAGCGCGAACACCTCGCGGTCCGCGTCGCTAGAGAGGATTGCACCGACCGTCACGAGGGCTGCGATGCCCAGCCGGACGAACAGCGCCCCGGGCAGCCAGTGGAGTTGCCGGAAGTACGGCGCGAGCCAGAGACTGGGTTTTGGCACCCGACTCCCGCTGCCACGTTCGACGCCCCAGCGGAGGACGTCGAGGTACGCGAGATTCTCCGCGAAGCCAAACAGCGCGATCGACAGGCCACCCAGGAACAGCCCAGCCCCGAGTGCCCCAACGAACCGGCGCCTGTCGACCAGCAGGTGTGCCCCCACCGGTGCGTACGCGAATTTGAACAGGCCGACGACGGCCGTGAGCGCACCGCTGAGAGACGCACTGGCGCGGTCGTCACCGAGGAGGCCAGCCAGTGCGACCGTGAGCAGCGCGCCGAGGAATCCAGCCGTCTGCCCCAACTTGACCGAAAGCACCAGCGGGTGGAAGCCAACGAGCAACCAGAGGCCGAGGAGCCGCTCCCACCACTCCAGGTGAACCTCGAGTCGCGAGGCGACTACCTGGAGGGCGACCCAGAGGAGCAACACCGAAAAGACACCCCATGCCAGTCCCGCCTCGTAGTGGCCAAGACCAGAGAGCGGCCTGAACAGCACCAGAAAGACCGGTGGATAGAGATACTGGCCCCAGAATCCACCATCCTCGTTCGGCGTGTAGATCGGATCGCCGGCCAGCCAGTCGTCGACCGCCTCGGCATAAACGCTGTAATCCTGGTAGTTCCACGGCTGGACGAGTTCGATCGATCTGAGGGCGGCCTCCACGAACGGGTAGACGAACAGCGTGAGCAACAGTAAGAAAGCTAGCGTGACGAAGACCGGTCGGTCCTCGCGAAGCACCCACAACCGTCGAAGGATGCCCATACACGTTCAGCCGTGTCGGACTGCAAATATCTTGTCGTGCCCTTCGGGCGCGAGTCCAGTCACTCACCGTCCCCGTGCCACCCACCGCTGTCGATGACGCCGAAGAGTTTGCCCCAGTTCTCGTCGTCCTCGCTCTCGGGCAACTGATCACGAAGTTGCTGCAAGTCCGACGCGGGAACGACTTCGCCCACGAGGTCCATCACGACCTGAGCGTGATAGGCCGCATCGGACGGATCCGATCCCTCGATATCACTCACGCGGGTGACGAACTCGGACCAGTCGAAGCGCTGCCCGTGCTCCTGGACCGCTCCCGTCATGTACCACTTGATCTCCATCGGGAGCGACGCGGCGAGGTCGTCGGCGGCGCCCTCCGGGATCCGCGACCCGAGCGTCATCAGCGTCGCTCGAATGGTCCGCACGGCCTCCCCGGTACCGGGCAGTTCGAGGCGATGCTGGACGGTGCCGGTGAACTCGTCGAAGTTCATGTGTAATCGTTGACCCGTTAGGAGCATCAAAGCGGTCGGCCCTTCCCACCAGTTGGGAATGTATCATGACCGGCAATCACTCGAGCATCCGGTCGAACACGAGCGAGGCCAGGAACGTCACCGCCACGACGACGAGTACGCCACCGAGCACGCGCGCCCACCCCGCCCAGCCCAGGGCGACGACGCCGAAGAGGTTCGCGAGTGGGGTGTACAACACGACTGCGTGCAGAGCGAGCGACGCCACGATAGCACCCAGGAGGTATCGATTCGAGCCGATAGACTGCCCGAACCGCCGCCGGATCACCTGGATGATCGACATCTCGGTCACGACCAGGAAAGTGAAGAGAACCGTCTGGGCGGCGACGAACGTGCCGACGGTTGCCAGCGTCTCGAAGAACAGTACGAGGCCGACGACGGTCGCCGTCACGCCGATGGAGAGGACCGAAGCCGCCACGCGCCTATCGATGACGGACGCCTCGCTCGACCGCGGCGGTCGTTCGAGGACGTCGTCGGCCCGCGGGTCGACCCCCAGTGCGATGGCGGGGAGGCCGTCCGTGACGAGGTTGATCCACAGCAACATGACGGGCGTCAGGATGAGGGCCTCCGCGTCGACGGCGAAGCGCTCCGTGAAGAGGAACGTCCCGACCAGTACCCCGAAGAACACGGTGAGCACCTCCCCCGTGTTCGCCGAGAGGAGCAGATTGACGAACTTTCGGATGTTGTCGAAGATGCGTCGCCCCTCTGCGATAGCCTCGACGATGGTGGCGAAGTTGTCGTCCTGGAGGACCATATCCGATGCTTCCTGTGCGATGTCCGTCCCCCGTACACCCATGGCGACACCGACGTCTGCCGAGCGGAGACCGGGGGCGTCGTTCACGCCGTCACCGGTCATCGCGACGGTGTGCCCGTTCGCCTGGAGCGCCCGAAGGATTTTCACCTTGTGCGACGGTTCGACACGAGCGAACGTATCGACGTCTTCGACGGCCTCGCGCAGGTCGTCGTTGGACCGCGTTTCGACCTCCCGCCCGGTCAGCACGGTGTCGGATTCGATGCCGACTTCGGCACCGATGGCACGGGCCGTCTCCGGCGTATCGCCAGTCGCCATGACGACGCGAACGCCGGCATCGTGGCATCGTTCGATGGCTCCGTCTACTTCGGGACGGGGCGGGTCGAGCATCCCCTGGAGACCCAGGAAGACGTGGCCGGATTCGAGTGACTCCGCGTCCGCGTCTATGTCGACGACGTCGCGCCGCGAGAATCCAAGCACGCGGAGGGAATCCTCCGCAAATCGCTCGGACCGTCCGAGGATCGCCGCTCGCTTCTCGGGCGTGAGTTCTCGGACGGACCCGTCCTCGAGGACCCGATCGCACCGCTCGATGACGGTCTCGGGTGCACCTTTCATGTACGCGGTCGCCGAGTCATCCTCCGCAACCACGACGGTCATCCGCTTCCGGTCCGAGGAGAACGGGATCTCCCGGAGTCGGTCTCGACCCTCCTCCCGAACGATTCCGGCTTTCTCCGCAGCCACGAGGAGGGCTATCTCGGTCGGATCGCCGAAGTACGCATCGTCGGCCGACGCCGGAGCCGGCTCTGCATTGTTACAGATCATCCCACAGCGAAGAAGTTCCTCGGCCGCTTCGGGGCGGACGGTGCTGCCGTCCTCTCGAAACTCCCCCTCCGTCCGATAGCCGGACCCGGTCACGGAGAGTGTCCGCCCCGAAACGGAGACCCGACGGACGGTCATCCGGTTTTCGGTGAGCGTCCCCGTCTTGTCGGTGAGGATGACGTCCACCGAACCCAGACTCTCGACGACCGGGAGTCGACGGACCAGTGCGTTCCGGTCGATCATGCGTCGCGCACCGAGCGAGAGCGTGAGCGTCACGATAGCGGGGAGCCCCTCGGGGACCGCCGCGACGGCGAGCGTAACGGCCGTCAGGAAGACAGCGATGGTGTCCGCCCCGGTAAGCAGGAACTGGACGACGGCGATGAACACGATCACCGCCCCGATGCCGTACCCGATATGTCTGCCGAGGACGGCCAATTCGCGCTGGAAGGGCGTCCGTTCGTCCTCGGCCTCCTGGATGTGCGTCGCGATGGTCCCGATCTCCGTGTCCATCCCGGTCGCCA
>JBNJDE010000110.1:0-6613 GCA_051744605.1 Halobacteriota archaeon
CGAACGGGCGGCGCGGATCGCCGGTCTCGCCCGCCGGTTGCGAACCGACGACGGTTCGGATCCGATCGTCCTCGGGTCCGGGGACAACACCGCTCCCGGCGTCGTCTCCCTGGTTTACGACGGGCGGCAGGCCCTCGACCTCTACCGGGCGCTCGACCCGGACGTCGAGACGTTCGGCAACCACGATTTCGACTACGGCCTCGAGGCGGCCCGGGACGTCGTCGCCGAATCGCCACAGACCTGGGTCTCGAGCAACGTCACCCTCGACGGCCGGCAGTTCGGGGCGACGGTCGGCGTGCACCCGTGGACCGTCGTCGAACGGGCGGGGACCCGCGTCGGGATCTTCGGGGTCCTCGACGACGCGACGCCCGCGCTGAACCCCGCCGCAGAACCACTCGACGTGACCCATCCGATCGCGGCGGCCAGGGAGGCCACCCGGGAACTGCGCGAGCAAGACGTCGACGCGGTCGTCGCGCTCTCTCACCTCGGAACCGGCGACGAGGAACTCGCTGCGTCCGTGGACGTCGACGCGGTCCTGGGCGGGCACGTGCCGAGCGAGCGCATCGAGCGGATCGACGGAACGATCCTCACACGACCGGGGTCCGGCGGCGAGGTCCTCCTCGAGATCGACCTCGAGGACGGACGCGTCACCCGACACGCGGTGGCCGACGCACCCGTCGTGGAGTCGGTCCGCGACCGGTTGCGCGAGCGCCTCTCGACGGCCGGCCTCGACGAGGTGGTCGGCCACGTCGACGAGCCGATCGTCCGGACCGAGACGGCCGTCTTCCGGGGCGAGAGCCGGATCGGGAACTTCGTCGCGGACGCCTATCGCTGGGCCGCCGATGCGGACGTCGGTCTCCAGAACAGCGGTGGCGTCAGGGATGGCCCTCCACTCGAGGGGGCGGTGACCGTCGCGGACCTCGTGAGCGTCGTCCCGTTCCAGGAACCGGTCAGCGTCGCCGAACTCACCGGCGAGGAGCTGCGGGCCGTCCTGGCGGGGGCCGCAGAGAGCGACCTGCGCTTTGCCGAACCCGACTGGTGGCACGCCCACGTGAGCGGCGCACGGCTCGTCTGGGACGTCGAGGAGCACGCTCTCCGCGAGGCGACCGTCGGCGGATCCCCCATCGACCCCGAGGCTACCTACACCCTGGCGACGACCGACTACCTGTTCTACTCGGCAGACGAGTTCCCCGCACTCGAAGAATCCCACCGCGTTCGGCGCCTCGACGTCCAGTACGAGGTACTGGCCGAGTACGCCAGAGAGCGTGGTATCTCCCCGTCTCGCTCCGGTCGGATCGTCCGGTCGACGAACGACGACTGACGCCCCTTTTCTCGTTACTTCCAGTTCACGGAGACGCGACAGTCCGGACTGGTGGGGGAGACCTCGAAGAACCGTTCGGTGCGCGAGTCGGCGGTGATCGTCTTACCGTTCGGGCGGCAGTCGGCGTCGTGAGCTACTGCGTGATCGAATCAGGGTGTACCGTCAGGCGATTGCGTCGGTGTTGCGGTCGATTTCGGCGTCATCCGTCGCTGACTGCTTTTCCCCAATTACCGTAACGTTCCTCTACAGTACCTCCACTACCCTACTCTACCATCGAATGGTATTGATTGGTTTTGAGTGGAAACACTTATTATCAACCCGACGAATGGTCGAGTGTAGCGATGACAGCAGACGACACCGATCCCGCCTCCATTGCGGGCCTGTTCGCCGAAGCGATGGAGTCTGCGGGCACGAACGCGGCATCGACGTCCAAAGAACTGACCGAGGCCATGGCAGGCGTGGCGACGGGGCGGGACGAATTCCCACTCGACGCGATCCAGGAGACGGCGACGTTCAAAACGCGCGTGCAGAGCAGCGGCCGGATCAGCATCCCCGACGCCGAGCGCGAGATCCTCGGCATCGAGGAGGGCGACATCGTCCAGGCAGTCATCGTCCCACTGCACCGGGGTGGCGACGATGACTGACGGGGATCCCGGGGCCGACCCGACCTCGCCGTTCGAGACGATGTTCGACCTCCAGCGCGAGGCCCTCGAACGTGGACAGCAGTTCGTCGAAGCCTCCGCAACCGTTCCGGCGGACGCGGGCCGGTCGATGCGAGACGCGGCAGTCGATCACGCGAGCGTTCACCGCCAGACGATTCGCAGCGGACGGACGACGATCGACGCCGTCCTCGACGCGATCGAAACGACGTCACCGGCCGCTGGAGACGAGATAGACGAACTGCGCGATGCCGTCGACGACGGCTTCGACCAGCTCCTTTCGACCCACGAGGAAGCCGTCGAGAACGCGGAGACCGCCACCACGGAGGGGATCGACGGGTTCGAGACGCTCGTCGAGGACTCGATCCGCGCGCTCGAGGCGCAACTCGACCTCGTCGTCGAAACGAGCGAACTCGCCGAGGCACAGACGGTCGACGCACTGGCGGCGATCGTGGATCAGTACGAACGGCTCGAGGACGAGATACGGCGCGAATCGGCGACCCTCCCTACCGAGATCGAGACCCAGGTCGAATCCTTCGAGGACCGACTCGAATCCGTCTTCGACGAGTTCCGGACGCATCTCGAGGAACTCGAGACGCGATTCGACTCGATCCAAGGCGGCGATGCCGCGAGTGGCGGTACCGGCGACGACTGAACCGCGCGACCCGGTTACTGCCACTCGAGGTCGGCGCCACAGTCCGGACAGGTGTCCTCCATGATCGGGACGGCCCGCTCGCACGCGGGACAGAACGCCGGGTAGCACGTCCTGTCGGTCATGTACCGCCCTCGTCGCCGGTCCGGCATAAACAGTGGCCCGTCAGCACTCTCGGATTCCTTCGTCGGTCACGATCCGGTCGAGGAGGTCGGTCGGGGTCGCGTCGTAGGCCGGGTTCCCGACGTCGAATCCCTCGGGTGGTTCCCGGATGACTTCGGAGGGGGAGCGGAAGTCGTTCTCGAACTGGAACGCCCCGTCGACGATTTTCGCACTCGACCCCGCGACGGTCACGGTGACGCCGGCGTCGGCGGCGACGGCCGCGATCGGGTAGGTGCCGATGCGGTTGTAGAGGACGTCGTCGACGACGCAGTCCATCCCGACGAGCACCTCGTCGGTCTCGGTCATGTAGTGGCCCGCCGCGCCGTCGACGACGAGCGTGGGATCGATGCCGTCGACCTGCCCCAGTTCGCGGGCGGTCTTCCGACCGAGGTGGCGC
Source organism: Halobacteriota archaeon (assembly GCA_051744605.1). Taxonomy (GTDB): domain Archaea; phylum Halobacteriota; class Halobacteria; order Halobacteriales; family Halobacteriaceae; genus Halanaeroarchaeum. The sequence goes on from JBNJDE010000110.1 coordinate 3,192, forward strand.
GGTCGCGCCTCGGTCACGAACGCGTCGAAGGACTTGCCGTCCTCGATGGCGTACCGGATGCCCTCGATGACGGTCGTCGAGTAGTCGTGGAGGAGGAGTGTGGACCCGTCCGTCAGTTCGGCGGCGAGACGCTTCGCCGCCTCGTGCTTGCCGGTCTCGACGTCGTCGATGACCGCCCGGACGACCTCACGCGTGCGTTCCTGGGCCGCCTCGACGTTTTCGACCTCGGCTTCCTCCACGGCGGCGACGATCTCGCGCTGGGTCGTCACGAGTGACGCGTGGGAGGGGTTCGCGCGGCGGAGGGCGCTACTGTTTCGTTCGAGGGCGCGGACGTACTCCTCGACCGTGGGGAACTCCTGGTCGGCGACCTCCAGGAGCGCCCTCGCGGCCTTCACGGCGACGACCGAGGAACTGTGCGTTCGCATCTCCTGGATCTCCTCGGCGGTCTCGTCGATCATGTCTCACTCTGCTGGTGGCGAGCGCAAATGTCTTCCGGAGGACTGCTGCTGGGGCCGGCGGTGACGGACAGCGCAGGTCCAGATCAGCCCTTGATGTTCACCACGGGGTAGGTGCGGGCGACCGTGTCGCCGATGCCGAGTTCGTCGGAGACGCGGACGACCTCGTCGACGTCCTTGTAGACGCCCGGCGCCTCCTCCGCGATGGTCGCGCCGCTCTGGGCTTTCACGTATATCTGGTGTTCGTCCCGGAGTTCGTCCTGGACGTCCCCGCCCCAGAAGTCCTTTTTCGCCTGGGTTCGACTCATCAGGCGACCGGCGCCGTGGGCGGTCGAGCCGAAGGTGAGGTCCATCGAGTTCTCCCCGCCCCGGAGGACGTAGCTTCCCGCACCCATGCTGCCCGGGATGATGACCGGTTGACCGACGTCGCGGTAGGCCTCTGGCACATCCGGGTGGCCCGCGGGGAATGCCCGGGTCGCGCCCTTGCGGTGGACGTAGAGTTCCTTCTGCTCGCCGGCGACCTCGTGGGTCTCCTTCTTCGCGATGTTGTGGGCCACGTCGTAGAGCAGGTCCATGTCCAGGTCGCGCCAGTCGGTGTCGAAGACGTCGGCGAAGACCTGCCGGGTCTGGTGCATGACGAGTTGCCGGTTGACCCAGGCGTAGTTGATGGCCGCGTTCATCGCCCCGTAGTACTCCTCGGCCAGCTGGCTCCCGGCCGGTGCGGCGGCCAGTTCACGGTCCGGGAGGGACGCGAGGAGGTCGCCGTGGTCCTGTTCGATGCGGCGCAGGTAGTCGGTGCAGACCTGGTGGCCGAGGCCGCGGGACCCACAGTGAATCAACACGACGATCTGCCCCTCCGTGAGGCCGAAGGCGTCCGCGACGTCCTCGCGGTAGACGTCGGTGACCCGCTGGACTTCGAGGAAGTGGTTCCCGCTTCCGAGGCTTCCGATCTGCTTGCGCCCCCGATTTTTCGCTTCGTCCGAGACCATCGAGGGGTCGGCCTCCTCGCGGAAGCCGTTGTCCTCGCAGTGTTCGAGGTCGTCCTCGACGGCGTACCCGTTGTCGAGCGCCCACCGCATCCCCCGGTCGAGGATCTCGTTCACGGTGCTCGTGGTCCCCTCGACGACCCCACCCCCGCCCAGGCCCGAGGGAACCGCCTCGAACAGGGCGTCGACCAGTTCCTGTTCGTGGCCCTGGACGTCCGCATAGGTGAGGTTTGTCTTGACCATTCGGACGCCGCAGTTAGAGACGACGAAGCCGTTCGCGACGAAGTTGTGTGCGTCGTGATCGACGCCGATGTCGTAGACCGACTCTTCACCGACTTCCTGAATCGATTCTATTTCGGCCCGGATCGTCATGTCGTCTTCTACAGGGTGGGTGTCTGCGAATCGATCGAAGTCTGGAAAGGTTTCGGGTGGACGTGGTCGACCGTCCCGCTGGTCGTAGATACTCCGTTCGATAAATCGCCGGTTGACTCCATCGAGGGTGGCTGCTATTTCGGTCACACCGACGCCACCGTCAGCCATCGTCTTCGCCCTGTTCGCGATTGTCGCTCGTTCGCTGATAACTCGATCTTTGACCCGCAGATACTGGGCTGCTTGGAGCCCTCTACGCTGTTTGTCCTGGTTGTACCGATATCCGACGGTCGTGAAAAACCGAATTAGATTCGTGGCCTCACTCGAGATCCCGAAACGGAACCGGACCGAGCGTCCTGTGTTCCGGTCTCGTCGTTCGACGACCTCGAGTTCGTTCGTGCGGATATCGAGTGATTCGAGGATTGTTTTAAGCTCCTCGAGGAAGGTCTCTCCGGCAGATTCGACCGTTTCCAACCGGTTGTGCGAGACGGATGGAGCGTAGAAGTTCTTCGCGGCCACGGTATCCGGCGCACTCATCTCTGCTCCGAAGAACGCTGACAGATAGAGCGCCTTTTGCCAATCGGTCAGCTTGTCCAGGTACGCCGGGGTCGTGAACGTAGATTTGACTTTCTGGCCCGTCGGCGCGCCGAGTCGCACCAGCAGTGCTCTGAACGAATTCGCCGTCGCTCTGACGCTGTATTCGGTGCGCTCGAAACGATTCCCGTCGATTTCGTGTGAACGTTCTCGCTCGTAGATCCTCGAAGGGGTGAATCCGAGTGCATCGATGTCCTCGCGGATGTCTTCGAGGTCTTCGGGATCCCCGTAAAACCAGGTCTGGGACCCGCTGAAGGAGCCGTCGCCGGTGTGAAATGCGACCAATTTGAGGAGTCGATTGAACGCCTCATCGTCGGTCGTGAGTGGGAGCAAGTCACGCTGCTCGAGGGCTCGAACGAGTTGGGGATCTTCTCCATCGAAGTCCTCGACTGTGAGAATCGTCTCTGCACTCGGGGGCGTATCCGGGAGACCTTCGAAGGGATGCACGGAGACGACGTCACCCGGTTGCAGTTCCCTGAGCGGGACCATACCGTCATCTGTACGGAACGGGTGGTCACCACTCGCTCGGACCACATCTCCAGCCTTCGTTGTTATCTCGTATACCGTCTTCTCGGATTCGGTGAACAATTGAATCGACGCGTCGACCGGGGAGTCGTCGATGACGCGGACCGACTCCTCCGCGAAGTCGGTCTCCAGCGATTCGATCGGCCGGTGTCGACCAAACGAGAGTTGGATTTCGCTATCTCCCGTAAGGCAGTTGATGTCGTAGCCGACGCCTCCGGGGCTGATGACGCCGCTTTCGGCATCCGTCGCGGCGACGCCGCCGACGGGGAAGCCGTACCCCTGATGGCCGTCTGGCATGCAGACCGCGGGCGATTGGATGCCGGGGAGGTGGGTAACGTTCGTGATCTGCTGGAGGGTCTTGTCCTCCATGATCTCCTCGAGCAGTGCCTCGCTGGCCATCACCCTGGCGGGCACGCGCATCTCCCCCTCGGCCTCGATCTCCCAGATGTAGTCGTCGATCTGGGTCAGTTCGATGCCGTCGGCATCAAATGTA
>JBNJDE010000111.1:0-6581 GCA_051744605.1 Halobacteriota archaeon
ACCGCTATGCTGTAACACACGGCCCGGAGCGAACTCGGCGGGAGCGTGGTCGCCCGCTCCGGGACTGAACGTGTTCGGGGCGCCTGCCGGCACCACCCTGCTCGCGGCTGCACCACCCTGCTCGCGGCTTCGCCACTCGCACACAAGAAGGTGACCGGTGGCCACCTCCCTGCTCACGGGTCACTGCGTTCGCCGTTCGCATATAGGTGGCTCCCTTCGGTCGCCACCCTGACCACCTGTTCGCACGAACCCTCGCGATACCGGCGAGAAACGGCTAGAGAGATGCTCTCACGGCCGTTCGACGGCGGCAGCTCGATTCTCGTAAGGGATTTGAGTCGTGGGCCGCTACCCGACTGTATGCCCGACTGTCCGCTCGCCGACGACTGCCCCAACTTCTCCGAGCAGATCGCTGGGATGGGGTGCCAGCACTTCGGAGACCGTAGTGGCATGGACTGGTGTAACCACTACGGCCAGCCCATCGCAGACCTCAAGACGGCACCGGTGGTACCTGGCCAGGAGGTCGAGATCGAGGTCACCGACATGCACGAGAGCGGTGCCGGCGTCGGCCACCAGGCCGAGAGTGGCTTCGTCATCATGGTCGACGGCGTCCTGCCGGTCGCCCGGGTCAAAGCCGAGGTGACGACGGTCAAGTCGAACTACGCGCGAGCGGACCTCATCGAGAAACTCCCCGACGAACCCGAAGCGGACGAAGACGACGCGGACGGCGAGGAAGCCGAATCGACGACCGAGGACGGAGACGAACAGCGCCGACCGAAGAAGAAGGACAACCCGCGTCTGGGCAGTCGCGAAAACTTCTGGGGCAGCTAGCGCGACGATCCGGGGCGGCGTCAGCACCTTTTTTCTGGTCGGGTTCGAATGAACGATCATGACTGCGGACGTTCCCGACGTCGATATGATCCTCGCCACGGCGGGATTCGACCCTGATACGAGCGTGTTGACCCGTCGCCAGGCCGAGGTACTGGCCCTGCGGGAACGCGACATCTCCCAGGCGGCCATCGCCGAGGTGCTCGGGACCTCCCGGGCGAACGTCTCGAAGGTCGAATCCAGCGCCCGCGACAACGTCGCCCGGGCGAAAGAGACGGTCGCATTCGCGGAGACGCTCAAGGCCCCGGTCCAGATCGACATCGAACCGGGGACGGACCTCTACGAGGTGCCGGACCGCGTCTACGACGCGTGCGACGAGAACGGCGTGAAGGTACCGTACTCCGCACCCGAGGTGATGAAACTCGTGAGCGACAACGCCGGGGACGCCATCGCCGGTCGCGAGATCCGGTCTCACCTCCTCGTCGGCGTCACGAGCGACGGCACGATGCGGGTGCGGTCGCGACCGGAAGCCTAGTCGATATACGACGACCCGAAGGTCGGCGACCGATCGTCGAATCGCGAGACTCGATAGGGATCGATGTCGAACGGCACCGACTCACCAGTGAGGAGCGAGCGCACCGCTCCGCCGGCCAGCGGTGCGAGCATGATGCCGAAACCGTGCATCCCGGTCGCGACGACGAGGCCATCCGGCCCGTCCGCGGGTGCGTCGACGATCGGCCGGCCGTCCGGCGTGGCGGCGTCGCCGATCGGACAGGTGTCCTCGGAGACGACGCGAGCGGTGTCCACTGCCGGCAGGTACCGCGGTAGGTCCTGGGCGAGTGCGTCCATGAACGAGGGGCGGACCTGCGTTCGGAGCGAGCCAGGGTCGTCGACGAAGTATGGCTGCCCACCGACGTGGAGGTCGCCGTTCAGATCGCGGCGCCAGTAGAGCAAGGTGCCGTGTTCCCACGCGACCGGGAAGTCAGCAACGTCGACGTCTACCTCGAGCGTCGCCGTCTGATACCGGAACGGTCGGACCGGTAGCGCCACGTGCTCGGAGACCAGGTCACGCGTGCGCCACCCGGCCGCGACGACGACGTGATCCGCAGCGACGTGCCCTTCGGCGGTGTCGACGCCGGTCACCGCCCCGTCGGTCGTGACGCCGTCGACGCGGACGCCGGTCCGAAACTCGGCACCGTCCGCTTCGGCCTCGCCCTGGAGCGTCGTCGCATACGTATAGGGGTCGACGAAGCCGACGTCTTCGTAGATTCCCACCGCCGCGAACGCCGCGAGGTCGAACGCGTCCGGCAGTCGGTCGGCCACCTCCGCCGCGTCGTGAAACGACGCTTCGAACCCAGCGTTCTGGGCACGCTCGACCATCGCACGATCCGTCTCGACGTCCGCCGACCGGACGAGTGAGACCCCTGGGCCCTCGGAGACCGTGAAGTGCCCCGTGCCGTCGAGCGCCCAGATGCGGTCGGACGCGTACTTCGCGGCGTCCAGGTGGCTATTCAGGTCCGCCTCGGGGGAGACGAGGCCCGACGCCCTGGCCGTGGTTCCCGCTGCGACCTGGTCCTCGTCGATGACCAACACGTCGTGGTCGGGCGCGAGGTGGCGAGCGACCGAGCAGCCGACGATACCGGCACCGACGATGACGACGTCGTACGAATCCATCGATGCGCCAGGTTCACCCGGCGCTGGCAAAACAGTTCCGGCGCCGGTCAGAACGCGTCCCGTTCCCGAAGTACCGAGACGACCTCGCGGACCCGCTGTGCTTCGGTTTTGGGGATCACGAGAACCCGATCGTCGTACGCCGCCACGACGAGGTCGTCGACGCCGACGACGCTGACGTGCTTGTCGTCGCTGGCGACGACGTTCCCCGCCGCGTCGATCGACAGTGCGTCCCCGAGAACCGCCCCATCGTCGAGGACGCGTTCGAGTGCATCCCACGAGCCGAGGTCGTCCCAGACGAAGTCGGCCGAGACGACGAACACCTCGTCGGCGGTCTCGAGGACCGCGTAATCGATGCTCGCCGATTCGACAGCGTCGAATCCGCTATCGGGACGACCATCTCGGAGGGCCTCGACGAGCGGCGCGAGTGACGAATCGCTCGCCTCGTCCAGGAGGGCGGCCGGTCGAAAGGCGAACATCCCGGCATTCCACCGATAGCCCCGCTCGACGAACTGCTGGGCCGTCTCGACGTCGGGTTTCTCGCGGAACTCGACCACTGGCGCGTAGCCATCGACGACGGCTCCCGGCTGAATGTACCCGTACTCGGTCGCGGAGCGGGTCGGTTCGACGCCGAGTGTCACGAGACCGCCGGTCGTCTCGGCGACCGAGAGCGCCTGGGTGGCGGTCTCCGCAAATCCCGCCCCGACGACGTGGTCGCTGGGCAGGGCGAACACGACGGGGTCCTCGACGACCTCCCGAACACGATGGGCGGCGTACACGAGTGCAGGACCCGTGTTCTTCGGTTCGGGTTCGACGAGGACGGTCGCGTCAGGGACGTGCTCCGCCACGCGCCCCGCGTACGCGTCTCGGGTTACGACGAACGTCTCGTCGGCGAACCCAGCGCGGTCGGCGGCCTGCTGGAGCAGTGACCGCTCGCCACCGAACGACAGGAACTGCTTGGGGCGGTCCGATCGACTGGCCGGGTAGAGACGGGTCCCCGTTCCCCCCGCGAGGATGACGGCGACGGTCGTCACCACGTCTCGATCACGCCCTCGGCGATGTCCTCCACGCAACTCTCGCAAGCAGGGTGCTCGTCGTCGTAGCACTCCGGGTGGCCGTCCTCGAGTTCGACCGCGCGCTCCTCGGCGTACCGACGGCAGACGATTCGCACGTTCCCCGCCGAATCGGTCGGCAGCGAGCCCTCGATACGTCCCTGCTGGTACTCCCGCCTGACGTTGGCGACCTGCCGGCCCGCGCGTCTGGCGGCCCGGCGGAGCGTTTCGAGGACGTCCGACTCTGACATACCTGGCCGTTCGGGCGCCAGCGACATAGGCCTTGTACAGCGCCATCCAGTTGGGGCGAGCAGAGTTTATAACCGAAGACATCCAATCTCGGACTGTCTCCCATCGAAAACAAGCGGAGACGGACACCCATGAGCGACGTACACGACACCGCCGAATCCATCTACGAGCAATTTTCAGACCACCTCGAGGTCTCCGTCGAGGACGTCGAGGGCCGTCTCGAACGACTGGTGACCGACTACAAGGTACCGCTTTCCGAAGCGCGCCGCAGCGTCGAGAACCATTACCTCGACGAGGCCGGACTCGACCGCGACGACCTCGGACGAGGGAGCGACACCCACGTTTCAGTCGAGGAGATCGACCAGGAAGAACAGTGGGTCAACGTGACCGTGAAGGTCGTCGACCTCTGGGACGCGCGCAGCGACGCGGTCGGGCAGGTCGGCCTCGTCGGCGACGAGACCGGGACCATCAAGTTCACCGCGTGGGCCAAATCCGACCTTCCGAGCCTCGAGGACGGTGCGGTCTACCGACTCGAGAACGTCGTCACGGACGAGTACCAGGGGCGGTACTCCATCAAACTCAACCGGACGACGACGATCACCGAACTCGACGAGGACATCGAGGTCGGCGACAACGAATCGGAGATCGAGGGCGCCCTCGTCGACATCCAGTCGGGGAGCGGCCTCATCAAGCGCTGCCCGGAGGAGGGCTGTACCCGCGTCCTCCAGAACGGCCGGTGTTCCGAGCACGGCGAGGTCGACGGCGAATTCGACCTCCGCATCAAGGCCGTCGTCGACGACGGCCAGTCGGTCCAGGAGGTCATCTTCGACCGCGAGGCCACCGAGGCATTGACCGACATCGAACTCGAATCCGCCAAGGACATGGCCAAAGACGCACTCGACACGACGGTCGTCGTCGACGAGATGGCCGAGTCCATCCTGGGCCGCTATTATCGCATCCAGGGACCGACCATGGGGCGGTACGTCCTCGCCAACGACGTCGAGGAGATCGGTGTCGAGGCCGACCCGGAAGCCGTCCTCATCAAAGCGAGGTCGATGTAGATGAGCGAGAGTCAGACCCCCACGCGCGAGGTCGCCCGCCGCGTCTTCGCCGCCGAATTCAACGACGCCACCCACACGTTCAAGGAATCCGACGACGAGCGGGCACCGCTCTACGCGCTGTTGCCCACCGGCGAGCGCGTCAACCGCGTGTTCCTCGTCGGCACCCTCACCGAGACCGAGGACATCGGCAACGAGAACGAGTACTGGCGCGGACGAGTCGTCGATCCGACGGGCACGTTCTTCGTCTACGCCGGCCAGTACCAGCCAGAAGCTGCGACCGCACTGCGCGAACTCGAGACACCGACCTACGTCGCCGTCGTGGGCAAGCCACGGACCTACGAGACCGACGACGGCTCCGTCAACGTCTCCGTGCGGCCGGAATCCATCACGGCAGTCGGAGAGGCGACCCGCAATCGCTGGGTCGTCGAGACCGCCGAACGCACCCTCGACCGGCTCGGACGCTTCGACGAGGAGGGCAACGAGTACGCCGAGATGGCCCGTCGCGAGTACGAGACCGACGTGAACGGCTACCGCGACGCCGTCGTCGAGGCGCTCGAGAGTCTCGAGGGGGAGCCAGGCGCGGACGCCTCGGCAGAGACCGTGTCCTGAGCGTCTGACGAACGCTTAAGTTCGTCAGGGACCGACTAGCAGGACACAATGGGGAACAAGAACAAGACCATCTCCTTCCGGGTGAACGAGGACGCCTTCGAGGCGCTCCGCGACATCGCCGAGGAGCGCGACCTCTCGCTCTCTGCGGTCTTCCGCGACTACGTGGATTCGCTGATCACCCACGACGGGAAGATTCGGGTCGTCCCACAGGATCAGGCCGAGGAGGTCGACTCGGAGTTCCCACCGAAGGTCATGGTCCCGAAAAGCTACATCCGGGAGCACGAGCGACTGGAACTGGAGGCCAAACACCTGCGCGCACAGCTCGACGAGCACAAGGCGTACATCAACGCCCTCCGGGAACGCCTCGATTCGGACGACGACGTCGAGGAGGTCATCCACCTCGACGAACTCGACGACGAACTCGAGACGAGCGACCCGCTCGACGAACCGTTCACCATCGGCTGACTCAGCGAAGCAACTCTCGTTTGCGTTCCCCAGCCCGTCTGGCGGCACCGGCTTCTCCTTCGACGTCCGCCAGTTCTTCGACCGCCTCGAGCGTGCGGACCGCGTCGTCGAGGAACGAGTAGAGGTCCCCCGGATACGCGTACAGCATGTAGTCCTCGGACATCACGTCCACGATGGACTCGGGGTCGAGGCCCTGGGCGCGCAGGTCGAGAAGGTAGGCGATGAACTTGCGCTCCGGGTGCCCACAGTAGGGGTTCGAATCGCAGGTGCAGTCCAGGAAGTCCTGGTTGAAATCGAGGACGCGTTCGCGGGACGCCTCGTCGAGTTTCTCGAGGTCGCCCTGGAAGAGGATGTCGAGGGTGGCGCCGTTGAAGGCGCTCTTGGGGAAGGAGACCTCGAGTTGGGAGGCCAACTGCCGGTGGTTCTTGACGTAGATCTTGTCGGTGATGGCCACGCGTGGAAAGCGATAGCCGTCTCGGGCGGAAAAGCGTATCGAGGGTTCGGCGCGGGAAGGGGTCTCGAAGAGCCCCGATGTCGTAACGTATTTTACTTTGAGCGACTGAGAATCTATTGCGTGTCCGGGTTGGGGTAATGGCTATCCTTCAGCCTTGTGGAGGCTGAGAAGCGGGTTCGATTCTCGCACCCGGAC
>JBNJDE010000112.1:0-6544 GCA_051744605.1 Halobacteriota archaeon
ATCTGGTAACCAACCCGGTAGTCGTCGGCTACCAAACCTGTGTGTGGAATAAGAAGAACTTAAATAGCCTAGTCTCCTGACAGTATCCATGTCAGAGGCACAAACTGCGGTGCGAAGTACCGCCCGCGACCTGACAGCGTTCCAGAAGAACATCCTGACCGTCCTGGCCGAGCAGCCCCGGTACGGTCTCGCCATCAAACGCGAACTCGAGTCGTACTACGACGACGAAGTCAACCACGGGCGTCTCTACCCGAACCTCGACGATCTGGTGTCGAAGGGACTCGTGGAGAAGAGCGAACTCGACAAGCGGACCAACGAGTACGGACTCACCGAGGACGGCTACGAGGCCGTCCTCGACGGCATCGAGTGGACCCTCGAAAAGTTCGTCATCGACGACGAACGCGCGACGGCGGTCCAGGACATCGTCGACGAGAACTCGGCCTGATCGGCGCCGAACGGCTCAGTCCAGCGGATACGGCTTCTCGGTTTTTTCGAAGACCGCGCGTAGCGACTGCTCGACGACCGCGCGCTCCTCGTCGGTAGGCCACGCATTCCTGGGATAGTACTCCTCGAGGAATTCTCGGACGTGGTGCTCTCTCGCAGCCGAAATCGGGCTCGCGTAGTGATTGCCCATGAAGTCGGCGAACGCACGCGCATTCGCGGCGTGAACCGCCCCCTCCGCCGCTCGAACGGTTTCGACGACGTCGCGATTGCGGGCTTCGGCCTCGGCCCACGCACCCTGTTCGCCCGGTCCCGAGAGGACGACCTCCGTCGCCCGGGCCGTGTCGTCGATGGCCTCGAAATCGACGACCCCGTCGGCATCCAGCCACTCCGCCGGATGGCAGACCAGCGTCGCTTCATTCTCGTCCTCTCGCACGCGGGCGGTGAACCCGTAATCGTCGAGTACCGCGGAGCGACGGTCGCGGTAGGCAGCTGCTTCTTGCTCGTCCACCGCGTCCCGAGCGAGTCGAGTTAGCCGCTCCACGGTCTCGACGGTCTCGCGGGGGAGGGCGTCCGGCGCTCCGGTGTTGGCGTCGCGCTCGTCGTTTTCAGGCATCGTCGAGTGCTTCGTTCGCGAGGTCGTCGGCGCGGTCGTTTACCTCCCTCGGTACGTGGGAGATGGACCAGTCGTCGAAGCGCTCCAGCAGTTCGTGGACGCGGACCCGCAACTCGCGGAGGTCCGGGTCGTTCGTGTTCCACGCACCCTTGACCTGCTTGACGATGAGCTGTGAGTCGCCCCTGATCTCGACCTCGTCGTAGCCGTACCGATCGGCCATCTCGAGGGCGCGGACCAGCGCCTCGTACTCGGCCTGATTGTTGGTGGCTCGCCCGATGCGCTCGCCGCCGTCGGCGACGATGCCGTCGCCATCCACGAGCACCCAGCCGATGGCCGACGGTCCCGGGTTGCCGCGGCACGCCCCATCGAAGTAGGCGTGGACCCGCCCCGAACGTTCGTCCGCGAGGACGGACGTGACGTCCGCCGGACGACGTCCCTGGACGACGACCTTTCCCTCGTACGCTACGGCGTGGGCCTCGCCGAGATCGGCGTGCCACAGTTCGTGGTCGGAGTTCCCCGCCGCGAATTCGCCACCGGCAGCCTCTAAGCGCTGGCGGGCCTCTTCGACGTCACACTCGATGACCGGCATTGACCAAACGTCACTCCGAACCGGGATATATACGTTGATATTCTGGTTGCTTATATACCCCCAGAGAAGACGGAGTATAGCCCGCAGAAACACCATTCACAGTATTGTGTCCTCTGCCAGACGTCCCGATTGGCCCAACGGACTTAAGTGGGTAGAAACAACTAATATAAAAATGCGATGACACGGTCCACTCGCCAGCGGGAGCGAACCACTGCTGAAGAAGAGACCGACGAGGGGGTGCGGGAGTGCCCGGAATGCGGGTCGGAACACCTAGTCAAGAGTTCGGACCGAGCGGAACTCGTCTGTGACGACTGTGGCCTCGTGGTCGAAGAGGAGAAGATCGACCCCGGACCGGAGTGGCGGGCGTTCAACCACCAGGAACGCCAGCAGAAGTCCAGAGTCGGTGCCCCGACGACCCAGACGATGCACGACAAGGGGCTCACGACCACGATCGACTGGAAGGACAAGGACGCCTACGGTCGGTCTATCTCGTCGAAGAAGCGGTCGCAGATGCATCGACTCAGGAAATGGCAAGAACGGATCCGGACGAAGGACGCCGGCGAGCGCAATCTCCAGTTCGCGCTCTCCGAGATCGATCGGATGGCGAGTGCCCTCGGCGTCCCTCGGTCGGTACGAGAGGTCGCCTCGGTCATCTATCGGCGGGCCCTCAAGGAGGACCTCATTCGCGGGCGGTCCATCGAGGGCGTCGCCACCTCCGCGCTCTACGCCGCCTGTCGCAAGGAAGGGATCCCACGAAGTCTGGAGGAGATCTCGGAGGTATCGCGCGTCGAACGCAAGGAGATCGGCCGAACCTATCGCTATATCTCCCAGGAACTCGGTCTCGAGATGAAACCGGTCGACCCGAAGAAGTACGTTCCTCGTTTCTGCTCCGAACTCGAACTCTCAGAAGAGGTCCAGTCGAAGGCCAACGAGATCATCGAGACGACGGCCGAGAAGGGGCTTCTCTCCGGAAAATCGCCGACCGGCTACGCGGCCGCCGCAATCTACGCCGCATCCTTGCTCTGCAACGAGAAGAAGACCCAGCGCGAGGTCGCCGACGTCGCCCAGGTGACGGAGGTCACCATCAGGAATCGCTATCAGGAACAGATCGAAGCGATGGGCATCCACGGCTGACCGGTCTCGGTTGCGGACGGGGGAGACGATCCGACGATCGGCCGTACGGACGAAGGAGACGATTCGACGTTCTGCCGACGAACCGGGTTCCGAAGGGGTTTTAGCGCGATAGTTGGTCAGTGAGGATATGAGTGGGCCCTGGGACGATTGGGACCACGTCCTCAAGGTCGATCCGGACAAGGACCTCCCGGACGGAGTCACCTTCGAGGACGTCTGTACCAGCGGGACGGACGCCATCGAGATCGGAGGTACGACCGGAATGACCGAGGAGAACATGCAGGCGGTCGTCGAAGCCTGTGGCACCTACGACATTCCGCTCTATCAGGAACCGAGCAATCCGGCCGTCGTCATCGAGGACGAGGGACTCGACGGCTACCTCATCCCGTCGGTGTTCAACGCCGGCGATCCGTTCTGGATAACGGGAGCACACAAGGAGTGGGCACGGATCGACGACGTCGAATGGGACAAGACGTGGACGGAGGCGTACATCGTCCTCAATCCGGACGCCTCGGTCGCCTCGTACACCGAAGCCGACTGCGACCTGACCCCCGAGGAAGTCGCCGGGTACGCCGCCGTGGCAGAGCGCCTCTTCGGACAGGAGATCGTCTACGTCGAGTACTCCGGGACCCTGGGGGATACGGAGATAGTGCAGGCGGCCGGCGACGCCATCGATTCGGCCACGCTGTTCTACGGCGGCGGCATCCACGATTACGACTCCGCGTACGAGATGGCCGAACACTCGGACGTCGTCGTCGTCGGAAACCTGCTCCACGACGAGGGGATCGATGCCGTCGAGGAGACCGTTCGCGGCGCGAAAGACGCCCACACCGCCGATTGAGGGGCCGAGAGGACGACGTTCCCGCTCTCCGACAACCGACGCGCGAAAGGGCGGCGTTTAAGGCCGCGCCCCCAATATCGCGACACATGCAGGATCGAACCTTTACTGCCGACGCCGAGCCAGGGGACGACGTCACCGTCGCCGGCTGGGTCCACGAGGTCCGCGACCTCGGCGGCATCGCGTTCCTCATCCTCCGGGACAAGACGGGAAAGATACAGGTCAAATTCGAGAAGGACGAACTCGACGACGACCTCGTCGAGCGCGGCCTCTCGGTCCACCGGGAGAGCGTCATCCAGGTCAGCGGCCCGGTCGAGGAGGAGCCGCGCGCGCCGACCGGCGTCGAGGTGACCCCCGATAGCCTCGAGACCATCGCCGAGGCCGACCCCGAGTTGCCCCTCGATCCGTCGGGCAAGGTCGACGCCGAACTCTCGACCCGCCTCGACAACCGCACTCTCGACCTCCGCAAGGACGAACCGAAGGCCATCTTCGAGGTCCGCGCCGAGGTCCTCGCCGCCGTCCGCGACCAGTTCCGCGAACTGGGTGGGACGGAGATCAACACGCCGAAGATCGTCGCGACCGGCACCGAGGGCGGCACCGAACTCTTCCCCATCACCTACTTCGGGCGGGAGGCGTTCATGAACCAGTCGCCACAGCTGTTCAAACAGCTCATGGTCGGCTCCGGGCTCGAGCGCGTCTTCGAGATCGGTCCGATCTTCCGCGCCGAGGAGCACAACACGCCACGCCACCTCAACGAGGCCACCTCCATCGACTTCGAGAGCGCCTTCATCGACGCCGACGGCGCCATGGACGTCCTCGAAGAGGTCGTCACGGCCGCCTACGACTCGGTCTGGGAGAACGCCCAGTCGCAACTCGAGACCCTCGGCGTCGCCGACGACTTCACCGTCCCCGACGGCGAGTTCGAACGGATCACCTACGAGGAGATCATCGAGATGGTCAACGCGACGGGCGCCCTCGACGAGCAACTCGTCTGGGGCGACGACCTCCCGACCGAGGCCGAGAAGGCGCTCGGTGAGGAACTCGGCGAGCACTACTTCATCACCAACTGGCCCTCGGAGGTCAAGCCGTTCTACATCAAAGACACCGACCACGATCCCGCCGTCTCCACCGGCTTCGACCTGATGCACCCGCGACTCGAGCTCGTCTCCGGCGGGCAGCGCGAACACCGCTACGAGAAGCTCATCGCGGGCTTCGAGCAGCAGGGACTGGATCCCGACGCCTTCGAATACTACACCAAGATGTTCCGGTACGGCATGCCGCCACACGCCGGGTGGGGCCTCGGCGCGGAACGGCTCATCATGACGATGCTCGACCTCGACAACATCCGCGAGGCCGTCATCTTCCCGCGGGACCGCCAGCGGCTCTCCCCCTAGGCGGCGATGACCGGCGAGAGCGGTGTGCGAGCGTTCGTCCCGGGCCACATCACGGGCCTGTTCAGCATCCACCGGACCGACGATCCGGCGACCACCGGGTCACGGGGTGCGGGCCTCGCCCTCGAGGCAGGTGTCACGGTCCGCGTAGCCCGGAACGAACGAACCGTGGTTCGCGTGGACGGCGAGCAGGCGGACGTCGACGCCGTCGAGACGCTGCTGGACGAGATGGACGTCACGGCGTCGGTCGACGTGACCTCGGACCTCCCGCTCGGCTCGGGATTCGGAATCTCGGGGGCGATGGCCCTCGGAACCGCACTCGCCGCAAACGCCGTCTTCGAGATTGGGCGGTCGGAGAACGAACTCGTTCGCCTCGCACACGTCGCCGAGGTCGAGGCCGGAACTGGACTCGGTGACGTCGTGGCGCAAGCACGTGGGGGCGTCCCCCTCCGGCTCGAACCTGGAGCGCCCCCGTTCGGAACGCTGGACGGCATCCCCGCCGTCGCGGCGGTCGAATACGTGACCCGAGGTGATCTCTCGACCCCGGACGTCCTCGCCGACCGCCCGGAGCGGATCACCAGCGCGGGGACCGACGCTCTCGAGACCCTCCGCGAACGACCCACGCTGGATCGATTCATGGCGACCGCTACGCAGTTTGCAGCGCAGACCGGTCTCCTCACCGACGACCTCCGCGAGATCGTCGACGACGTGGAGAGCGCCGGTGGCGTCGCGTCGATGGCGATGCTCGGCCGAACCGTCTTCGCCCTCGGAACGGGTCTGAGCGACGCGGGCTACGACCCCGGCAGAACGAGGATCCAGCGCGGCGGAGCGACCCTCCTCCCGGACTGATTCGCCCGGGGCTGAACCCTAAAGTCGTCCAAATCCGGCGAAATTCGTCCGGTACCGACGCCACACTACATCAGTGTGGCGCCACTGTACCCAAATATGCAAACGAGTCGAATGGACGCACGGTCCATCATCACGGGAAGTGTCGGGGGCGTCGCCGCGTGGCTGTTCGGCTACGCGTTCACCTACGCCATCGTCGCGCCGGACATCCGCGAATCGGCCCTGAATCGGCTCATCGAGGCCTTCGAGGGGGCGCCAGCCACCTACGAGATGGTCGGCTGGGTATTCTACAACGCCCACTTCGTGGACGTCGTCTTCAGCGACATCCCCCTGTTCGGCAGCCGATCCGCGACGTTCGTCGGCGGGGAAGACGGGTTCACCACGCTCCTGTACGTCGTCCCGCCCGCGCTGTTGTTGGCAGCAGGCCTCGCGATGGCCCGATACCAGCGAGCAGACACCCCGACGGCTGGCGTCTGGAACGGCGTGACCGTTCTCCCCGGCTATCTACTCCTGGCGATCGCTGGCGCGTTCCTCTTCGAGGTGAATTCCATCGCCGGAAACGGCGCACCCGACCTGGTACCCGCAGTCGTGGTGGCCGGCATCGTGTATCCACTCCTGTTCGCCAGCGTGGGCGGTGCCCTCGGTGGATTCCTCGAACAGCGCGATCGGACCGCCGACGCCGAAGCGCGTTC
>JBNJDE010000113.1:0-6516 GCA_051744605.1 Halobacteriota archaeon
CGGGGGCGGGGTGATCTGAACTACGAGATAGACACCTACGTCGGAACGACGACCGAGGAACTGCGGGCTATCCTGGAGACACCCTACGATTTCTTCCACTACATCGGTGAGACCTCTCCAACGGGTCTGCACGCCATCGACGGTACCGTCGACGTCCGAGACCTCGATGCGGTGGCCACCGAGGCATTCCTGATCGACGCCAACCACTCCTTCGAGGAGGCGCTCTCGTTGGCGAAACACGGGGCCCTCGGTGGGATCGGAACGGTCGGGACGGTAGACAGGGATAGTGCATTACAGATCGGACGGGCCATCGCACGATTATTGAACGTCGGCTTCTCGATCCGTGGTGCTCTCGACGTGATTCGAGAGCAGGTGGCCGTCGGGGATCAGTACGTAATCGTCGGTGACGGGAGTGTCGACATCGCCCAACCCGAATCCGCATTCCCGACGATCATCGATATCCAATCGGAGGATTCCCGGGGATACTCCGTCGCACTCGAGACGTATCCGGCCGGAATATTCCGCGTCGGATCGACCGTTTCCCCCCACTTTCGAAATGCAGGCCTGGATTTCCTGGCGCCGGGAACGATGGGAATCCGGTATACGATGACGCGGAGCGAATTGAACGAGGTTGCGGGGTGGGACTTCTCCCCGCTACGGATCGATGGCTCTCTGTACTGGAATAACACCGTCCAGAATTCGACGTTGTTGAACGACTGAGTTACGGCCCGGCGTTTCCTGATGCAACGGCTCCGACCGCGTTACCGGCCTGACTGAGGAGCAACAGCGTCATGAACACCACGCCGAGCATGCGCGGGTGCTCTTTGAGGAATTCGGTGGTCGATGCGGACGCCGAGTCGGCAATACTCGATGACATTACACCTTCATCGACACGCCGTCACATATTCAATTTATCTAATAGATTCATATAATTAAGTACTGTAATTAATGAAAGAAACCCCCAGGCCACCGTTACTTGCCCCTCGACAGGTAACTGCACAGATGCCGGACACATAATTGTTCAGGTACTTCACAGTTCTCGGGGGCCTCGGGCGGGGTGGGGTGACCGGTTGTCCGGCGAGGGGCTCAGCCGACCAGACCGAGCGCGACGGGGAGCCACAGGTACGTGAGCGCGACGAGTGCACCGATCCCGAGCAGGTTCAACAGGACCCCCGCCCGGGCCATCTGCGGGACGGTGACGTAGCCGCTGCCGAAGACGACGGCGTTGGGCGGGGTGGCGACGGGGAGCATGAACGCCAGCGAGGCCGCGAGCGCGGCGGCGGCCATCAACGTGATCGGTGCGACGCCCAGCGTCGCCCCGAGACTGGCCATGATCGGCATGAAGACGGTCGCGGTCGCCGTGTTCGAGGTCACCTCCGTGAGGAAGACGACGACGGTGGCGACGACCAGGAGGATGGCGACCAGCGGGAGGCCACCGAGGGCGGTGAAACTGCGGGCGATCACCGCGTCCAGGCCGCTCTCCTGGAAGGCGTTCGCCAGTGAGAACCCGCCGCCGAGGAGGATCAGGACGCCCCACGGGAGGCGTTTGGCCTCATCCCAGTGGAGCAGGAACTCCCCCTCGCGACGGTCGGCCGGGATGGCGAAGAGGAGGACCCCACCCGCGAGGGCGATGACGGTGTCGGTCACGGCCGGAAACAGGGGTTGGAGGACGAACGGCCGGAGAATCCACGCTGCGGCGACGAGGACGAAGACCACCAGCACCCGGCGCTCGCCCCGGGAGACGTCCCCGAGTGCCTCTCGCTGGGTCTCGATGATCGCTTCGGTGGTCTCCGCCGCCCGCGACGGTGGGCGGAACAGCCACAACAGGAGGGACCAGGTCACCAGGAGGAAGCCGACCGAGAGCGGCGTGGCGAAGAGCATCCAGTCGAGGAAGGTGATCTCGAGGCCGAATCTCGATTGGACGACCCCTGCGAAGACGGCGTTCGGTGGGCTGCCGATGATGGTCGCGACCCCGCCGATGCTCGCGCTGTAAGCGATGCCGAGCATCAACGCGAGACCGAACCGAGTCTCCGGGAGGTCCTCCGGATCGATCCCCACGTCGTGGACCACCGCATTCGGGGGGCCATCGCTGGCCGGGGTCGACACTCCGGTCCCCGCTTCGGTGGCCGTCGGAGCCCCGAACTCGGCGACGACCGCCATCCCGATGGGGACCATGAGCATCGCGGTCGCCGAGTTCGAGATCCACATCGAGAGGAACGCGGTCGAGACCATGAACCCGAGCAGGAGACGGGGGGTGCGAACCCCGACGACGCCGACGATGGCGAGTGCGATCCGTCGGTGGAGGTTCCATCGTTCGATGGCGAGGGCGAGGAGGAAGCCGCCGAGCAGGAGGAAGACGATCGGGTCGGCATAGGGGGTCGTCGCGCCAGCCACGTCCACGACTCCGGTGAGGGGGAAGAGCACCACCGGCAGGAGACTCGTGGCCGGGATCGGGATCGCTTCGGTCACCCACCAGATGGCGATCCACAGGGTGCTCGCGAACGTCGCGTTCGCGGCGGGCGGCATGCCGAACGGAGAGACGAGGAACACCGTCCCGAAGGTCGTCGGCCCCAGGACGAGTCCGAGGTGCTGTCTGGTGATTCGCTCCCGAAGCGGTTCCCCGTCGGTCATCTCGTTATATTGTCATCGTAGCGAGACGTTTCAGTCGTTTCGGTCGGAATCGGGTCGGCGACGGTTTCGGTCGGTCCGGTCGGTCGAATCGTCGTCCGCACGATCGATCGTGGTGTCGCGGCCGGTGGCTCCTGTCGCGTCGCGCGGAAACCGCTTGCGCCAGGTCCAGCCGTGGATCTCCATCGCCACGAGCATCACGAGCGAGAGTCCACCGAGGACGACCCACTGGTCGAACCCGACGGGCGCGGTTCCGAGGACCGCCTGGCCGACGGGGTGATACATCGCGGCGAGGTGGACGCCCATCGCGAGCGACGTCCCCGCCACCAACACGGGGCTGCGCAGTGGCGAGAGGGCGAACACGGAGACCGTCTCGGAGCGGGCGTTCCCGATGTTGACCATCTCGAAGAGGACGATCAGGAGGAGCAGGTGGTTGCGGGCCGCGTCTTCGGGGAGTCCCTGTCCGAGGAGCCAGCCGAAGGTGGCGAAGCCGAGGCCGCCGATGACCAGAGCCGCGACGCCGACCCGCTCGACCATCAGTCGATCGAAGATGCGCTCCTCGGGGTCCCGCGGCGGCCGGTCGAGGACGTCCCCCTCCTCGGGTTCGAAGGCCAGGGCGACGTCCTGGATGCCGTTGGTCACCAGGTTCAACCAGAGGATCTGGACTGGGAGCAGTGGGAGTGGCATGCCGGCGGCGAGACTCGCCAGGACGAGGATGACTTCCCCGGCGCCGGTCGAGACGAGCAGGTAGACGATCTTGCGGATGTTGTCGTACGCGACTCGACCCGCCGCGATGCCGGCGACGATGCTCGCGAAGTCATCGTCGCTGATGACGAGTTCGGCGGCGTCGCGGGCGACGTCGGTCCCCGTCTTCCCCATGGCGATTCCGATGTTCGCCTGGCGGAGGGCCGGCGCGTCGTTGACGCCGTCGCCGGTCACGGCGACGAAGTGCCCGACGCCCCGAGCGGCCTCGACGATCTGGAGCTTCTGGTCCGGCGAGACGCGTGCGAAGACGCGGGTCGTCTCGAGGACGTCGCCGACCGCGTCCGGGGGAAGGTCGACGAACTCGGCGCCGGTCATCACCGCCTCGGCGGAGTCCGCCAGGTCGAGGTCCCGGGCGATGGCGAGGGCGGTCTCCGGGTGGTCGCCGGTGACCATCGTGACGGCGATGCCGGCGTGCTCGGCAGCCCTCACGGCCTCGGCGACGCCGGGTCGGAGCGGGTCGATGAGCCCCAGGAATCCGAGGAGCGTCAGGTCGTTCGGTTCCGTGTCTGGGGCGGTTTCCGTCGCCGACGCGACCGTTCCCTCCGCGAGCGCCAGCACGCGGTATCCACGCTGGGCCATCTCGGTCACCTGCTCGCGCAGGCGCACACGGGAGGCTGTGTCGGCACCCCCCAGATCGCACATCGCCAGCACGCGCTCGGGTGCGCCCTTGACGAACACGCGCGTCTCGCCCTCGTTCTCGTGGTACGTCGCGCCGAAGCGGAACTCGGGTTCGAAGGGGAGGTCGCCCACCTGTGGATAGCAGTCGAGTGCCGACCGTCGGGACCAGCCCAGCTTCTCGCCGAAGACCAGGAGCGCCACGTCGGTCGGGTCGCCGCGCCAGGTCCACGCCTCGTCGTGCTGATAGAGGGCCCCCTCGTTGCAGAGCACCGCCGCCCTGGCGATTCGGCTCAGGTCGTCCGCGACGTCGGGGTCGGGCGGGTGGCCGTCCTGGAGGACGGTTCCCGTCGGGACGTAGCCCGTTCCGGTGACCGAGACGGTCCGTCCCCCGGGGAGGCGCACCTGCTCGACGGTCAATTCGTTCTTCGTGAGCGTCCCCGTCTTGTCGGAGGCGATCATCGTACAGCTCCCGAGTCCCTCGACGGCCACGAGACGGCGGACGATGACCCCGACGCGCGCCATCCGTCGGCTGGCCACTCCCAGCGCGACCGTGATCCCGACCGGGAGCCCCTCCGGGATGGCCGACACCGCCAGCGCGACGGCGAAGAGGAACATCTCCACCGCGTCGAAGTGCCCGACGCCGATACCGAGGAGCGCAGTGATGGCCGCGACGATCAGCACGACCACGCCCACCAGGCGCGTGAACCGCTCCATCCGGGCCACGAGCGGCGGGACCCCGCCCTCGACCGTGGTGACGTCCTCGGCGAGTTGCCCGACCTCGGTGTCGGTCCCGGTGGCCACGACCACCCCCCGTCCCCGACCGCGGTTGACCACCGTTCCCGCGAAGGCCATATTCCGTCGATCGCCGATCGGGGCACGCTCGTCGCCGACCCAGTGTTCGTCTTTCAGCACGCCGGCGGATTCGCCGGTCAGGGCCGACTCGTCGACCTCGAGGTTCCGGGTGGCGAGCAGGCGAACGTCCGCCGGTACCCGGTAGCCCGCCTCCAGGAGCACCACGTCGCCCGGGACCACGGCCTCGCCGTCGACGTCCTGGGTCTCACCGTCTCGGATCACCGTCGCACGCGTGCGTATGAGTCCCTGTAACGCCTGGCTGCTCCGCTCGGCCTGCCACTCCTGGACGCTCCCGATGGCGGCGTTGACTCCGAGAACGAGGCCGATGAACAGCGCGTCGACCACTTCACCGATGCCCAGCGAGACGATGGCCGCGAGCCCGAGCACGAAGATGAGCGGGTCGTCGAACTGGCGGCGGAGGATGCGCCACCAGCTGGCCGGCTCTCGCTTCGGGAGCGCGTTCGGGCCGTCCTCCTCGAGGCGGCGGGCCGCCTCGTCGCCGGCGAGTCCCGGCGGGTCGGCGTCGAGCTCCTCGACGGTCCGCTCGACGTCCAGCGTGTGCCAGTGGCGCTCTCCCTCCCGCTCGCCGTCAGACATTGGATGATTGACATTCCACGGCCGGGGACTTAGCAGTCGGTGTCCAGCGGATGGGGTGCGCTTTCAGTCGGTCGCGGACCGTCGACGCAGCACCAGCGCTTCGGCCGTGGCTCGCGCTGTGGGACGCGATTCGGCGAAAAAACAGGGCCGTCGGTCGGTATCGTCGCGGTGCCGTGGCGGTGGCGACGGCCGATCAGGTCTCGATGTCGATCCGTTTGCCCTGGGTCGTCGCCCCCGCCATCACCGGGAGTCGGACCTCGAGGATGCCGTTGTGGTATTTCGCGTGGATATCCTCGTCGTCGATGGTCTTGGGGAAGCGAAAGCGCCGGTGGTAGGTCTTGCGCTGGGCGCGTTCGTCGTCGGCGTGCTCGGCGGAGATGTTGAGGACGCCGTCGTCCCACGCGACCTGGATCTCCTCGGGGTCGAAGCCCGGCAGTTCGACGCTCAACACGAACTCGTCGTCCTCTTCGTACAGTTCGTAGTCGTTACGTCCGGTCTCGAAGAGTTGGCTCGGAAAGCCGGTACCCTGAAGCCACGAGTTTGCTGGCGTCGTCGGCAGTGCCATGGCTGTTCACCTCGGGCAACACGAGTTGTTTGTGTGCGGTTCGTATTAAAATTTTTGCTGGTGACCATGGCGCTGGTGCGTCGCTGGTCGAGTAGCATCGCTCCGCAACCTCTCGGAGAGCAGTCTGGGTCGTCGCGTCGACCCCCGACCTCCGGCCCAACTCTCAGGACCGGGTCGAGTCCGATCCGAATCCGGGTGGTTCAGTCCGCCGCCCATTGCCCGATACTCCCTGCGGTGCTCTGACACGCAGTACGAGCCCCTGGACACCACCGCGAACCGGGCCCGTCTATCGGAGCATCGTCAAGAGCATCTTGAACGGTTCGTCGGCGGCGAGTGCGTGTGGCACGTCCGACGGAAACACGAGTGAAGCGCCTTCGTCGACCGTGAACTCCTCCTCGTCGATCCACACCGTCGCGGTGCCGTCGAGCACCTGGAGCAGTGCCTCGTGTGGTGCCGAGTGTTCGCTGATGCGTTGGCCCTCCGCGACGGCG
>JBNJDE010000114.1:0-6362 GCA_051744605.1 Halobacteriota archaeon
TGCCGTGAAAAAGCTATCAGAAGAAGTCGTCGAGGCCCGACTGCGCTTCCTCGTTTTCTTCGGCGTCGGCCCCCGCATCGGCATCCGCTTCGATGTCGTCTCCATGCGCTTCGACGTCGATATCGGCACCGTCGGCGGCGGTCGCGCCGTCGAACGCCGACCCGGAGTGCTCGACGGCGGCCTCCTCGCGTAACGTCTCGGCGTCCTCGACGATCGACTGGACTTTGTTCGTGTCCTTGCCGCTCCCGGTCACGAAGGAGACGTGGGTCTCGTCGAGGTCGTAGGCCGCCGTCATGGCGACGGTCAACGCCCGGTTCTTGCAGTGATGGGTCATCACCGCGAGGAACGGGACGACCTCACGCCGGGCCGTGCTCATGCTCACACCGCTCGTCTCCGCGACGGCGCGCGCGACGTAATCGCGGGTGTCTCGTGCACCGCGTGACCGCCCGAGCTTCCGCCAGTAACTGGGCGGCCCATAGCGAGTCCACCCGCCTTTCGTGCCGTCGCGCGCCGCTGCGACGCCGGCAGCGACGTTGTCGGTGACGTAGCGCCAGTACGAGTAGTCCTGGGTGGCTCTGACCCGCCCGAGCCAGCGATCCGCCGTGGTCAGATACCGGTACGCCCGGGCGAGTTCCGTCTCGTCGTAATCCTTCGGAACGTTGTCCTCGACCCAGTGGATGAGGTCGTCGGGCGTCTCGTCCACGTCGTAGGACAGCTTCAGGGCACCCTCGGCGTCCTCCTCCTTGAGGACCGCATCGAGGAAGTCGAAGATGCCCTCGGTGTTGTCGCGCCTGCCGGTCACGACGTCCTCCTCGGTCAGCACCTCGGTCTGCTCGGCGAGCGCCTGCAGGTCGTTGATGGCCGAGCGGAGGTCGCCGGCGTTCTTGGCCGCGAGCGCGTCCAGGGCGCTGTCCTCGTACCCGATCCCCTCGCGGCGACAGATGTCTCGCAGGACCGGGAGGATCGAGCGCTTCGAGACGTCCCGGAACTCGATCTCGCGGGTGGCGTTGCGCAACCCGCGGCTCATGTCGTAGAAGTCGTTCGCGATGAGGACGATGGGCTGGTCCGACTCCTTGACGAGGCGCGTGATGGCCCCGGCACCGCCCCGGTCGACGTTCCCGTGGAGGTTGTCCGCTTCGTCGAGCACGACGAGTTTTCGGCCGGTCGTCCCACCGGAGAGCGTCCCGCTCTTGGCTGCCTCACCAGCGACCCGCTCGATGACGTCGGCGGTCCGCTGGTCGCTGGCGTTCAACTCGATGACGTCCCACCCCATGTCGGCCGCGAGCGCGTGGGCCGCGGAGGTCTTTCCGACGCCGGGGCTCCCGTGGAGAACGACGGACTCGCGGTGCTCTGTCCACGTTCGTGCCCACTCCTCGAACTCGTCCCGGGCCGAGTCGTTCCCACGCACCTCGGACAACGACGTCGGACGGTACTTCTCCGTCCAGTCAACCATTGGGTCTCTCTTATCTCGAACCGCGTTTAGTGGTTGCGGAGCGCTACGACTGATCGACGGACTGCAGGTCGAGACGCTCGGCGTACTCCTCGTACGCTTCGTCGCTGGAGACGATCGTATCGCCGTCGGACTCGATCAGGTGGAGGGCGTCGAACGGTGTGAATCCATGGTCTTCGACGTAGGTGGCCGCGGCGACGACCGTGTCCACGTCTCCACGGACCTCTACGAGGTTCGACGCGTTCGCGACGACGCGTTCGGCGTCTCTCTCCTCACGGTACGCCACGAGCAACAGTTCGATCAGGGTGAACTGTGACGTCCACAGTTCGTCACGATGGTCTCGATAGACCGTTTCGGCCGCTCGGCCGAGCCAATCTTCGTCCTTGATGAGTGCGAGCAGGAAGTCGGTCTCCACGTACATTTATCGTCCCGCCTCGTCGAGTGCCACGGTCCGGCCTTCTCTCCGGAGTTCAGCGGCGCTTCGCTCGACGTCATCGAACTCGTCCCTGAGTGCGGCGAGTGGGTCCTCCTCGAGTGGAAGCAATTTGATCCCGTCGTGAAGTTCGACGACGTAGTATCTGTCCCCGAAGCGGCGCCGTATCTCCTTCGGAAGTGTCAGTCGACCCCGATCGTCCACAGTCGTCTCGGTCATACTGGAAGTAGTGTGGGGGTAGATATATAATTTCCCCATATTATCGACACCTCCCATTTAATCGGGGATTGTGGGTAGAATTAATTCTAACCCCTACGCCGTCGGATCAGAGGTCGCGGGCGACCATCTCGCCCCAGTGTTCGAACCCCCAGCGCTCGTAGAACGCCTGGGCCCGGTCGTTCTTCCCGTCGACGTCCAGGACCATGCGGTCGAGCGGGAGGTCGAGATCTCGTGCGTACGCGACGGCGGCCTCCATCAGTTCGTCGGCGACGCCGGTCCCACGATGGTCCGGATCGACGTAGATTTCGTTCAGCACTGCCGCGTCCCAGATGTACGCGAGCGAATCAGGCAGCACGAAGACGTAGCCGACGATCTCGTCGTCGCGTTCGACGACCTGGACCGATCGACGGTCGTCGGTCATGCACCGACCGACCCACTCGAGGTACTCCTTACGGTAGTCCTCGTCGAGTTTCTCCTCGTAGGCGGCCGCCTTCTCCGCCCCACCCGTTCCCTCGCCGAGTCCGCGCTCGAACGCCTGCTTGAGTCGCCACAGGTCCTCTGAGTCAGACGGTTCGTACTCTCTGACCATGGTCGACAGACGGCCAACACCGCCTAATCAGTTTGCCTATCGGCTCTCGGTATCATGGCAGCTGTGGACGTGTGACGAATTCACATCTGGTTTGACATTCGGCACGTGTCGATATCGCTCCGGTATCCTTTTTGGACGGGACCGCCAACGGCGCGTATGGACACGGACCCGCGTGCCGGACTCGCAGAGCGGATCGCGGGGGAGATCACCCTCAGCGAGGACCCCGGAGCCACCCTGCGGAAGTGGCGGACCGACTTCGACGTCTCCCAGACCGACCTCGCGAAGGAGCTCGGCGTCTCCTCGTCCGTCATCTCCGACTACGAGAGCGGCCGGCGGGAGAGTCCCGGCATCGGTCTCGTCAGCCGCATCGTCTACGCGCTCCTCGATATCGACGAACGCCGAGGGGGCGACCACATTCGTCAGTACGCGCGGGTCCTCTCGGCGGGCTTCGAGAGCGACGTGGTCCTCGACCTCCGGGAGTACCCCACGACGGTCGCGCTGTCGACCGTCTACGAGGCCATCGACGCCACCGAGGTCGTCTCCGGGGATCGGGACCGGGTGAGCGGCCACACCATCGTCGACAGCATCCAGGCCATCTCGCGGCTCTCCTCCGACGAGTTCTACCGGCTCTACGGGCAGTCGACCAACCGGGTCCTCGGTTTCACGAGCGTCACGCGGGGCGAATCGCCACTCGTCGCTCTCCGGGTCGTCAATCCCAAGCCGAATGCGGTGTTGCTCCACGGCATCGAGCCGGGCGACCTCTGGGAACACGCCCCGGCGCTCGCCCAGCGCGACGGCTTCTCGCTCGCGGTCACCGACCAGGACCTCGACGTGATGCTCGACCGATTACGCGAACTGCCGTAATCGGCCGCTATGGTCCGAGGCGGTACCAGATGACGACACCGGCTACCAGCCCGGCGGCCGCACCGACCGGGACGCCGACGAACAGCGAGGGCCAGACGACGTCGAGCAATAGCTGCGTCGTCACGGCACCGACGACGAGAAAGACCACGAGGCCGAGGCCGACTGCGGCGATGCGCCTGCGCCAGTCCATGCCCATTCTACGGTCGTCGACAGAATAAGCGTTGCAGTAGTCCGACAAGAACTGGGGGTGGGGCGGGCGGGAAAGTCACCCACCCTTACGGCTGGCCGGTCACTCTACGTAGGTGTACTTGCGCTCGTTCATCGGCCCCCAGCCGTCGAAGACGAACTCGCCTTCGGGAGTGGTGAACGGTTCGAGTTCGCTCTCTTTCTTGAGGTTGTGCTGGTCGTGGACCAGTTCGTACTCGCCGAAGTCGATGTCGTGGCGCGCCTCGAGTTGCTCGTCGACGTTGTTCTGCCGAATCTCGTCTTTCCAGCCCGGGAGGATGGTCTCCTCGTGGATCTCGGCCTGCGCGCCGCTGCCGTAGGAGCCGACGAGGAACTTCTCGCCGGCGAGGTCGATGTCCTCTTCGAGGGCGTGCATGAGCGCGCTGACCCGGGCGATGTGCACGGAACTCGTGTACCAGTTGCCGACGTTCTCCGAGATGTAGAGGGTGGGGTCGATGACCCGGTCGTACCACTCCTGGTAGGCCTCGGTCTCCGTGAGCTCTTCCATGTACGACAGGATATCGTCCTCGTAGGCGTCCCGGTCGTCGTAGTCCTCCTCTCTGGGCTGGCGACCGATCTCGTCGGCGAGTTCCTCCTCGATCTCCGTATCGCGGATCATGTGCCGGAAGCCGAGCCGGGCGGCCTTCCGGACCATCCCCGGGAACGGCGTGTGGAACGGGATGAAGCGGTAGTCGTCGGGGTGGGTGCGACCGGCCACGCTCTCGAAGTCCTCCAGCGCCTCGCGCATGCGTGCGAGGTACACCTGCATCGAGCGCTTGCCGTCGACGCTCGGGAACTGCTGGTTCGGTTTGAGGAAGTCCGTCTCGTCGAGCGACCCGATACCCTGCGTGGAACTCAACTCCAGCAGGTCCGGATCCTCGGTCACGTACATCGCGACGGCGCCAGCGCCCTGGGTTGCCTCGCCGGCGTCTCCACGCTCGTAGAGTGCGGTGTCCGTCGTGATGACGAGGCCGCCGCGCCCGCGGTTCCGCCCGGCCAGGATCCAGTTGAGCGCGTCGTCGAGGGCTTGGGTCCCCGAAAGACAGGCGAACTTCCGTTCGCCCTTGTTGGCGTGCGTGAAGTTCCCGTCGAAGACCTGTTCGAGCGCACCGGCGATGTACGTCGAGATCGGTTTGGACTTATCGAAGGAACTCTCGGTCGCGACGTCGATGCGACCGACCTCCTCGGGGGCGATGTCCTTTCGGTCCATGAGCCGATAGGCCGCGTTGGCGCCCATCGTGACGATGTCCTCGTAGGCGTCGGGGAAGGAGGACGCGAAGAGGCCGAGTCCCTTGGTGTACTTCGCCGGTTCCTCGCCCTTCACGGGGGCGAACTCGCCCGGAAGGTCGAATCGAAGTTTTCCGGACCAGACCTCGATGGCGTCGATGCCAACCTTTGTCATGTATACTGGCGAATACCGACGGCAGTCATATGTATTTGTCTATGGCGACTTCGTCGGTTGTCGAGAATTACCGCGATTAGCCCTAATAAATTTACGGAAACATCATCTTCCTTGACCACCCCCTCCTGGATTGCCCTTCTCAATAGTTATCGTAATTTCATCCCGATCAAAATCATCCTGGGGATCGGTTACGGTTAATTGGATGACAACGGAATCATACGTACCCTGCTTTGGTGGCTCGTACGTTGCGATTTCCTCGCTCTCATTAGTAATAGTCCCTGCTTTCTCGTCATTTGGTGGATCAACGATTTCCCACTCGTATGTTAACTCATCGCCATCCGGGTCATTACTGTCTGACCCATCGAGATCGATCGGGTCTCCTCCTTGTTCCACCGTCTGATCCTCACCCGCGTCTGCAATGGGACTATTATTTTCATCCGAAGATTCCGTCGAATTGCCGTCTGACCCGTCCGATTCGTCGTCCTCGGACGTCGAATCGGATTGGCTGCTCGTTGTCGTCGTCTCGGGCCCGATGCTCGTCTCGTCTAACAGAACGCGGTCCGCTCCCGTGTAGATCAGCAGCACCGTCTCACCCTCCGTGACCGTATATTCCGCGTCAAACTGCCAGGTCTCTCCCGGTTCGAAGACTGCGTCATCGTCGCTTAGCCCTACCGGAACACCGACCGTTCCAGCCATCGTCGTGCTGGTCTCCTGTAGGACGATTTCGAAGTCGTCCTCGTGAATGGGTTGCCCGGCCCGGTGCTCGACGGAGAGGTTCGTCCCGTCCGCAGTCGCCTCGATGCGAGCGTTCGGGTGCTCGCTGGGCGAATTCGCCGTGAACAGTGCGCCGGCGACCGTCGAGATGGCGATCACGGTGATCGCCACCAGGAGGATCGCGCCGAGCGTCTCCGACTGTCCACGGTCCCGTGTCACGCGTTCTCCTATGCCCGGACGAAGTATAAGGCTGTAGCTACCACGGTGGTCCCCGGCCTCCACCACAGTTATACCGCGTCCCGACCCCATGTTCGGGTATGGTATTTCGGGACGACGATCGGGCCCAGTCCGTGCAGGTGGGCGCGGTGTTGCTCTTTGCCGTGCTCGTCATCCTGCTGGCTGGCTACCAGTCGACGGTCGTCCCGAACGACAACCGGGCTGCCGAATTCGATCACAGCCTCGAGGC
>JBNJDE010000115.1:0-6345 GCA_051744605.1 Halobacteriota archaeon
GCCATCCGACCCTTCACCGGGTCGATACCCCTACCCATTTCTTCGGACGCGAACCGGACAGCGGTAGCGCTAGTGAATTCATCGGGGCAGTCGTACCGGTCTTCGCCCGACCCCGTCACAACAGTCTTCTACCAGGATTTACAACGTTATACATATGTCAAAGGCTTCAAAGCGAATTCCCGTCCGCGAAGGGACATTCGAGGACCTCGGTGAACTCAAAGGTGCCGGCGAGACCTGGGACGACGTCATTCAGGACCTGCTGGAGACCTACTGGCGGGAGAATCGTCGCCGGCTTCTCGAGGAGACGGCAGACGACGAGTACGTCGCCCTCGAGGACGTCTAGATGGGCTATCAGGTATTGCTCGGCGAACAACCACGGGAGTTTTTGGAGGAATCAGACGACAAGACGACCCGGATCGTCACAGAGCACCTGACCGCCCTCGGCGAGGAACCGTATCCACGGCCGAATGCGGGACGTGGTGATCGCGAGCAACTCCCCGTCGACGGACGGGAACTGTATCGAATGCACATCTCGCGCACCTTTCCGGCGCTGTACACCATCGACGAGTCCGAGCCAGTCGTCCGGGTCCGAGAAATCCTCCCGATCGACGACGCGCACAAACGCTACGGGTACTGATCCGGGCAGGCGACCGTCGCGGTTCCACGGGAGCTGACGTCCCCGTGGCCCGGGGGTGTCCTGGGGAGGGCACGTCAGATTCGGCCGTCGAACGCGACGATCGCAGTCCGGGGGCAGTCATTATGTACCCGCTGGGGCAATTTCCAGACGACCATCCATGACCGACCTCCCCTGCTCCCGCCTGCTGACCTGGTTGCAACGCGAGCACGGCGACGACCTGCGCGTCCTGTTGCGCTACGAGGAGGAAGAGCACGAGTGGCTGTACCGCCGTGACGACGTGAAGGCCCAGTACGACGAGCGGTCCTTCGACGAGAGCGTCGATACCTACCGCGAGATCGAACCGCTCGTCCGCGAGCAATCCGATATCCTCGACGGCGGGGCGCTGCGGGCGACGATCAACGTCTACGACGACATCGTCCTCATTCAGTTCCCGATGGCGATTGGCGAGGGCGTGGTCGTCTCCCTCGAGGCAACCGCTGGTGAGGATCTCGTCGAGATTGTTGCCACCGGGCTGCAGTTGCTGCTCGCCGACGTCGAGGCGGCCAAGGCACGGATGCCCGGCTGGGTGGAGCGGGATTCGGGGTAGGTGGGGATGTGGGGTGTGAGGTTGTCTCTGTAAGTGGAATTGTGAGGGACTCGCATCTGCGGTGTTTTGCCCTCCCGCTTCTGGGAAGTCGCTCCGGGGTCAGCCGGATGCCCGCCGGAGGTCCGTAGTGTGCTGGGTCGTTCTTCCGTGGCGGTATTGGGTGTGAGGGACACGCCCCGACGAACGCCGCTGGAGTTTTCGCACCCTTCAGGGTTTTCGCGTATCCGAGGGCGTGACGGTCACCCGACACGGGTACAATCGCCCGATACGGTACTATATGAACCATCGGAGATAGAGCCCCCAGTGCATGGCGGAGAGAAACCGCGGTCGCGTTGAGCACGGGCTGACTCCCCGTGAAAGAGAACCTGCAACTGTCGGAGCCGATGGTCCAGGTGATTGCCCGAATCGCGGTGCCAGTGGGTGGCAATACGATACCGGGCGATTCGAAGGGGATACTGCCCTCCCGCATGCGCTCCGGGCTGCTACATTCCAGCCTCCTGGGGTGGCGTGGGACGCACGATGAAGGACCGACCACGAGAGTACGATCGCGAGTACACGACGCGGGCGGGAACGGTCGTCCGTCGCCGACTCGGGTACACACACGACCACGGCGAAGTAACGCGATTCGTGGTCCAACTAGAGTACCTGTATCAGGGTGAATGGACGCCCGTCGTTCGGTACGATCACGACCCGGCGAGTGTACATGGGCATGACGCGGCCGAAGAAGGACTGCATATCGACGTGTACAGAGATGGCGAACCGTATCGGCGGGAGTACGTCGCCCCACCGATGCCGGCGAGCGTCGCACTCGACTTCGCCGAAGACCATTTGACGGAGAACACCCAACGATTCATACGGAGATTCGAGGCATGGCACGAGAACAGACACCAGTGAGCGAGGAAGCGCTCGATGCGCTCCGTGAGGAGATGGACGACCAGCGTGCGGCCGTCAGGGAGGCGCTGGCCGAAGACCTCGGGGGAGCGCCCGAAGACTACGACGTCGAACGGTACCTTCGTGACCACGCTGGCGAGCACGTGACCGACGGCGGCGATTGACACGTCGAATAGGGGGGGGGGGTTGTGCTTACTGATGAAACTCGAACGTGACTCCTGTGAGATATTCCACACAAGGTTCCGAATCGAAGACTAGGCCGGGATGTCAACGACCCCACCGTACGCGCCCCCGGTGCGATCGGGGGCGTCGCCAGAACGCTTCGAGTTCTGGCTGTTACCCAGAAGTCGCTGACATCTGGTGATGGGGCTTGTCCGTGAACTCGGCCTCGAACCCGTCTGGGTAGGCGGTAAATCCACCGTTCGGTTTCACCGTTCCGGACTTCAGGGCAAGTTGACTGTTGCCCGTCCGCCGAGACGACTGTTGGCCTCGACGGACGTACCGAAGACCGATATTCTTCGCGGCGTTGTAATCCGCGTTCGCCTCTGTGCCGCAGTTTTTGCACGTGAAGTCGCTGCGTGTGCGTCGATTCTCGACTGCCGTGAATCCACAGTCCGAGCACCGTTTCGACGTATCTGTCGCATCGACTTGTTGAACCGAGATACCGGCCGCCTCGGCTTTGTACTCGACTTGTTCGAAGAGCGTCCTGAACGCCCAGGCATGCCCCCAGGAGCCACGGGTGCGCTCTCTGATGTGGGTCAGGTCCTCGAAGACGATCACCTCGCAGTCGAATCGAAGTGCTTCTGCAACGATCTCTTTCGATGTCCGATGGAGGACGTCACGGAGGAACCGGCGTTCTCGGCCACCCGATTGCACGAGCGTTCGATGGGCGCTCCGCGTACCGGTCTGTTGCAATCCTGATCGCACCTTCTCGAACTCGCCCAGTCGATGTGCCAATTGTCGTCCGTCGAAGAATGTCGCTGTACTCGTCACTGCCAGATTCTCGATACCGAGATCCACCCCGAGGACCGTTCCGTCCTCGGCGGTGTTCCGCTCGATATCGTGCTTGTATCGTCGGAAGCCGACGTGTAAGAAGAACTCGCCGTCGCGTGCGGTGAGCGTGCTTTCAGTGACGCTCCACTCCTCAGCGTCCAGGTACTGGCGTTGGTATCCATCCTCGTCGTCAGGTAGGGCAAGCGGACACCGAATCCGGCGATCTGTCGTGGCGAGTGAGACGGTGTCGTCGTCGAAGAGCGTCATCGTTCGCGAATCGAATTTCACGGTTGGGGCGGTGAACCGTGGCTTGCTGGTTTTCTTGCCCTTTGACTGACGCTCGATACATCCCGTTATCGCTTCTGCAGCCTGATGGGTGGCGAGAATTGTGTGCTGACTTCCGAGGTCGGTGCGGTCGCGGACCGCGTCGTACGCGAGTGGCTGGACGTCGCGTTTGGTATTGACCTGTCCCCAGGCCATGTCAGTGGCAATCTGGCATCCACGCTTCCACTCGGTGATAGTGTCTTCGAGCAATTCGCGATGCTCGTCGTCCACCGTCAGGCGGGTGATCGCGGTGCGCCGCACGTACTCGTCTGCCACGGTTCATTGTTGTACCGATGGTAGATAAGGGTGGCCGTGTGGTCATTGCTGACTGGAACGACTCTGACGCATTTGGAATGGAACTCGATCCGCGAACCCGTGATACAACCCCCGCCGAATGAAGAAATCCAGAAGAGCCTGAGGCGGGATTTGAACCCGCGCTCTCGTCCTTACCAAGGACGCGCTTTACCGCTAAGCTACCCAGGCAGGCATTCGAATCAAGGGATGGCGCGTCGTTTAGGGGTTTCGATTTACCGGTCCGAGGCCGAGTGCGTCGTCACTCGATCGTCGCCGGTCGGCTGTTGACCGACGCGGTGCATGACCTCCTCGATGCTCTCGGGGAGGCCCTCGGTCGCCTCCGGCAGGGGCGGTTCGCCCGCCGACCGGGCCAGCCCCATCACGTACTGGCGCAGGC
This sequence comes from Halobacteriota archaeon, assembly GCA_051744605.1. Taxonomy (GTDB): domain Archaea; phylum Halobacteriota; class Halobacteria; order Halobacteriales; family Halobacteriaceae; genus Halanaeroarchaeum. Next base: position 4,123 of record JBNJDE010000115.1, read on the forward strand.
CGATGGGGGCGTCCTTCCCGCCCGCCGTGGCCCCGGCGATGGCTGCGAGTTCGAAGACGTTCGTCTCGAGCGAGCGGGCGCTCGTCCCCTCTCGCGACTGGAAGTCGGTCTGTTCGTGGCCGAACTCCCGCACCGTCTCGACGGCCTTGTCGGCGGCCTCGGTGTGTGAGAGGAGCTGGAAGCCCCGGGAGACGAGCACGTCGGCGGCGAGCACGTCCAGGTCGTCCTCCAGGGCTCCCCGTCCATCGGCCCATGGCTCCTCGCGGACCATCCGACGGGTCAGCTTCAGCCCGTCGTAGATGAGTTGCACGCCGGCCGCCCGGCGCAACACCGTCTCCTCGTTCCCGTCGCCGACGACGACGCGGGCGCTCAGAACGGTCAACACACCCGGAATCATCGACGTCCCCGAGAGATGCTCGTCCATGACGCCCCGGAGTCGTCTCGGCGAGATGTCGTCGATGGCCTCCCTCGCGGCGGCGCGAGCCTGCAGGGCCTCGTCCATTGATTCAGTCTAGCGGTGGCAACGGCAAAGACCTTTGGAAAGGACCGTCGATGGCCGGCATGATTCGGACGCGAGACGAGGGACCGATCCGGGTCGTCACCCTCGACCGGCCCGACCGTCGCAACGCGCTCACAAGAGACGGCCTCGACGCGCTGGCCCGGGCAGTGGACACGACGGACGCGGCTGTCGTGTATCTCGAAGGGGCCGGCACGGCCTTCTGCGCGGGTGCCGACCTCGACGTGATGCGGTCGCTCGACGGCGACGACGCGGCGGCCTTCGCCGACCGCGGGCAGCGGACGATGAACGCCATCGAAACCGCCGATGCCGTCGTTCTCGCGGGGATCGACGGCCCGGCCAGGGGTGGCGGCGTCGAACTCGCGCTCGCCGCCGACGTGCGGGTGGCGACGCCCGACGCAACCTTCGCCGAACCGGGCGTCTCGCTCGGTGTCTTCGGTGCCTGGGGCGGGACCCGGCGCCTGCTCGAGGCGGTCGGGGAGTCCCACGCCACGGACCTCTCGTACTCGGGACGAACGGTCGACGCGAGCGAGGCACTCGCGATGGGTCTCGTCTCCCGGATCGTCGACGACCCGTACACCGTCGCCGTGGAGATATCGGCCAACGACCCGGACGCCCTGCGCGAGCTGAAGGGCCTCCTGGCCGCCCCGCGACCGCATCGGGAACAGGAACGCCACGAGCGCGAGGCCTTCGAGCGATTGCTCGAAGACGGGCTCGAGTGACCGACTGTTCGATGGCCGTCTGGAGTAAGAAGCCGTCCCGAAACCAGTGAATACGTCCGCTCCGTTCAGGGAGGGCTTGGGGTCGCCGGCGGGGTTCGCTTGTGCTCGCTCCCGCGGGCCATCGCGGCGATGCGCTCGACGACCGCCTGGTCCTCGTCGATGGCGCGGGCGGTCGCGGTCGCGGACAGCGGTCCGTCGACGTGCAGCGCCAGGATGGCGTCGAGGGTATCGTACCCGATGCCGAGTTCGCCCTCGTCGGTCTGGCCGGCCCAGAGCCCCGCGGTCGGCGTCTTGGTCACGAGTTCCTCGGGGACATCCAGCGAGCGGGCCAGTTGTCGGACCTGCTGTTTGTACAGGTTGCCCAGCGGGTTCACGTCCACCGCGCCGTCGCCGAACTTGGTGAAATAGCCCACCATCGCCTCGGTGCGGTTGCCCGTCCCCAGCACGAGCCCGTTCTCGTGGTTCGCGACGAGGTAGTTGATGACGGCGCGCGTCCGTGCGCGAGCGTTCCCGACCGCCTCGTAGTCGTCCTCGGCCTCGCCGAAGGTGTCGAGCAGCAGGTCGACGAACGGGTTGATCTCCACCAGGTCGTACTCGACGCCGAGTTCCTGGGCGACCCACTCCGCGTCGCTCATGTTCTCCGGTTCCGAGACCGCCCCGGGCATGATGAGGGCATGGAGCGCGTCGGCGCCGAGCGCCTCGGCGGCCAGGTAGGCGGTCGTGGTGCTGTCGATGCCGCCGGAGAGGCCGAGGACGGCCCGGTCCGCGCCGGCCGCGGCCATGCTGTGCTGGATGAATTCGACGATGGACTCGCGTCTGTCGGCCAGTTCGCTCGCCGAGAACCGAAGGTCGAGTGGTTCGATCGCGTCTGGTTCGCTCATTGCTGGGGGATTCGGCGCCGGGGGGCAAAAACCCACCCCGGACGGTTCGGGAACGCTATGTTGAAGTGTGCCGGAACGGAAGATGGTGATGCGAGCGCCGGTG
>JBNJDE010000116.1:0-6235 GCA_051744605.1 Halobacteriota archaeon
ATAGAGCATGCAGCGCAGAGAGGTCCTCGCGGGCGTCATTGCCCTCCTTCCACTCGCGGGATGTACCAGTCCCGGCGGTCCGAACGACGAGACGACGACGGAGACCACGACGACCAGCGAACGAACACCGAACGAGCCGAAGTACCAGGGGGCCGAAATCGACGTCCTCGACGTGCAGTGTGGGAGTGGCGACGAGACCGCCGCGACGGCGTCGATCGTCGACGCGGCCGTGGTCATCGAGGGGACCATCGTCGGAAACAATGGCTGTTACGTGGCCGAACTGGACACCGTCGTCCACGACGAGGCCGAGAGCGAACTCCACGTTACCGTCCAATCGGTCGAGGAGCGAGCCGAAGACGAGGCCTGCATCGAGTGCATCACCGCGATCGACTACGCGGTGACTGCCCGGTTCCGTGGCGGGCATCCGGACCGGGTCGTCGTCTCACACAGACGAGACGGGGGAGACGTCACGGAGGTCGCCTCGATACCGCTGGGGACGGCCACGAGCTAACCGGGGTCGGACCGCCGATGCCAGGGAGCGAGATTCCCGGGTGAACGACAAGGTTCAAGACCGATACCGGGTCAGTGTAGGCATATACAGATGGGCGATATCGAGGATATCTACGAGGACCTCGACGCCGACGTCTCCCTCGAGGAGTTCCAGGCGGCCGTCGAGTCGAAAGTCGAACAGATGGGTGGGCTGGCCGACGAGGAGACCGCAGCGATGCTCATCGCCCACGAACTGGACGAGGGCGAGGTCGAAGGCGTCGCCGACGTGGACGCGGGCATGGAGGAGGTGAAGTTCGTCGCGAAGGTGACCGGTATCGGCGACCTCCGGACCTTCGACCGCGACGACGAGGAAGACCCCGAGGGACGAGTGGTCAACGTGGAGGTCGCAGACGAGACGGGACAGATCAGGGCCACGTTCTGGGACGAGCAGGCCCAGGCCGCGGTCGACGAACTCGAGGTCGGCGACGTCCTCCGAGTCAAGGGCCATCCCCGCTCGGGATACAGCGGCGTGGAGGTCAGCGTCTCCCAGGTCGAGGTCGACGAGGACACCGACGTCGACGTGGCGATACAGGACGAGTACCAGATCGACGATCTGTCCCTGGGCATCTCCGACGTGACGCTCGTCGCCGAGGTACTCGGGACGGAACCGGTCCGAACCTTCGACCGAGACGACGGCTCCGAGGGGCGGGTCGCGAACCTCCTGATCGGCGACGGAACCGGGCGGGTCCGGGTCACGCTCTGGGACGAGCAGGCGGACCTGGTCGAGGCGTTCGAGGTCCACGACGTCGTCGAGATCGTCGATGGGTACGTGCGGGAACGCGACGGCTCGCTCGAACTCCACGTCGGCGACCACGGCGACATCACGGCGACGGACGAGGACGTCCGTTTCGAACCCGAAGCGACCCCCATCGAGACGCTCGAGATCGACGACACGGCCGACATCGCGGGCGTCGTCCGCTCGGCCGACCCGAAACGGACCTTCGACCGGGACGACGGCTCGGAGGGCCAGGTTCGGAACGTCCGTCTCCAGGACGAGACGGGCGACATCCGGGTCGCGCTGTGGGGCGAGAAGGCGGACATCGACCTTGGGCCCGGCGACGAGGTCCTCTTCGTCGACGTCCAGATCCAGGACGGCTGGCAGGACGACATCGAGGCCTCGGCCAACTGGCGGTCGACGGTCATCCCCCTCGAGGACGGTGCCACGACCGACGAAGAATCGAGCAGTGGCGGGGGCGGTCTCGATGCCTTCGCCGATTCGGACGGCGGTGGCGGCGATGCCGGGCAGAGCGACGATACCGGTGGCGCCGATGCGCGGTCGACATCCGACGGAAACGAATCCGCCCAGCGTGGCCCACCGAGCGATATCGGCGACGAGGGGGAGACCGTGGAATTCACCGGCGTCGTCGTCCAGGCTGGCGATCCGATCATCCTCGACGACGGCGAACGGACGGTCACGGTCGAGTCGCCGGTCGACGTCGAGCTCGGTGAAGAGGTCACGGTGACGGGGACGCTCGACGGTGGGCGCATCGCGGACGCCTCCTTCGAGTAGGTTCGGACCGCCCTCCCCCCACCCCCAGCCTGCCAGCGCAACGGAAACAATTAAGCGTGCAACCGTCCCGCATTTGGGTATGAGTGTCGAGCTTCCTGTCGCTCCGGTCGATACGCTCATTCGACGACAAGCAGGAGACCTGCGGGTGAGCAAGGACGCAGCGGAGGAGCTCGCACGGCGGATACAGGAACGGGGAGCGTCGCTGGCGGCCGACGCGGCCGAACGGGCACGGGCCGACGGTCGGAAGACGCTGATGGTCGAGGACTTCTCGTCGAGCGCGACGGGCGACGAATCGGTCACCCTCCCCGTGGCACCGGTCGACCGGATCGCGAGACTCGACATCCCATCGGAGTTCCGCGTCGCCGCGGACGCCCGGGTAGCGCTGGCCGCTATCCTCGAGGAGTGGACGGCCGACGTCGCCGATGGTGCTCGAGTGCTCGCGGAACACGCCGGTCGTCGGACCATCCAGGCAGAAGATATCCGGACCTATCTCCGACTCGTGGAATGAGATTCGGCTTCAGCGAAACCTGCCTCGAACACGACCCAGGGCCCCGTCATCCCGAGAACCCGGATCGCCTTCGAGCGATCCGTGAACACCTCGACGGGTTCGAGAGCGTCGAGTACGTGGCTCCGGAACCGGCACCCGTAGAGCACGTCGAAGCCGTCCACACACACGACTACGTCGACGAACTGCGGGCCTTCATCGAAGGTGGGGGAGGCAACTGGGACCCCGACACGGCCGCGACGGAGACGACCTGGGACGCCGCGCTCGCGAGTGCCGGTATCGCCATCTGGGCGGCAGAGATGGCGTTCGAGGGCGCGAGCGGCCACGAAACCCCATTCGCCCTCGGCCGACCGCCGGGCCACCACGCGACGCCCGACGACGCGATGGGGTTCTGTTTCTTCAACAACGCCGGTATCGCGGCCCAGTACGCCATCGACGCGCTCGGGGCAGAGCGCGTCGCGATCCTCGACTGGGACGTCCATCACGGCAACGGGACCCAGGACATGTTCTACGAGCGTGAGGACGTGTTTTACGCGTCGATCCACGAAGATGGCCTCTACCCGGGCACCGGCGACATCGAGGAGATTGGCAAGAGAGAGGGCGCTGGAACGACGCTCAACGTGCCCCTGCCTGCTGGCTCCGGGAACCCGGAGTACGACGCGACCCTGACCAACGTCGTCGGACCCGCCATCGAAACCTTCGATCCGGACCTCTTTCTCGTGAGCGCCGGGTTCGACGCCCACCGTCACGATCCGATCTCCCGGATGCACGTGACCACCGGCGGCTTCAGACTGCTCACCAGACGGGTACGCGAGACGGCCGCGGCCATCGATTCGAACCTCGGGTTCATCCTCGAGGGCGGATACGGTCTCGATACCCTGGCAGAGGGCGTCGGAGCGGTCCACGAGGTGTTCGAAGGCCGGAGTGCGTCGGCACCGGAAGAGTCGATCCAGGCGGACGTCGAGTCACTGCTCGAAGCGGTCCAGGCCGAACGTCAGGGCATCGGCTCGAAGTAACGGGCGAGCGCGCCGCCGAATTCCGGCGTGAGCGCCGTCACCGCCTCCCCCTCCAGGACGTCGTAGCCCTCCTCCAGCGCCGTCGCGACCTGCGCACCGAGGGCCACGTCCAGCAGTCGCGTCTCGACGAACTCCCGAGCAGCGGTGATCGACCGTTCGCGTTCGACGACGTAGCGGTCGCCGTCGATGAACGGTCCGTAGACGGCCGAATCGGCGTATTTATCCAGGAATCCCTGTGCGTGTTCTTGCACGTGTACCGGCGGCCCCTCGTGGCGTTCCACGTCGGGACGGGTTGCGACCGAGAGTTCGAGGAACAGGACCGCCGTTCGGTCGGCGAAGACTGCGCTCCGGAGGATCTCGAAACCGTGCTGTTCGAGCCCCGTTCTGAGACCCTGAAGCGACCGACGGAGCTGGGGGTAGAGCTGGTCGTCCACGACGTCCGGCGGATCGAAGCGGATGGCGAGTGCCGTCGTGGTCCGACGGTCGAGGTGGTCCCGAACCTCCGCCTCTGTGAGCGGATCGGTATCGTCCGGGAAGAACCGATCCACCGACGGTTCCGCGAGGAACTCGCGAGCGTAATGCTGGAGGCGCGCGACGTTCTTCTCGTCGACGACGGCAGCGACGTTCCGGTCGGGGTCGGTCGGGTCGATGACGACGAGCGGGTCGTCGAAGGTCGTCGACCCGTGATCTTCGGGATCGAGTCGGACGGGTGGCTGCCAGGCCGACGCGGCCTCGAGGACGGCCTCGAAGCCACCGTATTCGAGCACGAGTAGCTCGGTCAGGTAGCCCGAGAACCCACGGGTCTTGAGGTCAGAGCCGTACGCCCGGATTCCCTTGAGGAACTGTTTGAATAGGCGAACGTCGCCGGCCGTTTCCGGGGTGAGGCGTGCGCTGAGATACCGATCGTGGAACGGCGTCCTGTCGACCGACGTGCGGATCTCGGTGGCGGCGTCGACCCGATAGCAGGGGACGAGGTCGACGTCGAACCCGTCACGTTGGCCGGAGACGTAGGGATGTTCTGCGTACTCCTCGCGACCGTCCGGAAGGACCCGATTCCCAACCAGGAGCCCGTACCGCTCGAGTTCGGTTCTCGTGAGTGAGGTGTCGAATCGCACGAAGATGTCGATGTCGCGGTCGCCGCTCACCCACGTCTCGCGTGCGGTCGATCCGACCTGGAGGACGTCGGCGTCGACGTCGAGGTCGGCGATCACCGACTCGGCTTCGGCGACGAGGGTCGACGCGGTTCGCTGGAGTCGACGCCGCTCCTCGTCGGCGGGGTCCACCCGTTCGCGGACCGCCGAGACGACCTCGTCGAATCGGTCCCCACCAGTCATGTCCCGCTATTTCGGTGGCGGCGTGGAAAACATGTCGATGAGCGACCCGGCCGGATCAGATCAACGCGAGTGGGGCCATCAACAACACACCGACCACGACGCCGCCAGTGAGCTCTCGTTTGCCACCCATCGGGAGGTTCTCTCCTGCCTCGAGGGCCTCCGGGAGGAACTCCGTCACGACCAGATAGACCATGGCCCCGGCGGCGAATCCGAACCCGAACGGGAGGAACTCCCGGGCGTACCGAACGAACGCGAACGCCAGCACCGCACCGATGGGCTGCGGGAGACTGGAGAAGATGGACCACCACACCATACGCCACTTCGAGACGCCCATCGCCCGTAACGGGATGGAGATGGCGGTTCCCTCCGGGACGTTGTGGATGGAGATGGCGACGGTCATGAAGATAGCGAGGATCGGGACGGTGAACCCGAGAACGGAGGGACCCATCCCGAGGTTGAGGTCCGCGAAGGAGACGCCGACCGCGACCCCCTCCGGAAAACTGTGGACGGTCAGGATGCCGAGGATCAACACGAGTTTCTTGTAGTCGGCCTCCTGGTACTGCTTCGGATCGAAGTCGTGGCCGTCGATGACGCGGTGGCTGACGACGACCAGCAGCACGCCCACGAGAACCCCCGGAGCGATATCCATCGGCGTGCCGACGGCGAGCCCCTCCTTGACGAGGCCGAAGACCGACGCCGAGACCATAATTCCCGAGGCCAGCCCCCAGAGGACGACGTTCCACCGGTCGCTGATGTCGTCGTAGAAGAAAAAGGGCAGGGCACCGAGACCGGTCGCGATAGCCGTCACCAGCCCGGCGAGGAAGACGAGCGTCAGATTTGCGAGGAGCCCCATCGATACGCACGCTTCTGGCCGAAGTGCTTTAGCACTTGCGAATATTTCTTCGCCATGGCTAAATTAGTCTTGTCTAATGGTAAACTGATGGCCGGGGACGTGTGTACTTGTGAGTCGCAGCGATAGGTCCCGGGTGGAAAACCGGTCACGGGTGGCGGTCTGAACTCACGGCCAAAACGAAAGCCATATCAAAATCTCCCAAGTACTGAAAGATGCGAGCCGCCTTAGCTCAGTTGGTAGAGCATCACGCTGTTAACGTGAGGGTCCCAGGTTCGAGCCCTGGAGGCGGCGCATTCTCCGCTATCTACGTTTCCAGAACCATCCGTCGATTCGGTCGGTTGCTGACACGTGAAGGTAAGTCTCAAGAGAGGGGCGCGGGTAAGGGGACGTGAGGGCCCTTAGCTCAGTCTGGTGAGAGCGCGCGGCTCATAACCGCGTGGTCGATGGTTCGAATCCGTCAGGGCCCAT
>JBNJDE010000117.1:0-6212 GCA_051744605.1 Halobacteriota archaeon
GTCGACGCGGTGAAGGCCTACGCGACCATGGGTGAGATCATGACGGTGTTCGAGACCGAATACGGCAGTTATCAGGAGACCCTCGGCGTCGCCTGATCGCGAGGCGGGTTAGTCTTCCGTTCCTCGAGGGGTCACCCACGGCCACGTCCAGCAGGCCCCGGAAAGACCAACGTCGCGAAGGGCCCGAGAAAAAGCCGTTCGACGGGCCGAGACGTGTCGAGCGCGCTCAGTACCCGCCAGTCGACGACATTCCGCTACCCGGCATCCCCCGGAACGATCAGAGCCAGGCCGCATCCCAGCGGCTGGCCTTGTGTTTGTTGCCGCAGTCGTTGCAGATGATCCGTCCCATCGAGTCCATCGAGGTGTTGATGGAATCGCAGTTGTCGCAGTAGTAGCCGTAGCGTTCGGTCCGACCGACGTCCGTGTACGCGACGTAGAAGTCCCCGCGCGAGCCGATCTCGTGTTCGTCCAGGGCGACGTAGTAGGTGCCCTCGTCGGTCTGTTTGGCCTCCATGAGGGCTGCCGGTTCGCCCTCGGGGAACCGCAGGTACCGCCGCTCGGTGAAGGTGTCGCCCGCGATGGACGTCTCCTGATCGGCGCCGCGGACGTAGCCGTGGTCCTCGTAGAAGTTGATGCCGTCTACGTTGGCGGCCAGCACCGCTCCCTCGACGCGGGCGACGCCCCGGTCGAGGAGGTCCATTTCGGCGGCCTCCAGCAGGGCCGAACCGACGCCTTCCCCGCGGTACTCCGGATCGACGTGGAGCCACTGGATGGCGCCAACGTCGGTCGCGTCGGAGACCGTCAGTTCGGCGAAGCCGACGATCGCGTCGTCGCTCTCGGCGACGAGGAAGTGTTCGGTCTCCCGTTCGAGGAGGTCCTGCAGGCGGTCGCCACCGTACCACTCTTCGACTGCCTCTTCGATCGTGTCGTCGTCGAGGGCGCCGGTGTACGATCCGAGCAACGACTTCCTGGCGACGGATTTGATCGCTGTTGCATCCTCCGGCGTCGCGTTGCGTACGTCCATACCGTTTCATTGTGACTAATGTCACAAATACCCACCTGGGAATCGAATCGGCACACGCCGTTCTGAGTGTCTCATCGAGGTGGCAGTCCGCTCGCGATCGGAGGACGACAACTCTGGTTGGTGTAATCCAAATTAATTGTAATGGTTTTCCGTTAGAGTGAAAGCCTCCACCGACGATTTTCCAGTATGAGCGAGACGCAGACCGAGCGGAAGATCCGGACGCTCGTCGCCAAGGTCGGCCTCGACGGTCACGATCGGGGCGCTCACGTGATCTCTCGCGCCTTCCGCGACGCGGGATTCGAGGTGATCTACTCGGGGCTCCACAAGGCACCCGACGAGATCGTCCAGGCGGTCGTCCAGGAGGACGTGGACGTCCTGGGTATTTCCATCCTTTCCGGTGCCCACAAGACGCTCGTCCCCAAGGTCATCGAGGGACTCGAGGAGTACGGCGTCGCCGCGGAGACGCTCGTCCTCGTCGGCGGCATCATCCCGGACGAGGACCGAGCGGTGCTCGAGGAGGCAGGGGTCGACGCCATCTTCGGGCCAGGGACGCCGATGGAAGAGACCATCTCCTACGTCCGCGAAAACGTCGACCGGTAAGATGTCGACTCCCTCCAGCCCGCAACTCGTCGAGGACCTCCTGTCTGGGGACCACGCGGCGCTCGCGCGAGCGATCACGACGATAGAGAACCGGTCGAGTGGATATCGCGACCTCGTCTCGGCACTGTACAGGCACGCGGGCGACGCAGTGGTTATCGGCATCACCGGGAGTCCTGGGGCCGGGAAGTCGACCCTCGTGGACAAACTCGCGGAGTACTACCGAGACGAAGGGATGACCGTCGGCGTCATCGCCGTCGACCCCTCCTCGCCGTTCTCCGGCGGCGCAGTGCTGGGCGATCGGATCCGCATGGCGGCGACGGCGGGCGACATGGACGTCTTCTTCCGTTCGATGAGTGCCCGTGGGAACCTCGGGGGCCTCTCGACGGCCACCGCGGATGCCGTCAAGGCGCTGGACGCGTTCGGGAAGGACATCGTTCTCGTCGAGACGGTCGGGGCCGGCCAGAACGAGGTCGACGTGGTGAAGACCGCGGACACCGTCGCCGTTCTCATCCCGCCGTCGAGTGGCGACGACGTCCAGATGCTCAAGGCCGGGATCCTGGAGATCGGAGACGTCTTCGTGGTCAACAAGGCCGACCTGGCGGGGGCGAACAAGACCGTCCAGGAACTCCGCCAGATGCTCGACATGCGTGAGCGACAGGAGGACGACTGGGACCCCCGCATCGTCGAGACCGTCGCGACCGACGGGACGGGGCTCGACGACTTACTCGAGGCGTTCGAGGCCCACACGGCGTGGCTCGAACACTCCGGCCGACTGTCGGAGCGACGACGGGAGCGCTACGCCGCAGAGATCAGGACGCTCCTCCGCGACGATGCATCGGGGTTACTCGAACGGGAGATAGCGAACGCGGGAGGGATGGACGCCCTCGTCGACGGCGTCGAGGCGAACGAGACCGACCCCTACGCGATCGCGGCGGACATCGTCGAACCGCTCGAGGAGTGCGTCGAACGGCACAATGGCTAAGCGGACGCCGGCCGACAGTGCTCGTATGCGAACCCGATCGATCGCCGGAATCCTGGCTGGCGGTATCGTGGCGGCTGCCGCTGCCAATCGACGACGCTCCGGTCGGGTCCAGCCGGCCCATCCCGCCCTCGACGGAGACCGCGAGACGTATCGGTGGCGCGGTTTCGACGTCTCGTTCGTCACTGCCGGGGACCCCGACCACCAGGACGTCGTCCTCCTGCACGGCTTTCACCCGACGGCCTCGAGTCGGGAGTTCCGTGGTATCTTCGGGTCGCTGGCGGGTCGCCACCACGTGATCGCCGTGGACCTCCTGGGATTCGGTGGCTCGGACCGACCCGCCATCAGGTACTCCGCGTCGTTGTACGCGGCGCTCATCCGTGATCTCCTCACGGACCTATCCGACGACGCGATCGTCGTCGCGAGTTCGCTTACCGGATCACTGGTCGCGACCGTCGCCGCCCAGGCCGATGTCGCTTCGCTGGTGCTGGTCAATCCCATCGACGAGACTGGCTCCGCTCCTTCTACAGTCGTCCGGGAGTTCGTCCGAGCGCCGATTCTCGGTGATGCGGCGTTCGCGCTCCTCGTCTCGAAACCAGCCATTCGGTACTTCGACCGGGAAGTAGCGTATTACGATCCGGATGCGGTGACCGAGTCCATCGTCGAAGCGCAGTACTGGAGCGCCCATCGACGGAACGCCCGGTTCGCGCCTACCTCGGCAATGGCCGGATTCCTCGACCCGTCAGAACCGCTCGAAACGTCGCTGTCCGCCTTCGACGGCCCGGTGACTCTCGTCTGGGGTCGAGAGTCCGTGACCCCTCGACTGGCCGCTGGTCGCGAACTGGCGGACGCTGTCGATGCGAGACTCGTGGTCCTGGATCGGAGTCGGTTACTGCCCCACGACGAACATCCGGACGAATTCCTCGAGGCGATCGCCCCCTCGTTACCCCGACTCGAAGACGATTAGACGGTCGTCGTTGGTCTCGGTTCTGCTCACGGACGGCGAGACACTGATCCCGTCGGTCATCGAGTCGGGTTCGACGTCGACGACCTGTCCGGTGAGTTGCACCTCGCCGAAGTCGACCACGGCGGTGATGTACGGGGCGTCGTCGATAAACCGCGGTGTCGGGACGTGGACGACGGTGTGCGCGACGACCTCGCCGGTCTCCGGGAGGGCGCTCTCGGTCAATTCGCGAGCTCCGCAGTGCGGGCAGACGCGCCGCGGTGGCAGTGAGCCGTGTCCCTCCGGGCACTGGAGGTAGTAGCCTGCCCCGTCCTCGAGCGAATCGATGAAGTCGTCGTAACCAGCGTCGCGGACGCGATCGGTCATTCCTCTACCTCCAGCACGTGGACGACCGTGCTCGCGACGGTCCCACCAGCGTTGTGTGTGACGCCGACAGTGGCGTCCTCGACGTGTTCGCTGTTGTGGTGCTCCCCGCGGAGCAACCGCGTCATCTCGACGACCTGTGCAGCGCCGGTAGCCCCTACCGGATGCCCTTTGGCCTTGAGACCGCCGGAGAGATTGACCGGGACGTCTCCATCCGGAAGCGTTTCACCGCGCCGGGCCGCTCCGATCCCCTCGCCGTGATCGAACAGGCCAAGCGCCTCGAGTGCGAGTACTTCTGCGATGGTGAAACAGTCGTGGACCTCGGCGAGGCCCACGTCGTCGGCCTCGATGCCGGCCTCGGCGAAGGCTTCCTCGGCGGCATCGGCCGCCGCCGGCGTCTCGGTCATCGTCGTCCTGTCCTGGAGCGCCATCTTGTCGCTTCCCTGGCCGGTACCCGTGACGGCGACGGGGGCATCGAGGTCGTGGTCCTGGGCGTACTCCTCGCTCACCACCACGAGGGCCGCCGCCCCATCGGTGATCGGGCAGGCATCGTACAGGTGAAGCGGTTCGGCGACCGGCGGGGAGTCCAGTGCGTCCTCGACGTCGATCTCGTAGCGGAACTGGGCGTAGGGATTGTCGACGGCGTTCGCGTGGTTTTTCACCGCGATGTGGGCGAGATCCTCGCGACCGCCCCCGTATTCCTCGAAGTACGCGTCGGCCATCAGGCCGTACGCACCAGGGAAGGTCATCCCCGCACGGACCTCGTAGAGGTCGTCCGCGGCGATGGCCAGCGATTCGGTCGTCTCCGCGGTCTCGAGGTTGTTCATGCGCTCGGCGCCGCCGACGAGCACGACGTCGCTCTCACCCGACCGGACGTTCTTCACGGCCTCGCGGACGGCCACGCCGCTGGACGCACACGCGCTCTCGTAGCGGGTGGCCGGCGCGTCGATACCCAGGGCCTCGGCGGCCAGCGGCCCCATGTGGCCCTGATGCTCGGCGAGTTCTCCCATGAAGTTCCCGTAGAAGACCGATGCCACGTCGTCGGGGTCGATACCTGCGTCGTCGAGCGCGGCGAGACCCGCCTCGGCGAAGAGATCGCGACTCGTCCGTTCGGGATGTTCGCCGAAGTGGGTCAGTCCCACGCCAGCGATTCGCACGGAGTCCATGGATTCACGTACGCAAAGAACGGGTAAAAGGGATACGAAACTCCCGGCGGCCGCTGTCAGCCCAGGAGTTCGTTGGCGATGGTGTTCCGGAGGACCTCGCTCGTCCCCTCGTAGATCTCGTTGAGTTTCGCGTCCCGGTAGAACCGTTCGACGGGGAAGTCTTTCGTGTACCCGTACCCGCCGTGGATCTGGATCGCCTCGTTCGCGACCTCTCTGCTGACTTCCGAGGCGTGCAGTTTGGCCTGTGCCGCCTCCTTGATGAACCGCTCGCCCTCGATCTTGTTGTGGGCGGCCTGGTGCATCAACAGCCGCGCCGTCTGGACCTTCGTGTCCATGTCCGCGAGTTTGTGCTGGATCGACTGGAACTCGCTGATGGATTGGCCGAACTGCTCACGTTGCTGGGCGTATTCGAGGGCTTCGTCGAGGGCCGCCTGGGCGATGCCGACACTCCGTGCGGCGATGGTGATCCGGCCGGCGTTGAGCGTCTCGAGTGCCTGTATGAATCCGTCTCCCTCCTCGCCGAGCAGCCGGTCTGCGGGGAGACGGAGGTCGACGAAGCGAAGTTCCGCGGTGGGACACCCCTTGTCGCCGAGTTTGTGCTCGGTGTTCTCGACGAAGAAGCCATCGTCGTCTTCGGGACGGACGACGAACGAGGAGATTCCATGGTGGCCCGCCTCGGGGTCTGTCCTCGCGAACACCGTGACGGTCTCCGCGATGGATCCATTGGAGATCCAGAGTTTTCCCCCATCGAGGACGTACTCGTCCCCCTCGCGTTCGGCCGTGGTGGTCATCGCGGGAACGTCGGACCCCGCTCCCGCCTCCGAGAGTGCGAAGGCACCGATGTCGTCCCCGCGATTGAGTGGGGAGAGGAACTTCTCTTTTTGCGACTCGGAGCCGTACTGGTAGAGCATGTTGCCCGCGAGGCTCGTGTGTGCGGCGACGATGGTGCCGAGACCGCCACTCCCTCTGGCGATCTCCGCGAGTGCGAGCGCGTACGCGTGGTAATCGAGACCCGCGCCGTCGTACTCTTCGGGGAACGGCATCCCCATCAGGCCCAGTTCGCCCATCTGCTCGATGAGGTCCCACGGCACCTCGTCTGTCTCGTCGATGTCGGCG
>JBNJDE010000118.1:0-6061 GCA_051744605.1 Halobacteriota archaeon
GTCGCGGTCGAAACGAGTATGGTCGCGTCATCTGAACTGTTCGTATGCACGTCGTCGTCAACGCCGCCGTGAGCGTGGACGGAAAACTCGCCTCTCGGGAGCGCGAGCAACTTCGAATCAGCGGCCCCGATGACTTCGCGCGCGTCGACCGCCTGCGCGCCTCGGTCGACGCGGTGATGGTCGGCGTCGGGACGGTCCTCGCAGACGACCCGTCGTTGACCCTCGACGACGAGTCGCTCGTGACGAAGCGAACGGATGCCGGGAAATCGCCACAGCCCGCGCGAATCGTCGCCGACTCGCACGCCCGAACCCCGCCGGATGCCACCATCCTCGACGACGAGGCCGAAACCTTCGTCCTCGTGACCGAGGCGACGCCCACCGATCACCTGCGCTCGCTCGAGGAGGGCGGCGCGACCGTCATCGTCGCCGGAACCGACCGCGTCGACCTCACCGCGGCCTGTGACGAACTGGCGACAGCGGGCGTGGAGACGATCATGGCCGAAGGCGGCGGCGAACTCATCTTCTCGCTCTTCGAGGACGACCTGGTCGACGAACTGACGGTCTACGTCGGATCGATGCTCGTCGGGGGCCGCGATGCGCCGACGCTGGCCGACGGCGAGGGATTCGTCGCGGACTTCCCCGACCTCGACCTCCAGTCAGTCGAGCGACTGGACGACGGCGTGGTCCTCGACTACGACGTCGCCGATGCTGGACCGGGTCGATAGACGGCGCACTGCAGGGCGCCGGTATCAGTGGGAGTGGCCGGTGGCCTCGCCGTAGGTCATCCCGAAGCGCTCCTCGAAGACGTCCATCGCGTCCGACTCGATCGCTTCCAGTTCCTCGTCCTCGTCACCGTGGCCGTGGTGAACGATGGCGTGGGCACGCTCCGCGAAGGCCATGACGACCATGTCGCCGACGATCTCGGCGTCGGTCTCGTCGTCTTCCTCGCGGAAGAGGTCCACGAGGTCGGCCGGGAGTTCGAATTCGTCCGATTCGTCGTCGATCTCGAGGGATACCGTCAGTCGATCAGTTGCCATGCTACCGGGTTCGTCCGACCGGACAAGAAACCACTGTTTTCCGGGCTCAGTCGTCCGCCGCGGCGCGCGTCTCGCCGGAGACGTCGCCGAGGTCGGCCGTCTCCAGCCAATCGTCAGCGTCCATGGCGGCCTGACTGCCCATCCCGGCGGCCGTGACCGCCTGCTGGTAGTGGAAATCGACCACGTCGCCCGCGCCGAAGATGCCCTCGACGTCTGTCCGTGTCTGGCCGCCACCGCGACCGCCTTTCGTGAGGAGGTACCCCTCGTCGTCGAGTTCGACGCCGGTACCTTCGAGGAAGTCGGTATTTGGCGTGTGGCCGATTGCCAGGAAGACGGCGCCGACGTCCATGTCGAAGTGTTCCACCTCGTCGGCCGTCTCGGGGTCCTCGAGCTTGTCGGTCGGGTGGCCGTCGTGGTGGCGGACCAGACTCACGTGGTCAACGCCGTCCGCCTGGGAGCCGTGGATCTCGACCGCCTCGGTGTTCTTCAGCAGTTCGATGTCGCCGGCCTCGACCTGCTCCATGACCCGGTCGATCCAGTAGTCCTCGGCCCGGAAGTTCTCGCGGCGGTGAGCGATGTACACCGTGTCCGCGAACTTCGTGAGGAACGTGGCCTCCTCCATCGCGGCGTCACCGCCGCCCACGACGAGCATGTCCTCGTCCCGGAAGAACGCCCCGTCACAGGTGGCACACGTCGAGACGCCGTACCCCATCAGGGTGTCTTCACCGGGGATGTTGAGGGTCCGGGCGCTCGCGCCACTGGCGACGATGACTGCGTCGGCGGTGTAGACGTCGCCGTTGGACAGGGTGATCTCGAACGGTCGCGTGCTGTCGTCGATGGCCTCGACGATGCCGTGTTCGACCTGGGTCCCGAACTTCTGGGCCTGTCTTTTCATCCGGTTGATGAGATCGGAGCCGTTGATGCCGTCCGGGAAGCCCGGGTAGTTGTCGACCTCGGTCGTGAGCGTCAACTGTCCACCTGGTTCGTCCCCCTGGAAGAGCAGCGGTTCGTTGTTCGACCGACCGGCGTAGATGCCAGCCGTCAGCGCGGCGATCCCGGAGCCGACGATGATGAGTCGCCGGTGCTCGACCGCCGCCCCGCCGTCCGGGACCACGCGTGGCGAATCCGTGTGTTCCATGCCTCTAGTTGCTCGGAGACCCGTAATTAGCTTGTCCCCCAGGGCGGTCTCGCCGGGTCCAGCACGCGGACACGACCGCCTCCCGGCGATCGCGTGCTTCACGAACGCTTAGGGACGACCGCGTGCTGATTCCAGACATGTCCGCCGATCTCGAGGAGAAGACGGACCGGTACGAGCGACTGCTCACCGAAGCCCTGGACGCGGCCGACGCGACCGCGCCACCGGAGACCCCGCTGGGGGAAGCGGCCGCCGAGTACGAAGAGATGGCCCGTTCCTATCTGGCGGATGGCCGTCACTTCCGGGCCGACGACGACCTCGTCAACGCACTGGCCGCGTTCTCTTACGGCCACGCGTGGCTGGACGCCGGTGCGCGCATCGGCCTCTTTTCGGTACCGACCGAGGGCCACCTGTTCACCGTCTGAAACGGGCCAACCGTCCGCCAGAATCACTTCCACGTCGGTCATCATCTTTATATCTCGAACCGTAAAATCGTAGCAAACACGCAGAGATGGGGACCGAAGAGACCACGAACTGTATCGTCTGTGGCCGTGACGGCGGCTACCATCGGGCAGTCGTCGACGTCGTCGAGGAGCGTGTCGTCGGCGCCCTCTGTCGGGAGTGCGAGCGAGAGGAGTTCGGCCGCACCCTCGACCGCGGATTCTTCGAGGCCCGCGAGGGCTGTGCCCTCTGCGACCGCGACGGTCACGTCGCCATCCCCATCTGGCGACCCGTCGCCCGCACCACGGACGACGGTGCGGTGATCAACGAGGTCACGTTCGCCGTCGACGAGGCGACCGTCAGGTTGTGCGACGAACACGTGGCCGCCATCGCGGAGGAGTTCCCCGCTACCCGCCGCCGGCCGGTGCCGTCGCGGTAGTCGGGGCCGATCGCGGTAGTCGGGACGGTCCCTGTCGGGTCGCCACCGGGTTTGATGTCTTCCGCCACGTGGTGTTAGGTATGTTTCAAGACAGGACCTCGGCCGGGACCCAGCTCGCGGAGCGGATGGAGGTTGAAGGAATCGACCTCGACCTGGTCCTCGGCGTCCCCCGCGGTGGGTTACCGGCAGCCAGGGCCGTCGCCGACGCCTTCGACGCCCCGCTCGACGTCATCGCGGCGAAGAAACTCGGTGCACCGCGCAACCCCGAACTCGCCATCGGCGCAGCGGCGTCGGACGGGACGGTCTGGCTGAATGACGAGCTCATCGACCGGCTTGGCGTGGCCGACTCGTACGTCGACGAGGAACGCAAGCGGGCCATGTCGGTGGCTGCAGAGAAGGAGGAGACGTACCGTGAGGGACGCGAGCCCCCGGAAATCGAGGGCAAGCGAGTCGCCATCGTCGACGACGGCATCGCGACGGGGGCGACGATGAAGGCGAGCATCCGCGCCGTCGAGAACCAGGGGGCAAGTGGGGTCGTGGTCGGCGTCCCCGTCGGACCGCCAGAGACCGTCCGGGACCTCCGCGAAGCGGCTGACGCGGTCGTGGTCGTGGAGCAGCCACGGAGTTTCGGCGCCATCGGCGCCCACTACCGCGATTTCACCCAGGTATCCGACGAGGAAGCCATGCAGTACCTCCGGACGTGAATATCACTACCCGGTCCAGCATCGCGGTCCGCGCCGAGCGGACGGGAACGTGCCTTTTATAACTTCCTCGGTGGTAGAAAGGCGTACGACTATGCCGAGTTCCAACGGACCCCTCAACAGCACACGCAAGAAGCTCTCTAACCGACCGCGAGAGCGTGGGACGTCCCCGCCACAGCGGTCCGTCGAGACCTTCGAGGCCGGCCAGAAGGTACACCTCCACATCGACCCGAGCGTCCCGGACGGACGCTTCCATCCGCGATTCAACGGTCAGACTGGCGAGATCGTCGAACAGCAGGGTCGGGCGTACAAGATCGCCATCACGGACCGCGGCAAGGACAAGACCCTCTTCGCCATCCCCGCTCACCTGCAGGCCCAGCAGGACTGACCCATGACGATCTTCAAGGAGACGGTCGACGAGGAGTTCGTGACGGTCTCGGAGGCCAAAGAGCTGCTCGCCGACGTCGAGAGCGAACGGGCACTCGACGAGGATCGGGAGCTTCGGTACGAACTCGCCCGGGCCATCGAACACTCCCAGCGATTCGCCGTCCTCGATCCGGAGGAGTCGGTCGACCTCGTCGAGGAACTCGCCGCGCTGGAGACGGTCGACACCAAGGTCGCGTTCAAGATCGCCGACCTCCTTCCGCAATCGCGGACGGAACTCCGCGCCGTCTTCGCCCAGGAACGTTACGCCCTCTCTGGGGACGAACTCGACGAGATTCTCGACGTCGTCGCCAAATACGCCTGAACGCGCCGGCCAACCGGGGCATCTATTAAGTGGCCGCTCGGCGTACGCACAGCCATGAGCGACAGTGACGGGTCTGACGCAGACGACCGCGAGTACGCGGTCGTCCTCGATGTCCTCGCCCACGGGCGAAGTGACGCCGACGAGCCGCAGTATCGCCGATCGCCGGTCGCCTACGCCGTCGGCGAGGATACGTTCGCCCTCTTCGAAATGACGCTGACCGACGACGCGGACATCTCGATCGGTGACCGCGTCGCCATCCGGCCCGCCTTCGAGGAGGGGATCGACCGTGGGCGGCAGATCGACTACGATGGGCTGACCGACGGCGCCCGGTCCGAACTCGAGTACGTCGTCGAGGAGATCGTCGAGGACAACGAGCGACGCTTCGTCGACTTCTTCAACGAGGCCCAGCCCGTCTCCCTCCGACTGCATCAGCTCAACATCCTGCCGGGCATCGGGGACAAACTACGCGATACGATCCTCGAACGGCGCAAACGACAGCCCTTCGAGACCTTCGCGCAACTGGACGAGCAGGTGGACGGGCTCCACGACCCGATGGGGACCATCAGCGACCGGATTCTCGAGGAGATCCGCGAGGGTGAGGATCTCAAGTACCGCCTCTTCGTTCGCTCGTAAGCGGTATCAGGCCCCGCCCGCTACGAACGCCTAATGTCTCGCCGTCGCGACCCCGACGACCTGATCGCCCGGGCGGGCCGAGGCGATCCACGTCGGGACCAGCACTTCCTCGTCGACGATCGCGTCCTCGATCGCATCCCGACGTACGCCGACGACTTCGACACCTCACACGTCCTCGAGATCGGTCCGGGGACTGGCGCGCTGACCGACCGCCTGCTCGCCGTCGCCGACCACGTGACGGTCGTCGAGCGCGACGCCGACTTCGCGACATTCGTGCGCACCGAATTCGCGTCGGCGATCGACGAGGGTCGTTTGACCGTCGTCCAGGGTGACGCACTGACGGTCGAGTTCCCCGACTACACGACCTGCATCTCAAATCTCCCGTATGGCGTCTCGACGGAGGTCACCTTCCGCCTGCTACCGACGCGCAACCCCGCGGTGTTGATGTTCCAGAAGGAGGTCGGCGAACGGATGGCAGCCGAACCCGGAACCTCGGCGTACGGCCGACTCTCCGTGGCTGCCCAGCACTACGCGACCGTCGAGGTCGTCGAGCCAGTGCCCCCTGCGGCCTTCGACCCACAGCCGGCGGTCGATTCGGTCGTCGTCCGGTTGACGCCCCGAGATCCCGAATATCGCGTCCCCGACGAGGATGCGTTCCTTCTGCTGGTGAAGGCGATGTTCACCCAGCGCCGCAAGACGGTGCGAAACGCCATCCGCAACACCGCCCATATCTCCGGTCTCGGCGACCCCGACGCCGTCGTCGAGACGCTCGACGAGTCGCTGCTTTCTCGCCGACCCGACGCGCTCGAACCGGCCGCGTTCGCCAGGATCGCCACGGTCGCTGCCGATATCGGATGACGGACCTCGCCGACCGCCGCGGCATCGAGACCGACTACTACGAACCGGCGGAGGATTCGATGTTGCTGG
>JBNJDE010000119.1:0-6052 GCA_051744605.1 Halobacteriota archaeon
CATCGCGTCGAACTCCTCGTCGAGGTCCGCGAACTCGGGCCAGTCGGTGACCACGAGCGCTCCGTCCGCGCCGTCGAGTGCGGCGGCCGCGGTATCGACATACTGGATCTCGGGGAAACGCTCTCTCATTGCGTCGGCCGCGACAGGATCGTAGGCGACGACGTCCGCACCCCGATCGTCGAGGCCCTGGATGACGGGGATGGCCCGGGAATTACGGATGTCGTCGGTGTTCGGTTTGAACGAGAGTCCGAGAACGGCGATACGCGCACCATCGACGTCGACGTGGTCCTCCAGGAGACGGAGCAGCCGTCGCGGTTGTTTGTCGTTCACCTCGACGACCGCGTCCAGCAACCCGGGGTCGTAGCCGACGTCGCGGGCGGCGGCGCGGAGCGCGTCGACGTCCTTTGGAAAACACGACCCACCCCAGCCGACGCCGCTCCGGAGGAAGTGCTCGCTGATACGGTGGTCGAGGCCGATGGCGTCGGCGACCGCGTAGGAGTCCACCTCGAACTCCTTGGCGACGTTGCCGAGTTCGTTGACGAGACTGACCTTGGACGCCAGGAAGGCGTTGTTGGCGTACTTGATGAATTCGGCTTCGGGGATACCCGTGTCGACGATCGCCGGCTCGGCCGTCTCGACGAGTGGCGCGAAGACGTCGTGCATCGTCTCACCGACCCAGTCGGTCTCCCATCCGAGGACGACCTTGTCCGGGTGGAGAAAGTCGTCGACGGCGCTTCCCTCGCGGAGGAATTCGGGGTTCATGCCGATTCCGACGTTCTCACCGAGTTCGTTCCCCTCGACCGCGTCGAGCGCCGTGCCGACCAGTTCCTCGGTCGTGCCGGGTATCACCGTGCTCTTGACGACGACCGTGTGCCGCTCGTCCTTCGACGCGAGCGCCTCGGCCAGCGACTCGGCACCGGCCTCGACGATCGAGCGGTCGATACTGCCGTCCTCCCGCGAGGGCGTGGGGAGGGCGAGGAAGGTGAGATCGGTCGCCCTGACGGCGCCGTAGTCCGTCGTCGCCCGGAGTCCATCTCCGGCGTGGTCGGCGACCAGGTCGTCGAGTCCCGGTTCGTGGATCGGAGCGTCGCCGTCGTTGATGGCGGCGACGATCGATTCGTCGACGTCGACGTTCACGACGTCGTGTCCCAGGTCCGCGAAGCAGGCGGCGATGGTCGTTCCGACGTAGCCGCTCCCGACGATACTGACGTCCATTGGTGGCACAAGGGCGGGACCGCCTTTTACCGTTTCCGTGTCGACTCGGGCCGAGGCGGCCAGTTTCGATTCCCGTGTCGGCTCAGTGCTCGCCGCTCCGTCCCCGATCGTACTCGAAGAGTCTCGCCTGGTCGTTCGTGTAACGGTCGGTCTCCCTCGTCTCGCTGGCTCGTTCGCCATCCTCGTCTGCGGACTCGCCGTCCCCACCACCGTCCCAGCTATCGAGGTCCGACTGGTCACGGTCCGAGAAACTGAGGTTGGCGACCCGAACCCCGACCTTCCTGATCCGCTCGCCGTCGAACTCCTCGAGGAGGTCGCGGGCGACCGACTCGACGAGGTCTGGCTCGTCGACCGGTCCCGGCAGCGTCTTCGCTCGGGTGTTGACGTCGTACGGCGGGGTCACCACCTTCACCCCGATGGTGCGGTAGAGGGCCCCGCGGCGTTTCGCTCGCTGGGCGACGGCACTCGCCAGACCGCTCGCCCGCTCGACGACCAACTCGAAGTCCTCGACTGCGCCGTCGAAGGCCGACTCCCGCGAGAGGCTCTTCGGCTTCCCGCGTGGCTCTACCTGCCGGGGGTCGTCGCCCAGGGCCCGCCGGTGGAACTCCTCCCCCCGCTCGCCGAATTTCGCTCGCAGTTCGGCCGGGTCGGCCGCGGCCAGGTCGCCGGCCGTCTCGATGCCCATGGCCGTCAGTTCGTCCGCGGTCACCGGCCCGATGCCGTGGATGTCTCCCACCGGGAGCGGTGCGAGGAAGTCCGCGACCTCGTCCGGCGGAACGACCACGAGGCCGTCGGGTTTGTCGTGATCGCTCGCGATCTTGGCCGTACTCATGTTGGGGGCGACACCGACGCTCGCCGGCACCCCGACCTCGCGAGCGATGCGCTGTTTGACGTGCCGGCCGAAGCCCGCGGCGACCTCCCAGGCGGTCCGCTCTGTCACGTCCAGGTAGGCCTCGTCGATACTCACGATGCGGAGGGTGTCCGCCAGTTCTGTCAGTATCTCGCGGACCTGTTCGCTCACCGCCTCGTAGAAGTCCATATCGACGGGGCGGTACCAGGCCGTTTCTGGGTCGTCGGGGTTCTCCGCGCGGCGGGGAAGTCGCTCGAGCGCACTCGAGATGCCCATCGCGCTCTCGATGCCGTAGTCTCGTGCCTCGTAACTCGCGGTGGCGACGGCACCGGTCTGTTCGCCCGCCTCGTAGCCCATGCCGACGACGACCGGTTCGCCACGGAGGGCAGGTTCGCGCAACCGCTCGCAGGACGCGTAAAAGCAGTCCATGTCGACGTGGAGGACGATGCGCTCTTCCTCCGTCGGGGCGCCTGGAAGGGTCTCCCCGCGCGGCATATCCGTCGGTAGGCGGTCGTCGTCCATTACCTTTCGGAAGGAACGACCGACTGGTCAGTCGAGGTCGCCCTCGATGCGGGTGCCCTTCTCCCGGCAGACTTCGAGGCCGTGTTTCGCAGCCATACCTGCATCGTGGGCGGTCGTCCCGCTACCGACACCGACCTGGAGTTCGACCTCGGCGTCGTCGTTGACGAAGTCGATGGTCTCCTCGAAATCGTCGTGGTCCATCCCGGCGGTGATGGCGATGACGTTGTCGCCGCCGACGAAGAAGGCGAGCGAGCCGTGTTCGTCGTGGAGGTGGCGCATGAGCGAGGCGTATCCCTGCTCGATCTCGATGAACGTCGAGAAGGCGTCGAGTTCGTCGGTGTACTTGCCGGTCGCGTTGACGACGTCGTAGTGGGCGATCTGGACGTCTTCGTCCGTGCGTTCGTCCTCGTCGAGTGTCTGGCCCCGGAGGATCTCCGTCCGGGTCTCGTCCTGAGCGCTCCCCTCCTCTTGCAGTTGGGCGGTCGCGTCCACGAGCGCGTTCGCGGGGGCTGTCCCGTGACCGATACCCAGACTGACGGTCACCGGATACCGGTTCCGGATGGACTCCTGGATGCGCGCGTGGTCTTCCTCGTCCATCCCGTTCGTGATGGCGACCATGTTGTCGAACCGCGTGAAGAAGACGTAGCCGTCCTGCATCCCGAACGACTGGGAGAGATCCGCGAAGAGCCGTGACTGCATCGTCTGGAGGTCCACCTCGCGGCGAGGGGTCGGCGTGACGGTCCACGGGCCGTAGTTGTCGATCTGGATGAGGGTGACCTGTGTGTTCGACACGTTGGTGACGGGTTCGTACGACTGTGGTTAACCGCTTTCGATTGGTGGTCGAGAGCGCCGGGGCTGTTCGCACGTGGCTATCTACTGTCTCGCCGCCGCCCGTTCACTCCTCGCGTTCGAGTTTCTGCTTCCGGCGATCGAACTCCTCTTCGCTCAGGTCTCCCCGGGCGTACGCGTTCCGTAACTCCTCCATCGCGCTGTCGTGCTCGCGCGTGCCTCCGCTGGCGCGCTGGAGGAGGAGAACGCCCCCGCCGATAATGAGGACGAAGAACAGCACCATTACGAGGAATCCGGCGAGTGGAACCCACCCGCTGGTCGTGCCGAATTGCCCCGTCATCCCGCCGTACCCCATCATCCCACCGACGCCGATCGTCATCATGAGCAGCGGCAGGAGGACGATCACGCCCAGGAGCAGGAGGACGACCGTCGTCGCGTCGAGGTCGTTCGAGGCCATCGCCGATCAGGTCTCCGTCGCGGATCCGGGGCCCGCCGCGAGCGACTCGATGACCCGCTCGTATCGTTCTTTGACCTCCGTGGCGATGCTGTCGAGTGCCTCGTTGTCGGCGATGCCGACGAGTCGCTCGGGATCCACTGCGCTGACCACGACCTCCCCGTCGTCGGTCTCGTAGACGATCAGATTACACGGCAGCAGCGCCCCGAGTTCTATCTCCTCGTTCAGTCCCTCGTGTGCGAGCGGTGGATTGCAGGCAGCGAGGATGCGGTATCGCTGGAACTCTTCACCGAGTTTCTCCTGGAACGTCGCCTGGATGTCGATGTCGCAGAGCACGCCGAATCCCTCGTCTTCGAGTGCAGCCTTCGTCGCGTCGATCGCTTCGTCGAAACTGGCGTCCACCGTCGTTCGGGTCGTGTATGCCATGGTTCATCGTTCCATCCCAACCGGCTTAACAGTATGCGACACTGACATGACCTGGTCGGCCCGCCGGTCTTCACGGTGGGCAGCCATCCCGACAGTGAGACACCCCTTCCCGGACATCGGGACTGGTGAGGTACGTCACCGCTCAGGCGGCACAGTTGTTCGGCCCCAGTTCCAGTTCGGTCGCCTCACTCTCGGTACCGGCGGATTCGGCGCCGGTATTGATCGCGATGACCGACTCGTAGTTCGGGGGTTTCTCGGGGATGTCCTCGGTCAGCCGTTTCACGAACGTCTCCCGATCGAGGTGGAGCAACTCGAGGGCATCGTGAAGGTCGCCCAGGCGAGCAGTGACGGCCTCACCCGGAGACCCGTGCTCGTATCGACCGTCGTTCGTGACCGAGAGGTGTCCCGGGAGCACCGTCGTATCGGCCGGCAGCTCGAGGATGGTCTCGTGGAGCGTCTCGAACAGCATCTTCGCCCCGTGGGCGGCCTGGCCCTCGCCGAACTGGAGTTCGGTCCGGCCGACCGAATCCACGAACAGGGTGTCCCCCGTCAGGAGCAGTTCACCGTCGACCAGATAGGCCATCATCTCCGAGGTGTGTCCCGGGGCCGAGAACGCCTCGATCTCCATGCCGTGCTGGTCGACGATCTGCCCATCCGAGAGGGGCTCGTAATCGTACGCGACGTTCCGTTCCCGGGCGGATTCGCCGAGGGTGTACGGAACGCCGAGGTCGTCGGCCAGCGCCGCTCCTCCGGAGATGTGGTCGGCGTGGACGTGCGTATCGAGCACCCGCTCGATGGTCAGTCCAGCGTCCTGGGCCGCGGCTTTGAACTGATCGGTCTGTCTGGTCGGGTCGACGACCACGGCTTGGTCCGTCGCCCTCGATCCGACGACGTATCCCAGACAGCCCTTCGCTCGCCGCTGGACCTGACGCACGACGAGGTCGTCGTTGTCCACCTCGATGGGAACGACCTCGTAGACCTTGCTCCACGCCTCCATCCCACCGTCGACGATCGAAACGTCGTACCCACGTTCCTCGAGTTCGACACCGAAGGGTACCGAGGTACGCCCCTTCCCACAGATGGTGACGATCGGTTCGCCATCGGTCACCGCGGCTATCTCGTCGAGTTGGGCTGCATCGATTCCCGCCTCCGGATCGTACGGGACGTTCCTGGCGTTCTGTACGTGCCACGCCTCGAAACTCTCCGCGTCTCTGGTGTCGATGAGCGTGAAGCGTTCGTTCGCGTCGATCATGTCCGCGAGCCGTTCGGCGGTGATGGTCTCGACCATGGGTGTTGGGGAAGTGCGTTCGGTTTCCGAAGCCGACCACTGTAATCCGTGGTGGGTGTGGCCGACTCGGTCGGTGAAGTAAGACTTCGGGCGGGAGCCACATTCAAGCTTGCTGTCAACCCCGTCCGATATCGGGGTGGGTCGTCCAGGAAACCGCGGATGGGTGCCACTGCCTGGAACCGACACGAAGGGACGAATCGGTAATCGAGTCGGCTCGGGGTGCGGCCATCCCATCCGACGCGGTACACGACAGTCCCACGAACGATGCAGCCGATCGGCGGGCAACCAGCTGACTGATCACGACCGACGGCTATATCCGCGGCACGCCCGAGCCGTCCCTCGGTCAACTCGAGAAGTGCACGGTCGTCGTCCACGTGCCGCACCGTGCTCTCCTTTCGAATGAACGAGAAGCGGCCCCACTCTCTCGACCGCGTTCGGTCAGTCGGCCAGCCGTCGAGCGTACTTCTCCGCGATCTGTCGGCGCGCGGCCGTCAACCGCTTGGAGACG
>JBNJDE010000120.1:0-5931 GCA_051744605.1 Halobacteriota archaeon
CGAGCGGCAGACGTACGTGTGAGGGCGATTCGAGCCCTGCCAGTCGCGCGCAGCGAAGCGAGCACGTCTGGCTTCGGTTCGAATCTGGCCGAACCCACTTCTCACGAATCGAGCGACGAGCGCCGCCTGCGCTCGGCGCGCCATCGTGTGAGAATTGGAGGGGGAACGACGGTGATACGAATCCCCACAATTGAGCCAGGCATGAAAATTAATCTGGGCGGGAATGCGAGAGGGGCCGACCGGGTGGTCGGCGTTGCCGACCACTGATAACGTGGCGGCTTTCGAGGTTGGTTGCGTTGCTGCAATGACTCACTATCCAAACCCATACAAGCACAGAGTGTAGCCCGAGAAAACTTTCAGAGACGGTCCCCACTCCACAATTTCAATCGCAAAAACATCCGTGCCCTAAACCTAGCCCCACATCTTTAACCAACCGACCCACCCAGTCCACCACGTGCCCATCCAACGCCTGCGCCCCCTCCAATCCATCTACGACGACGTCGCCGACCACGACCTCGTCATCGTCCCCAACAATCCACTCGCCGACGCCCTCAACCGCCGCCTCGACGCACCACACTTCGGCACCTTCGCCACCTCGCCCCGCAGACTCGCGACGGGCCGACGCGAATCGGCCGAGGATCGCACCGCGTTCCTCGAACTCGTCGACCGAACGGACCACCCCTGGAAAGCCATCGCCTACGCGGTGGGGAACGTCCTCCAGTGCTGGGAGCACCAGGGGACCGCCACCGCGATCCAGAGGTACCCGGCCTTCGTCGACGAGACGACCGAGGCGGTGATCGACGTCCTCCGCGACCACCAGACCACCTCCGGGCAACTGCAGGCGTACGAGACCCCACCAGACCTGTCGGTCGCCGTCGTCGGCGACGACCAACTCACCCAGCTCGAGCGATCCATCCTCCCACCGGACGTCGACCGCGTCGCCCTCTTCACCGAGGAGGCCTTCTCCCTGCCGCAATTCCACGTCTTCGACGGATCCAGCGACATCGTCGACGCCCTCCTGGATACCGTGACCGCGGAGAACGCCGACGACGTGGGGGTGGTCCTCGACCGATCGAGTCGCTACTCATCGCTCGTGGAATCGGCCCTCGAAGCGGCCGACGTCCCCTTCTACGGCGGCCCCGGGTTCGCCGACGACCCATACCACCGAACCTTCCTCCGGCTACTCCGCGTAGCCCATCGGGGCTCCGACACCACGGTCGGGGACGTCACACCGATCTGCACCCAACTGGGGATCGACGTCCCGATCGAGCACGAGGAAAAGCGGATCAGCGAAGTCGACTATCCAGAACTGGACTGGTGCACCACCGTCGCCGGCGGAGCGGCGTCGGAAAGCTTCGAGGAGGCACTCGCTTCCTTCGAACAACAGGCCGGCCGGGAGCTCGATGCGCTACGAGCGGAACTCGCCGATCTCGGTCTCCTGGACGAGGTACCCACCGAACAGCGCGTCCAGGACCTGGCGTACTATCTCCAGACCTACGACGTTCCGATCGATCGGGAGAACGAGGGGGTCCTCCTCGCCGACGCGACGTCGGCCGGATACGTCGATCGACCCGTCGTGTTCTTCCTCGGCATGGACGACGGCTGGACGCATTCGGCACCGAATCGACCCTGGGTCGACGCCGAGGCCCAGTACGAGCGGTACATCCGACAGTTTCAGCTCCTCATTCAGAGTGGCAGCGAGCAGTACTATCTCGTGCAGGATACCGCGGGCGGCCAGCCGGTGACGCCACCGCTGTACCTCGGCGAACGCCTCGACGAGGAGTTCGAGCGCTTCAGCGACCTCGATTCGGTGAAACACTCCCGGATGGAGGCGAAGCAAGGAGCGGGGTTCGACCGGTCGCCGGTCGACGCCGACACGACGACAATCGAGGCGATCAGCCAGTCGAGTCTGAACAGCTACGTCAACAGCCCCCGCGACTACTGCTTCAGTCGCTTGCTCGAAACCCCCGACAAGGACCACTTCCGGGAGGGGAATCTGTTCCACGACTTCGCAGAGTTCTACGCGAACCACCCCGAGCGCGTCGGGACGGACGAGATCGAAGCAATCGTCGACGTGATGGTCGACACCGTCCGGCCCTTTTTCAGCGACACCGAGGAGCCCTTGCGGCGCCGTAAGTACCAGATTGGTCTCGAAACGGTCGTCGAATACCTCGACGAATACGGCCCCGAGGATCACGATTTTCTCACCCCGACTTCGGGGTGGGACTCGAACTTCTTCGCGGAGTACTTCGACGAGCCCATCGACTCGCCGCTGACCGAGCGCTGGTTCGAAGCGCTCGATATCGGCGTGAAAGGGAAGATCGACCTGGTCCGCTCGCCCACTCATCTCGTGGATTACAAGAGCGGGTCGAAGAAGTCGGGCTACCAGGTCGTCAAGCGTGCCGCGACCGACCCGCCGTCCGATACCCCCAACTTCCAGGCCGCGCTGTATCTCGCGTACTTCCGAACACAGCAACCGGGCGAGCGCATCCAGTTCACCTTCTTCCACTTCCTCGAGACGCTGGACGACGCCGTCACGGGAGCGCCAACCCTGGACGATGCGATGACGACCGTCACCTACTACCCGCAGCCCTTCGAGGAGTTCGTCGGGTCCAGGGAGGCCTACGACGCCCTGCTCGATGGCTACACCGATTGCGTCGAGACGTTCTCGGACCTGGGATTCGAGCAGTATCGGCAGGTCTTTTCCGACTTCTCGTTTCCCGATACGACGGAGAAAGACGAACTCCGAGCCTCGGAATTCGCCGAGCGGTTCACCGCTGCGGTCGATGCGGGGACGAGTGACGACGTCGACGCCGAGAAGGGCACCGACCAGGCCATCCGAGCGCTGAGCGGGATCAGGAAGCGGGCGTTCTTCGAAGAGGATCTGGATGCAGTGGAGGAATTCGTCCAGGACCGAATCGAGGAGATCAATGCCTATCGAGCAGGAGAGGGACGGTTCCCCGTCGAGGGTCTCGGCGGGGAGCCCAATTATCGGCGGATCGATTACCGGGACCTGTTGGTGGAGGGGGAGGCCCAATGACCGAGGTCGAACCGAACGAACAGCAACGCCGGCTCATCGACGAGACCGAAGGGACCTACCTCGTCGACGCGGGAGCGGGAACCGGGAAGACGCTCGCCGTGACGCGGCGGTACGCGAACATCATCGACCAGCCCACTGTCGAACCGGACGACGTCCTCCTCGCCACGTTCACCAACAGTGCGGCCACGGAAATGCGAGAGCGGATCGTCGAGCACTCCGGGTACGGACTCCAGGAACTCGCGGACGCCCCGATCCGGACCTTCCACTCCCACGCCCATCACGTCCTCGACGAACACGGGTACGCCGCTCCGGTGCATCTCGGTATCGACGACCGCATCACCGGGTCGACCCGGCTCATCGAAGACGAACTCGTGGAGAACGAACTGTTCCGGGAGTTCATCGGGGGAT
The DNA here is from genome assembly GCA_051744605.1 of Halobacteriota archaeon. Taxonomy (GTDB): domain Archaea; phylum Halobacteriota; class Halobacteria; order Halobacteriales; family Halobacteriaceae; genus Halanaeroarchaeum. The sequence continues at coordinate 3,449 of JBNJDE010000120.1, forward strand.
TCCGGGACGGCCACCCGGAGTACGCGGATCAGTTTCGTGCGATCGACGACCACCTCGATCTCCTCGATCTCGTCAAACAACTCGCTTCGAAGGGCGTCATCCCAACGCGAGAGGGGTGGTATCGTGACTCAGAAGCCCACCTGGAGGGCGCGTTCGAGGAGTTCGAGCGCCAGTTCGAAGCCGTGAACCAGCCCCGGAACGGGGGCCGGAAGCAATCGCAACTCCGCGAAAAGCTGGGACGCTATGGGACGAACAAGACGTACCTCCCGGTCGCTCCCGACAGGGGAGAACTCCGAGGAGGGCGCGGGACGAAGCAAATCGACCCGGCCGTCGCAAAGCAGGTGTTCGACGGGGATCGATCGTCATTGAAAGCGTTCGTCCACGACGTCTATCTCGATTACCTGGAATTCGCGCTCGGCCGAAATTACCTGAATTTCGGGTTCCTGCAGGTTCTGGCGTACGTGTTGCTCCTGGAAGACCACGACCTCCGAGAGCGGCTCGAGTTCGAGTACGTCATGGTCGACGAGTTCCAGGACACCAGCGAAATCCAGTTCAAACTCGCACTGTTGCTCGCCGGCACGGACAACCTCGCCGTCGTCGGCGACTGGAAGCAGAGCATCTACGCCTTCCAGTACGCGGACGTCGACAACATCCGACAGTTCGAGGAGCGATTGCACCGGTTCAGTGAGGCGTTGAACGACGACGCAAAGCGGATCGGGTTCGGGACCCCCGACGTCACCCCAATCAGATTGTCCGAGAACTACCGCTCCACCCAGTCCATCCTCGACTTCTCGAAACACGCGCTCACGGCCCCCGCAACCGACACCGAAGACGTCGAAGATGTGGAGCTCGGTGATGCGGACGCCCTATCGAGTAACGCCCCGTTCGACGAGACCCACATCGAAGCGATTCGCCACGAAGACGAACACGAGGCCGTGCTCTCGAAGATCCAGGCCATCGTCGGAACCGAAGAGTATCCGGTCGCGGACGAGAACGGCTATCCACGGGCCCCGGAATACGGCGACATCGCCGTTCTGACCCGAACCAGAGACTTCGGGAGAGAATTGCTCCAGGTGGCCGACCAGTACGATGTCCCGATGGCCTACGATGGCGGCGTCGAGCTGTTCCGCACCGACCCGGCGAAAGTGCTACTCGCCTGGTTGCGAATCCTCGAGTCGGATGCCGACCGGGGCTGGGCGGTCGTTCTCGAAGCGGCCGGGTACACGCTCGACGAAATCGACCACATCATCTCGACGGGGGACTACCCGACCGACATGGCGGCATTCCGATCGAAAGTGGCGGAGATGGACACGGTGGCGTCGGTCGCCCGCCGTGTCTTCGATCGGTATGGGTACCACGGAGATTACGCGGACGTAATCCTCGACACCATCGAGTCCGTCCACCAGGCGACGACGTTGCCCCGCGGAGATCTCATCCGATTCATTGTGCGGGCAATCGACACCGGGGCGACCCACGACGTGCACACCAGTGCCGGCGACGATTCCGTCACCGTCCAGACGATCCACGCGGCGAAGGGACTCGAATATCCCATCGTCGTCATGGCCAACATGAACGAGGGCCGATTCCCGCCCGCGACCCGAGACTCGAATGCGATCCGGTACGAGGAATCGGTGGGGCTCAGGCAGCGCAAAGAATACTCGGAGGTCGGCGCGTACCCCCACGTCTACGACGACTGGCGGTACGACGTCCTCCGGCACTGTTTGCCGGACGAGTACGACGAGGAAAGGCGGCTCCTCTACGTCGCCATCACCCGGGCGAAACAGCATCTCGTCTTCGCCAGTGGCGAGGACCCCAATAGCTTCCTCGAATCGCTCCCCGTGGAGCTGGAGAAGGGGAATCCCGACGTCACCACGGTCACCGAGGAGCGGACGACCCAGGCACAGCTCCCCTTCACCGTCTCGCCCCCGGACGGCCCCGTCGGGCTGACGCCCCACGACCTGATGGACGATGCGGTGTTCGACGAATCGGGTGCTGGCGAGGCTTCCAGTGGTGGCGGGGGAGTCAATTTCGGCTCCCGTGTCCACGAGTTCGCCGAGCAATACGCCCTCGACGAAACCGGCGAACCCGATAACGAACACGAGCGGCGAATTCGGGATCTCATCGACTCGTTGGACGGGGAGCTGTTCGTCGAGGAGCCAGCGACGGTACCAATCACCATTGACGACCAGCGAGTAACGATCTCGGGGATCGTCGACCTCGTCCACGTTACCCCGGATCGCGTAGAGATTGTCGATTACAAGACCGATCGGACTCGCCGGGCCGTCGACGAATACACGATCCAGCTGAGCGTCTACTATCACGTTCTCGCCTCTGCATATCCGGATCGGTCAGTCGACGCGAGCCTGTATTTCACTGCGGATGGAGAACGGGTATCAGTTGACCCGGTTTCTCTTTCCCGGCTTGAAAAGCGGGCCCGAAACCACATACAACGTCCCGATTGATGGGCAAATTTGGACTCCCGC
>JBNJDE010000121.1:0-5926 GCA_051744605.1 Halobacteriota archaeon
GCACCATCGGCGTCCGTTCGAGCGTGAGGACGAGTTCGTCTTCTTGGTTGTAGGTGCGGAGTTCGGTGGTGACGATGCCGACGTGCTCGCGCGAATCGGAGGGGCGCTTGTCGATCACCTCCGACTCCGCGAACAGCGTGTCGCCGTGGAAGACCGGCGCGTGGTGGCGGACGTCGTCGTACCCCAGGTTGGCCGTCGCGTTCGCGGAGACGTCGATGACACTCATCCCCACCGAGAGCGCGATGACGAACGTCCCGTCGACGAGGCGTTCGCCGAACTCCGTCTCGGCGGCGTACGCCTCGTTGAAGTGCATCGGATTGAGGTTCATCGTGACGTTCGTGAACCAGACGTTGTCGGTCTCAGTGACCGTGCGGCCGTAGGGGTGCTTGTAGATGTCGCCGACGGTGAAGTCCTCGTAGAACCGGCCCTGCCAGCCGGCTGCCAGTCGTCGCTCGGTCGCACTCTCGTCGTCGGTCGTCGTCCCGTCAGTCATGGTCGACGTGGTGTGGCGCGTGGTCGGTCATCGTTCGTCCTGGTGTGTGAGCCGATACCACGTAATAGCTTCGTGGGACCCGTCCGTGACCCTCTTGTCCGCCCCGACCGAAGTGACCACCGTGACGACCGTCTCTCCCGCTGACGCCATCGCGATCAGACAGGCGGTCCGTGCTGACATGCTGGAGATCCTCCGCGTCGAGCGAGCGGCGTTCGGCCACCCCTGGGGGACGGAGGCATTCGAGCAGTTCCTCGGCCAGCCGGGCTTTTTGGTCGCCGAGGCGCGAACCGACGACGACCTGCTCGACGCCGAGGTCGTCGGCCACGTCGTCGCGACTGGCGTCCGGGTGAACGGACAGCCGATGGGCCACGTGAAGGACCTCGCGGTGGCGCCAGACCGAGAGGGTGAGGGCATCGGGTCGAAACTGCTCGAAGGGGCGCTGTCGGTCCTCGAAGAGCACGGCCTCTTCACGGTTCGTCTCGAGGTCAGGGAGAGCAACGAGCGAGCCATCGCACTCTACGAACGACACGACTTCGCCCCGGTACGGACCTATCCCGGCTACTACCCCGACGGCGAGGACGCGTTGATCCTCCACGCTCGACGTGGACCGTGATGCGTTTTACCGTGGCGCGCCTTCGGGACGGCATGGGATACGCCTGTCCGGTCTGCGAGGAACCGCAGGTCGACGCCGAGCATCTGGCGAACCACCTCGCGTTCACGGCCATCATCCACGGGGACGACCACGAGTCCTGGCTCGACGCGCGCGTCGAGGACTGGGGGGCGATGAACCCGGAGACGCTCGGGCCGCTCGTCGCCGACCACGCCGAGGCGGTCGAAGTCGACGCGCCCGAGCCGGAACACGATCACGGCACCCGTGGCTCGCCCGCCGTCGAACAGCCGACGAACCTCGACGCCATGTCCGCCGACGACCGCGCGGTCCTGGAGGAGGCACGCGAGTTGACCCGCCAGATGCTCGAGGACTCCGAAACCGAGTAGGGCCCGGGCCTCGAACACGAACCATGGAAACGCGGGGACTGCTCGCACCGGCGACCGCCGAGACCGCCCGATCGCAGTACCAGGCGCTCGGTCCCGCCGCCCAGACCGTGACCAAGGAGGTCGCGAAGTCGATGGACTTCGACCGGGAGGAGTACCGAGAGCGCGTCACGACCGACGTCGTCGGTACCGCACGCGACGCCCTCTTCGCCTCGTTGCTGGAGGTCCACCTCGGTACGCGCGAGGAGTACGCGGCGTGGCTCGACGACCACCCCGACCTCGACGCTCACGAGGAGGGCAACGAGAACGTCGACCGCGTCGCCTGGCATCCGGTCCCCTTCGAAGGGACCGTCGCCGCCGTGACCTACCAGAACGAACCCGATGCGGCGGTCGGCACGCTCCAGCGCCAGGCCTTCGGCCGGCACTACCGCTCGCTCTTCTGACCGAACGGGGAGGGGTAAGGCCATAGTACTCGACGGCCCATCGTCCAGCTATGACGGATACGGCGTGGTCGGTCCGCGAATCGGTGACCGAGTACGAGACCGGCTGGTACGACGGCGGGTACGATCTGGTCGAACAGCCCGACGGCTCCACCAAGCGCTACTACTGGGCCGATCTCCCGGCAGCGGTCGTGGTCGTGGCCATCGACGGCGACGACGTCTTGTTCGTCGAGCAGTATCGACCGACGATCCGGGAAGACTGTCTCGAACTGCCCGCGGGTATCGTCGAGGACGACGAGGACTACGAGACCGCCGGCGCCCGCGAACTCCGCGAGGAGACGGGCTTTAGGGCCGACTCGGTCACTCACCTCCAGACGGTCGACGTCGCCACGGGCGTGTTGCGACACGAGCGGGGATACGTCGTCGCGACGGGCCTGCGGCCCGGCGATCGCGACCTGGACCGAAACGAGTTCCTCTCCGTCACGCGGGTTCCCAGGGCGGATGCCATCGAGGTCGCCCGAGCGGATCCGGCGAACGACGCCACCCTCGAGGGCCTGCTCGTCGCCGCGACCGATGGCTACCTCTGAGTCGAAGACGGGATCGTGCCGCGCCGGTCACGCGCCGACAGCGACCGCCCCGGTCGGGGTGCTTTAGTCCGCGGCCCACCGAGTGCGGCCATGGTCGAGGAGATCTCCCCCGGGGAGCTCGCGTCGCTACTCGAGTCGGGAGCGGACGTGCGGGTCGTCGACATTCGAACGAAGCCGGCCTTCGACCGGGGTCACATCCCGGGGAGCGAGCACATGCCGATGCACTCGCTGAGCGAGTACGTGCCGGACCTCGACGGCGCTGCGACCGTCGTCACGGTCTGTCCGCACGGGCAGGCCAGCAAGCAGGCAGTCCGCCTCATCGCCTCCTACGAAGGGATCGACGCCGAGACGCGCGTGGCCTCGCTCGAGGGTGGCCTGGAGGCGTGGGACGGCGACCTCGAACCTGCCGAGTGACTGACGAGAAGGTGATCGTGCGCCGAAATCGCGTCGGTGGAAAATCGGTCAGGCGACGTTGAACCCGCGATCGCGGAGGAAGTCCTCCACGCGGCCGAGATGGTTCCCCTGGAGTTCGATCTCGCCGTCGTCGACGGTTCCCCCGCAGGCGAGTTTCGATTTCAGATCCGAGGACAGCGAACTCAGATCGACGTCGTCCGGATCGAACCCCTCGATGACGGTGACCTCTTTTCCGTAGCGGCGCTCGTCGATGCGGATCGTGATCTCCTGGGACTCTTTGGCGACGTCTTCGCAGACGCAGAGTTCCTCGGGCAATCCGCACGTCGAGCAGACTTCCGACATTACGCCGAGTGCTACGAAAGCAATCTATTAAACACTGTCGCAACCCCGAATCGAGCACCGTCGCCGCCCTCGCCGAGAGCGACCCCTATCGCTGCGCTCGCGCCGCTGACAGTGGGTTCCGGGCCGCGCTCGCACGGTTCTGTCACAGTTCGCTCCAATTTTTACATTCCGGGCAGACGAGCGCCCCGTTCTGTCGCCATCGACGCTCCACGACCGCGCCGCAGGCGTCGCACTCCTCGCCGTCCGGCGTCCACTCGCTCGTGGTGGCGAGTGACGGGGGGTCCTCCCCTGCTACCGGCTCGTCGTCCACCTCGGGTTCACCGTCCTCCCCGGCATTGTTGGCCCCCGTCTCACCATCCGCGTCATCGGTGTCCGCGCCCGCCGTGGCGAAGGCGTCGAGTCTCGAGTCCCGTGTCACGGACACCGATTGCACCGCGGGGCTCATAATCGTCCCGGAGGGTCTAAGGTACCTCACGAAACACTGTCACCCATGGTCTGGATCATCGACAACCTGGTAGAGGTCGTGAGCCTCTTCATCGGCGTCGCCGGAAACGACCCCGTCGCGCCGCTCCTGCTGCTCGCTTCGGCCGGCGTCCTGACGGTCGCCCTGGGCGTGTTCGGCGTGTCAGCGGTCGGCGGTATCCTCTCGGTGCTCGCCGGCAACTAACGATTCTCCGCGACGCGCTCGAACGCGTCGGCGGCCAATTCGATAGCGGCTGCTCCGTCGGGGCCCAGCGGTGCGCCGACGACGATGCTATCCGCGTGTTCCAGGAGCGCCTCGAACCGATTCGCGACCGTATCGACGCTCCCGGCCACGCTGAAGGCGTCGAGCATCGGGTCCGTCACGGCCTCGAAGGCCGCATCGAAGCGGCCGGCTTCGACGGCCTCGCCGATGGCCGTCGCCGCCTCCACCTCGATGCCGTGCCGATCGAGGACGCGTTCGTCCGCACCACCGGCGATGAAGGCGACCGGAGGGCGCGCTGCTTCACGTGCCGCCGCCTCGTCTTCCGCGACGCTGACGCTCGCGTACACCGCGACGTCCGGGTCGGCGAGCGATGGATCGCGGTCGTCGGCGCCCTCCGCCACCCGGTCGCTCGACCAGGCGACGTCCGTGGGGTGCGAGGCGTTCACCAGGACCCCGTCGGCGTACTTGCCGGCCATCCGGAGCATGTGTGGGCCCTGGGCGCCGACGTAGACCGGGACCTCGCCGACGCCGTAGTTCAACCCGGCGTCCCGGACGGTGAACGTGCCGTCGTGGTCCACGCGCTCGCCCCCGAAGAGGCGTCGGGCGACTCGCATCGTCTCGAGGACCTTGCGAAGGGGGCGTTCGCGCTCGATCCCGAGGTTCCGCAGGGTCGACCGGTCGCCGGCGCCCACGCCGAAGACGGCCCGATCGTCGCTCGACTCGGCGAGCGTCGCGACCTGCGAGGTCAGTTTCACCGGGTGGGTCTCGTAGGGGTTCGCGACGCCGGGGCCGAGACGAACCCGGTCCGTCTCCGCGGCGAGACGTGCCAGTGCCTGGAACGGGTCCCGATTGTTGTAATGCGAGGAGACGAACACGGTATCGAAGCCCGCGCGCTCCGCGCGACGGCCGAGGTCGACCACCTCGTCGACGGGAATCTCGGGCGTCAGTTCAATGCCCTGCATACGACCACTCCTGGAGGGCCTGGCGGACGAAGTCGGTCTCCGGGTCCCGGAACAGCGTCGCCGACCCATCGAACCCGTCGAAATCGACTCCTCGCACGACCGCGACGGGATTCCCCCCGTCGCCCTCGCCCGTGACGAGGTTCGCGGTGGCGGCGAGTTCGTCGACGATGGCCTCTACCGTCGCTTCGAGTTCGCGGCCGTCGCGGTCGGTCTCGCCCCGCCAATCGCGTGTCGCGGGCAGTCCCGACCAGCCGATGGCGACCCCACGTTGCCCGATCCGGAACGGTCGTCCAGAGGTGTCGGTCACCACGACCGCGACGTCCCCATCGAAGGCCTCGCGGAGTCGCGTTGCGCTCGCCTGGGGGTCCTCGGGCAGCAAGAGGAGTTCGGCGCCGCCCGTATTCGATCGGTCGATGCCCGCATTGACCCCGACGTGGCCGAACTGCGTCACGGCCAGGACGAACGGACGCGTCATCAGGAGGTCCGCGGACTCCTCGAGGATCGCCTGGGCGAACCGCGGGTCCTTCGGTTCGCCAGTGGCGGCCGCTATTCCGTCGGCGATCTCGACGGCCCGCTCGCCCGGTTCGAAGTCGGCGAGGTCGGCCGTCCGCCCCTCCGCCTTCGAGACGATCGTGCTGGCGACCAGGACGACGTCGCCATCCGACAGGTCGGCCCGCTCGGCGACGAGGGCACCCAGGTCGTCACCCGGCCGTATCTCGGGGAGGTCCGGGACTGCGAAGGCCTGCATGCTCACCCGTTGTCGTCGGTCGCCTAAAAGGTCGACCGATACCGGAGATGGCTGACCCGGTCGTGGAGGGAGGTGGCGTCATGCGACGATGGGTCACGGTACCACAGAGCGACCGGTATCGTTCACCCGCTGGCTCCCCAAAGAAGCAAATCCTCCGCCCCAGTCAGTGTACTCATGGACGAAACGCGGGTCGTCACGGTCTTCCTGCGGCACGAGGCCGACGTCCTCCTGCTCCGGCGTAGCGACGCCGTCGGCTCCTACA
>JBNJDE010000122.1:0-5734 GCA_051744605.1 Halobacteriota archaeon
TCAGGAGGCCGTTCGGATCGCCTGCCCGCCGACACCGAGGACAACGGCCGCGATGACGACGATGATGGCAGCGAACTGCGTCGGCGTTCCCTGCACCAGACTCGTCCAGGGGTGATAGAGGGCGAACAGGAGGACCGAGATCACGACGGTGGCGACGATGCCGAACCACTCCCAGGGCGCCTTCTCCACCCCCGATCCGTTCGCGGTGGGGAACGTGATCTGGATGTTGAACCAGCCCAGGAAGCCGCCGAAGACGCCGGCGAGGCTGATCCAGAGGAACTGGATCCACGGATTGATCGCCCAGGATAGATCGCCGGTCACCAGTGGGCCGCCACCAGCCCCGGGCCCGCCGGGGATACCGGCGAAGTACAGCGCCAGGAACATGGAGATACCGTTGAAGAAGGCCAGGGACTTGTCCATCCCCTTGGGCAGCAGCGTCAGCAGGTATACCGCGACGGCGACGATCACGAACAGGAGGATCGTCGCGACGACGATCAGGTCCATCCCGAGGACGTTCACCAGATAATTGTTGAGGACGGCGAACACTGCCATACTCAACGCACCGGCCGTGAACAGCCCGTAAATCCACTTGAGCTGGTCGCCCGTCGCGCCGAAGGCGAAGTACTCGGCCCAGGAGATGAACGCCGCCCACAGGGCGATGCTGTACTCGCCGAGCAGCGTCCCGTACGGGACCGAGATGGCGACGACGAGGGCGACCGCGAGCCAGATCGGGATCCGTTCTGTGACCTCCCCCGACATCCGTCACGCCTCCTCGATCTCGAACAGCACGTCGCCGGCAGATATCTCGGATTCTTCCTCGGCGTGTATCGCTGTCACGGTCCCGCTGGTCGGTGATTCGATGTCGTGATAGTTCTTCATCACCCCGACCAAGCCGACGACGTCTCCGTCGTCGACCGAATCACCTTCCTCGACGAACACGTCTTCGTCGGGGTCGGGTCGTCGATAGAACACGCCTGGCATCGGGGCCTCGATTGTGATCGTACTCATTGTCTCAGGTTTCCTCTGGTACCGTGGTGGTTGGGTTGCTGTCCGTGATTCTCGAGCGATCGGGGTCGGTTGCAGACGGCGTCTCGACCGCGGTCATATGGACTCCCGTATCGTCGCCAGTGCCTCCTCGTGTTCGATCCGGATCTCCAGTGCCTCCTCCGGCGAGACCGACTCGAACGTGACCGTCGCGTGGGTCGGCCGCTGGGCGAGGCGGTATCGATCGGGGCTCACCACGGTCCCGATCGTCGCATACCCGCCTCCCGTCACGGCGTCTCGCATCAGGACGATCGGCTCCCCCGCCAACTGGATCGAACCGATCGGATAGCCGACGTCGACCACGTTCGTGATGTCGGTCCCTGCGCCGAAGGGCGGTTCGCGTTCCTCGAACATCGGTTCGACGTCCGGCCCGTTGAACCGATAGCCCGCCCGATCGGCCTCGTCACTGACGGTCCACTCGGCGTCGAGGAACGCTCGTCTGCCCTCGTCCGTGAGCCGATAATCACAGAGTCCCATCACGACCCTGATGGAATCGGACTCTCCGTACGTGGGACGACGCGATTCGTCGATACTGGTGCCGACGTACTCGGTGCGATCGCCTGCCGCTCCCGTCTGTACCCGATCGTTAGGCTCCAGCGCTCGTCCATCGAACCCACCCATGCCGATGAGGGTGTAAGTCGCCCGGCTCCCCATGATCTGGGGCACGTCGATGCCACCCGCGACCGCCAGATACGCTCGCACGCCCTCGGTCGCGTACTCGAACGAGAGGGTCTCACCGGCTTGCACTTCGATCGTGGTCCACATCGGTACCGGGTCGCCCTCGAGCGTCGGTGACATGTCCGCGCCCGTGACCGCGACGACGGCGTCCTCGGCGAATTCGAACGACCCGCCCACGTACGTCATCTCGAGCGTGGCCGCGTGGGGTTCGTTCCCGACGAGGAAATTCCCGACGCGGTGGGCGAATTGATCCATCGCTCCCGAAGGCGGCATTCCGATGTGGTAGTTCCCGAACCGTCCGTCGTCCTGGACCGTCGTACTCACTCCCGGCTCACGAACGTCGATCATTGGTAGAGTTCCTCCATTATCCGCTCGTTGTACGCCGCCGGCTCGCTGAAGAATTCGTCCGGGACGAATTCGACGGTCGCTTTGGTATACTCGTAGGTACCGTCTTCGACGGACGCCCTGATCCGGTCGTATTCGTCCCGGTCGATCTGCCGGAACTTGAGGATGTCTCCCGGTTGTGGCAAGACGATCGAACGGTCGAAGTCCGGTAGTCGCTGGTCGATGTCCAGCACCTCTACGGGGGTGCGGCCGTACAACTGATAGCCGCCGGCACCCTGCACCGGGTAGACGACGCTGAAGGCACCGCCGGTCCCGACCGCTCGTCCGGGGGTTGCTGTCCGCGGTTGCCGGTATTTCGGGACCTCGATCTGTTCGTCGTAGGGCACCATCTGGAACATCCACGGCAATCCCGGAACGAATCCGACCATCGAGACGATGTACGGGGCCCCCGAATGGGCATCGATGAAGGCCTCGACCGACTCGAATCCGTTGAGTTCGGCGGAGTATTCCAGGTCGGTCGAATCGGGGGCCTGATGTCGATCCCTGAAATCCATGAGCGTGTCGTGGGTCCACGGATCGTCGTACAAAACGGGGATATCGATGACGGTGGCCTCCCACGTATATTCGGCGAGATCGATCGCATCCTCGATTTCTTTGAGCGTATCGATCAACTCCTCGGGGGGTATCCGGGTCGGATCGAAGTTGATCAGGTAGGACGCATTGGCCGGGGCAACCTCGATGACACCGTCCAGGTCTTGCTTTCGGACTTCCTTCGTGATGGCCTGGGCTTTGAAATTCGCCTCGAAACTCATCGCCTCGTCGAGCTCGACGAATACGTGGTCGTCCGCCCCGTATTCGTATCGAGGGGTCCCTAGCTCACGTCGTTCTATGGGCACATTTGTCACACTCCAGGGATTGCTACATTGTCAACTACTGTATAGCTTTGGGGTAACGTTCCTCTGGCCCCCGATTTCTGCACCCTGAGTCGAGTATTTGGAGAAAATCCAAACGAAATCCAACTCTACGGGAATCTCTTCCCGTCCCCGGTAGCCGCTCCGTGCGCGTCACATACCTCGGTTCGATGATGATTCCCGCCGACGTGGGGGCGGACCTGCTCGATGGGCGCCCGACCGTCCGGCGGAAATAGCCGCTCTGTTGGAAGACATCCAATCGCGATAGATACGGAGTGATCACCCGCTGTAGACGGCTTCGGTATCGGAGATCGTCGCGCCGTGGGCGCTGGATCGGCCGCCGGCGACGGTTCGTCTGTCGATCTCCACCGCCTCTGGACCTGGTACCTCCTGCCGACGCCGAATTTGGATAAACTACGACGTTCAATACTTATATAGGCATATGGAGGAATAATACGACCATGTTTGATTCGGTCCTCGTCGCCAATCGTGGGGAGATCGCGGTGCGTGTGATGCAGGCCGCGAACGAACTCGGGGTCGAAACGGTCGCGGTGTACAGCGACACCGACGAGACGGCCAAGCACGTTCGACAGGCCGATACGGCGATCCATATCGGCGATTCGGTGGCTCGAAAGAGCTATCTCGATCAGGACGCGCTCATGGGGGCTGCTCGAGACGCCGACGTCGACGCCATCCACCCGGGCTACGGATTCCTCGCCGAAAGCCCCGCCTTCGCGGAACGGGTCACGGACAGCGAGTTCGTCTGGGTCGGCCCGCCCAGCGACGTGATGGCGGATTTCGGGCAGAAGACCACCTCTCGGACGATCATGGAAGACGCCGGGGTCCCGATCGTCCCCGGGACGACGGCGCCGATATCCTCGCCGGAGGAGGTCTACGACTTCGCCGACGAGCACGGCTATCCGGTGGCCATCAAAGCCGACGGTGGCGGTGGGGGACGAGGGCTCAAGATCGCCCATTCACCCGACGTGGTCGAAGGCCTGTTCGAGGAGGCCCGTCGGGAGGGGGAGGCCTACTTCGACAATGCAAACGTCTACGTGGAGACGTTCCTCGAAAACCCCCGTCACATCGAAGTCCAGATCATCGCCGATACCCACGGGAACGTGCGCCATCTCTACGAACGGGACTGTAGCGTCCAGCGGGATCAACAGAAACTGATCGAGGAAACTCCGAGCCCCGCCATCACGGCGGACGAACGACGGGAACTCTGCGAGACCGCGCGCAACGGGATGGACGAAGCGGGGTACATCAACGCGGGGACGGTCGAGTTCCTCTACGAGGACGGGGAGTTCTTCTTCCTCGAGGTGAACGCTCGGATCCAGGTCGAGCACACAATCACCGAAGAGGTCACTGGCATCGACCTGGTCAAAGAACAACTGCGGGTCGCGGACGGCCAACCCATCTCCTTCGAACAGGACGCGGTCGACCCCATCGGACACGCGATGGAATTCCGGATCAACGCGGAGGACCCCAGGATGGACTTCGCCCCGACACCCGGCGAGGTCGAAATCTATCGGCCACCGACCGGGTTCGGCGTCCGCGTCGACGACGGGATCGATCAGGGGGACAGCGTTCCCCCGTTTTACGACTCGATGATCGGGAAGTTCGTCGTGTCAGCGAACGACAGGACGGAACTGCTGTCGCGTGGGAAACGGGTCCTCGAGAAGACCCAGGTCGAGGGGATCGAGACGACGATCCCTTTCCACCTGGCGGTCATCGACGACGAGCAGTTCCGGAACAACGAACAGACGACGAAGTACCTGGACGAACAGTTCGCGGGGATCTCCGAGTAGGTGCCGCGTTCGCCTCAGACGAGTTCGTCGAGTGATTGCAACTCGATGTTCTCCGCCGCGAGCCGTTCGTGGATCGCTTCCAGGAGTGCCGGTGCGTTCGGATTGTCGCCGTGGATACAGATACTCTCTGCCGGCATCTCGAGCATCGTTCCATCGACGGCCTCGACCTGGCCCTCGGTCGCGATGCTGACGACCTTCTCCGCGACGTCCTGTGGGTCCCGCGCTTCTTTTTGCTTCTCGACGATGAGCGTCCGGTCGGGATTGTAGTCCAGGTCCACGTACCCCTCGAAGACGGCGTCGAGCTGGTCGAATTCCTGTGCGACCTGGTAGATGTTCATGTCCGTGGCCAGGTAGATCAGCTCCGGGTCCACCGCCAGTACCCCTTCCATCACTGCCCGTGCGTGCTCTTCGCTCTCGGAGAGCATCGAATACATCGCTCCATGGGGCTTGACGTGCTGGACCGTCGCGCCGTGTTGTTCCGCGAATCCGATCAATGCGCCGAGCTGATAGACGACGTAGTCCCGGACCTCCTCGGGCGTCGCGTCCATCGTTCGACGCCCGAACCCCATCTTGTCCGGGAGCCCCGGATGGATTCCCAGTCCGACGCCGTGTTCGGTCGCCAGTTCGACGGTCTCTCGCATCACGTGCGGGTCGCCCGCGTGGAACCCGCCGGCGATATTGGCGGACGAAATCAACGGCATGATCGCCTCGTCCTGGCCCATCTTCCAGTTCCCGAAGCTCTCCCCCATGTCGGCGTTTATGTCAATCCCTACCATCGTATGAACATCGAACCGGATTGGCATATAATTTCGGCGCGGATTCGATACCGGGCCGGAGAAGACGGCCGTGGTCGGCGATCGGTGGACTTGACACCGTCTGTCCCGCTCGCTGGACCTTGGACAGTTCTCCGTTCGGTCGATAGCGAGCATACCGCGACGAGCGACG
>JBNJDE010000123.1:0-5668 GCA_051744605.1 Halobacteriota archaeon
CGAGACCGTGGCGGCCGTCGAGAACATCGAGGACATCCTCGCCGTCCCCGAACTCGGGTTCGTCTTCATCGGGCCGCTCGACCTCTCGGTCGCCCTCGGACAGCCGAACGAACTCGACCACCCCGACGTCGCTGCGGCGGTAGAGACGGTCCGGGGGGCGGCGGTGGACGCTGGCGTCTCGGTCGGCGGCCTCGGGTTCGGGATGGACGACGTGAACGAGAAGGCGGCGAACGGATATTCGCTCCTCAACGTTGGCAGTACGACCGGGGCACTCCAGCAGACCGTCACGGGGTGGCTCGACGCATTCGACGGACGGCGCTGATCAGAGGGACTGGCCGCCGACGTCGTCCCCCTTGCTCGACCTGGAGAGTGAATCACCACTCGACGTGATGACGTTGAACGCGGTCATGACGTCGGTCCGCGAGATGAGGCCGACCACGGCCCCGTTCTCGTCGACGACGAGCAGTCGACCGACCTTGTTGCTCTGCATCGCATCGAGGGCGTCCATCGCGTTGCTGTAGCGGGGGATGGTGTACAGTTCGGTCGACATCACGTCCTCGACGCGGTAGGCGTCGCGCTCGACCGGCGTGATCTGGCGGGCGTCGTCGAGGGTCACCATGCCGACGATCTTGTCGTCGCGTTCGACCGGAAACCCGGTATGGCGATGGCGGAACATCTCCTCGACCAGTTCGGCCACCGACTGGTCCGCAAAGACCGTATCGAGGTCCGCGGCGGCCGTCATGACCTCCGAGACGGTGACGCCCTGGAAGGCGGCGTTCATCACCGTTCGCCGGCTCTCGCCAGAGGCCCCGATGTAGATGAAAAAGGCGATGGCGATGAGGATGAGGTTCCCGCCGAAGAGGCCGACGAGCCCCATGAGGATGGCGACGGCC
Source organism: Halobacteriota archaeon (assembly GCA_051744605.1). Taxonomy (GTDB): domain Archaea; phylum Halobacteriota; class Halobacteria; order Halobacteriales; family Halobacteriaceae; genus Halanaeroarchaeum. The sequence continues at coordinate 894 of JBNJDE010000123.1, forward strand.
TTGCCCACTTCGGCCGCGAGCTGCGTTGCCCGGGCGAATGGTCGATTCCGGGCGAGGAGGGCCCGCAGCACCCGACCGCCGTCCATCGGGAACCCCGGCAGCAGGTTGAACACCGCGAGAGTCAGGTTGACGAGGGCGAGGTAGCCGAGCAGGAACCGAATGGTGTCGATCCCGGCCGGGACCACGAAGACGAAGGCGAACGAGAGGATGCCCAGCAGGACGCTGACCGCGGGGCCGGCGATGGCGATGAGCAACTCGTGGCGCCAGTCCTCCGGCTGCTCGGAGAGCTGGGCGATGCCGCCCAGGATCCAGAGGGTGATGGAGTCGATGGGATAGCCGTAACGGATGGCCACCAGCGAGTGGCCGAGTTCGTGGAGGACCACCCCGACGAAGAGGCCGATGGCGGCGATGGCTCCGAGAATCCAGGGGAGGGTCCCGACGGTCAGCGCGGCCCCGTCCAGACCAAGGCTCCAGATGTCGTTGAGGATGTCCGCCCACTGGCCGACCTGCGAACCGATGATCCAGGCGAAGACGGGTAATATCAGCAGAAACGTGATATCGAGTTTGATAGGGATGCCGAACGCGCTCCCGATCCGGAAACTTCGCATGGTCGATACTACCGGACGGGCGAGCATAAAGGGCGGTGGCGATAGCGTTAGGTGGCCGCCGCGAGTCGATACAGGTATGTCAGCCCCCGAACCGCTGCTCCGACGAGGCGAGGACGTGGCGTACGAAGAACAGGACGCCGCCGATGGGATGTACAAAGGCGTCCTGATCGGCCCGGACAACGCACCGAACTACGCGATGCGACGCTTCCGGCTCGACCCCGGAACGGAGGTCCCCAGACATACGAACCGGGTCGAACACGAGCAGTACGTCATCTCCGGTCCCTACGTCGTGGGTATCGAGGACGAAGAGCACGTCGTCGAGACCGGCGATTCGCTGTTCGTTCCCGGCGGGACCGTCCACTGGTACCGCAACGAAGGCGACGAACCGGTCTCGTTCATCTGTGTGGTCCCGAACGAGGACGACGAGATCGAGATGGTCGAGTAGCACAGCGAACCGCTGAAATACCGTGATTCCGTAGCGGGCAACGTGTCACAGCAGCTCCAGCGGGTGGATACGCTCTTCGTCCACGGCCTCGGAGACGAATTTCTCGTCGTCCCGATGCGGGACGGCGACCGGCTCTTCCGTGCCCGCGTGGAACTGTCCGAAACGAGTGCCGGTCCACGGCCGGCGAAATTCCGTATCCAGGACGGCAGCAGCGAGGACCCGCGTCAGCCCGACGAATTCGTCGAGATAGCCCGGCGAGCGGGCAGGATACGCATCTCCCAGCAGACGCCCAAACGGGCCCGTGGGGAGTTCCAGGCGATGCTCGAGGGCTATCAACTCGACGCGAAGGTCGTTCGGACCTGCCGGCTCTGTGCGAATCGGGGTCGGTACTCGCCCATCACCGAGGAGACGGCGATCAAAAGCGACCACGAGCACATCTGTCAGGACTGTGCGATCCGCGAACTCGAGCGCGAACTCTCCTTCACCGGTCAGCTCACCGGCGCGGCCCAGGAACGCCTCGAGGAACTCCTCCTCGAGGTCCAGGACCTCGACCGCATCACGAACCTCCTGGAGGGGAACCTCGACGCCGACCTCACGAAGTTCGACGAGATATCGGCGACGACCGACGAGGTCGACCCGGTCCCGGTCAGCGACCTCGACCTCCACCCTGGCGTCCAGTCACTCCTCGAAGACCGCTTCGATACCCTCCTCCCCGTCCAGAGTCTCGCGGTCGAGAACGGCCTCGTCGACGGCGACGACCAGCTGGTCGTGAGCGCGACGGCGACCGGTAAGACGCTCATCGGCGAGATCGCGGGCCTCCACCGCCACCTCTCCGGGAAGGGCAAGATGCTCTTTCTCGTTCCGCTGGTCGCGCTCGCCAACCAGAAACACGAGGACTTCGAGGCCGAATACGGCCACCTCGCCGACGTCACCATCCGCGTCGGGGCGAGTCGTCTCCGCGACGATGGCGGTCGCTTCGACCCCGACGCCGACGTCATCGTCGGCACCTACGAGGGCATCGACCACGCCCTCAGGACCGGCCGCGACCTCGGCGACATCGGCACCGTCGTCATCGACGAGGTCCACACCCTGCAGGACGAGGATCGCGGCCACCGTCTCGACGGCCTCATCTCCCGGCTTCAGTACTACACCGAACAGCGCGCCGACCGCCAGCAGGAGTACGGGGGCGCCCAGTGGATCTACCTCTCCGCGACGGTCGGCAACCCCCGACACCTGGCCGAGCACCTCCAGGCGAACCTCGTCGAGTTCGAAGAGCGACCGGTCCCCATCGAGCGACACGTGACCTTCGCCGACGAGGGCGAGAAGGCGCGCATCGAGAACAAACTCGTCCGCAGGGAGTTCGACCGGAAATCGTCGAAAGGCTACCGCGGCCAGACTATCATCTTCACCAACTCGCGTCGGCGCTGTCACGAGATCAGTCGCAAACTCGAGTATCCGTCCGCGGCCTATCACGCCGGCCTCGACTACGGCAACCGAAAGCAGGTCGAACGGCAGTTCGCTGACCAGGACCTCGCGGCGGTCGTGACCACCGCTGCCCTCGCCGCTGGCGTCGACTTCCCCGCCTCCCAGGTCGTCTTCGACACGCTCGCGATGGGGATCGAGTGGCTCTCCGTCCAGGAGTTCGAGCAGATGCTCGGTCGGGCCGGCCGCCCCGATTACCACGACCGCGGGAAGGTCTACCTGCTGATCGAACCCGACGCGAGTTACCACGGGAGCATGGACGCTACGGAGGACGAGATCGCGTTCGTCCTGCTCAAAGGCGAGATGGAGAACGTCGTCGCCCACTACGACGAAGCGCAGGCGGTCGAGGAGACCCTGGCCAACGTCACGGTCGGCGGATCCGCCGTCAAGACGCTCAACGACCGGATGCTCGGCGACATCCCGACGAAGCAGGCGCTCGGTCGACTGATCGAATACGAGTTCATCGACGGCCTGTCACCGACGCCAAGAGGACGTGCGGTGACGCGACACTTCCTCGATCCGGAATCGGCGTTCACCATCATCGAAGCGGTCCACCGCGGCGACGACCCCTTCGACGTCGTCGCCGACGTCGAACTCCTCGACGAGCGGAATTAGAGCAGCGGGGCGAGGAGTGCCGGTTCGAAGACCACTCCCACCTGTGCGAGGATGATCACGAGCAGTGCGCCCGGGATGCCGCCGATGGCGACGACCAGGACGACGATCCAGGTGACGTTCACGCCGAACCCGAAGAACCCGGCGAGGAGGATGACGACCAGGCCGAGGACCGCGTTGACGATGAACGGTTTGACGGCCTTGACGAGGGTGTACGCGACCAGGAGGGCAACGAGGATGACACCGAGGACGGCCAGTTCTGGCGGAGTGACCATACGTGTAGTTGGTGTCAATCATGCAAGTGTCTTGTCCTCGTGGGACTGGTGGTGGACGGCATGGAGATGTACCAACGCGACCGCCCCCGAAACCCCCTCGACGGGCCGGGCTCGTCGCACTCCCGCTCGGAATGTCGGCCCCGGCGACGACGCCGGTTGGTTCGTCGTTTCGAACACAACCGAAACGGGAGGCGGCGATTCCGTTAGATGTCCGCCCGGATGGCGTCGGCCGCGGCGTGGAACCCTTCGAGCTCGTCGGCGGACAGGTCCCAGTCGAGTATGCGGCTGACGCCGGATCGGTCGATCTCGACCGGTACGCTCAACGTGGCGCCCTCGATGCCGTATTCACCGTCGAGCGGGACGGAGACGGCGATCGGCCGCCCGTCGACGCCGCCGTCGAGGATCGCTCCGACGAGCCGCGTGATCCCCTGGCCGGTCAGCCAGCGGGTGGAATCCTCGGGACCCCGGAGTTCGATGACGTTGTACGCGATCTCGCGAACGTACGTCAGGACCGCCGCTTTGTCCGCCTCGGAGAGATCGACGGGATTGCCGTTCACGGTGAGCTGTGAGAACAACGGGACGACGTTCTCGCCGTGCTCGCCGCCGACCGGACAGTAGATAGCCGTCGCCGGGACGTCGAGGCGGTCCGAGAGTTTATCGGCCGCGCGGGCGGTTTCGCACAGCGAATACCCCAGGAACCGATGGCGGTCCCAGCCCGTGGTCTCCCAGACCCGGTGGGTGATCCGATCCATGGGGTTGCTGACGACCACGACCGGTAGCGGGTCGCGTTCGGCGAGCAGTTCGCCGACTTCCCGGGCGATTTCGAGATTCCCCTCCAGGAACGCCGAGCGGCCGTCCTGCTGGACAGACTCCGGGGGCCGTTCGACGCTGGCGGTGACGACGGCCACGTCCGCACTCTCGATGGCGCTGGCCTCCGGGCCGGCGTGGGTGATCGAGCCCGTGCTGCCAGCGTTACCGAACTGCGGGAGTGAGCCGAGCAAGCGTCCGTGGTGGGTGTCGATGGCGTGTCCCTCGGCCAGGTCCTCGTCGACGTCGACGAGTGTGATATCGAGGGCTGGCCGTTCCATCGCGAGGGTGTAGGCGGCGGTCGATCCGATGGTGCCGCTGCCGATGATGGCGACGTCCATAGGCGCAACTCTCGGGAGAGTTGCTTAAAGATAGGGAGAACGGCCAGGGTGGGTTTCAGCTGGAAAGGCGGTGATCGCCCCCGAACGGCCTAGCGAAACGCTTTACGTTCGGGAGTGATAGATGTGCGTACGGGACCGTAGGGTAGCTTGGTATCCTTCGAGCTTTGGGTGCTCGTGACCCCGGTTCAAATCCGGGCGGTCCCAT
>JBNJDE010000124.1:0-5474 GCA_051744605.1 Halobacteriota archaeon
CGATTCTCCACACGAAACGAAGGGGTATCGGCGGCCGTGAGACCTTCTCCCACCGAAGGAAAGTAATGCGTCGGCGCGCTACTGCCGTTCAATGGAGTCCTACGAGCAGGCACCGCTCGACATCGACGCGATCCGGGCCGACTTTCCGGTCCTCGACCGGGAGGTGGCCGAGGACACGCCGCTGGTCTATCTCGACAACGCGGCGACCACCCAGACGCCCGAACCGGTCATCGAGGCCATCTCGCGGTACTACCGCGAGTACAACGCGAACGTCCACCGTGGCATCCACCAGCTGAGTCAGGAGGCCTCGATCGCCTACGAGGAGGCCCACGACCGGATGGCCGCGTTGATCGGCGCGCCCGGCGGTCGCGAGGAGATCGTCTTCACCAAGAACACGACCGAGGCGATCAACCTCGTCGCGTACGCCTGGGGCCTGTCGAACCTCGAGCAGGGCGACGCGGTCGTGCTCACGGAGATGGAACACCACGCCTCGCTGGTGACCTGGCAGCAGATCGCCGAGCAGGCAGGGGCCGAGGTCCGTTACATCCGCGTCGGCGACGACGGCCGACTCGACATGGACCACGCGGCCGCCCTGATCGACGACGACGTCGAAATCGTGAGCGCGGTCCACGCCTCGAACGTCCTCGGGACCGTCAACCCGCTCGACGACCTGGCCGAGTTGGCCCACGAGCACGACGCGCTCGTCCTGGGTGATGGCGCCCAGGCGGTGCCGAACCGCCCGGTCGACGTGGACGCCCTCGACGTCGACTTCTACACCTTCTCCGGGCACAAGATGGCCGGCCCGACCGGCATCGGCGTGCTGTGGGCCCGCGAAGCCATCCTGGAGGAGATGCCGCCGTTCCTCTACGGCGGGGAGATGATCCGCGAGGTCACCTGGGAGGACGCCACGTACAACGACCTGCCGTGGAAGTTCGAGGCGGGGACCCCGCCCATCGCGGAGGCCGTGGGGCTCACCGCCGCGGCCGACTACCTCGAAGACGTCGGCCTCGACCGGATCCACGCCCACGAGGACTACGTCACCAGGTACGCCATGGAACGACTCGACGAGCGCGACGACGTCCGGATCTTCGGCCCGGGTCCCGAGGTGGACCGGACCGGCCTCGTCGCCTTCCAGATGGACGGCATCCACGCCCACGACCTCTCGAGCATCCTCAACGACGTCGGGGTCGCCATCCGTGCCGGCCACCACTGCGTCCAGCCACTCCACCGCAAACTCGGCGTGGCGGCGACGGCGCGCGCGTCGTTCTACCTGTACAACACCCGCGAGGAGGTCGACGTGTTGCTCGAGGGACTCGACGCCGCCAGGGACATCTTCGGGTGAGGACTGCCGCGTTCTGCCGCCGGGTCGGTCCGCCCCCGCACAACCCTTTTACAGCCCTCTCGCCTACGATTGTGTAGTCATGAGCATGGGTTCGGACATGTACCGACAGCAGATCCTGGACCACTACAAGAACCCGCGCAACTACGGCTCCCTCGAGGACCCCGACTTCTCCCACGGCGGCCACAACCCGTCGTGTGGGGACCAGTTGGAGTTCGACGTGGACCTCGCCGACGACGGCGAGACCGTCGAGCGGGTCGCCTTCGAGGGCGACGGCTGTGCCATCAGCCAGGCCGCCGCGAGCCTGCTCTCCCAGCAACTGCCGGGGATGACGCTCGACGAGATCGAAGAACTGGACCGCGACGACGTCTTCGAACTCCTGGGCGTGGATATCAGCCCGATGCGGGTCAAATGCGCCGTTCTCGCCGAGAAGGTCGTCCAGGACGGCACCGCGATCTACCGGGGCGAGCGCGACGACGGGGAAACGAACCTCGAGGACTGACCGACAGACGGCCCATTGGGTGACCTGTCACCGGGCGGTCGGGCCGGCGGTGGCACTGCTCTCGAGGATGTCGTTTGCACCGAGAATCCGCCGACGGTCGGTACGGTGAACTACCCTTCGTAGCGACCCGACCGCTTCTCCAGCTTCTGGCCGACCTCGCCCGCGAGCTGGAAGATGAACCCGAGTCCACGCTGGACGTCGGGGTCGTTCATCTTGCGCAGCATCCCGAGCATGCCGACGGCCTCGGGCGGGTCGCTCGGGTCGTCGGCGGCGTCGCCGAGCGCACACATGAGCAACTCGAGGTTGCGAACCGCTTCGGGCTCACCGGCCGCGCGATCCAGGAGTTCGCCGGCCTGGGTCACCGCGCTGACCCCCGAAACCACCATCTCGTCGTCCATCGCCTCGGACGCGAGCGAGACGGTGTTGGCGGCCTGCGTGAGGTCATCGAGGGTGCCGCTTTGTTCGAGTTCGACCAGTGCGTTCATCGCGTTCTCGATGGACTCGGCCTCCGCGTCGATGTCGGTTTGGTTCTCAGTCATGGTCTCACCTCAGAGCAACCCCCTGGCGGTAAGCCAGTAGGCTTCGTTGTAGGACAGTTTCGCCCAGTGGATGAACTGGGTTTCGTTGCGGACGACCGGATCGTTCTCGTAGTCGAAGGTGATGTGGGTCCCCTCGTCCATGCCTGCTTCGATGAAACAGACCGTGTCGCCTTCGAAGTGGCCGGTCGGCGTCTGGCCCCGCACGTACGAGGCGATGCGATCGACGACGACGCTCGACGCGTAGTGGGCGACGCTCCCGGCTTTGCTCGTCGGCAGGTCGGTGACGTCGCCGATGCCGAAGACGTTCTCGGCGTGGTCGGACTCGAGAGTGTCCTTGTTGACCTCCATCCAGTCTGGCCCCAGGCCCGCGTCTTCGATCAGCGGCGAGGGCTTGAACTCGGGGATCCCGACCAGGAGGTCGTAGTCCAGTTCCTTGCCCTCGATGGTCTCGATCACCTGTTCGTCGCTGTCGACGGAATCGACGTTGAAGAACGTCCGCGTGTCGATGCCGCGATCCTCGAAGCGCGGTTCCATCCACTCTGCGACCGGTCGGACCCCGTGGAGGCGGTTGATCGGGTAGGTGTAGGTGATCTCGATGTCGTCGCGTAGCCCGCGCTTGTCGAGCCACGAGTCGGCCATGAACGCGAACTCGACGGGAGCGGCTGGACAGACGTGCGGCGTGCCGATGACCGAGAGGACCAGTCGCCCCTCTTCGAGGCCCGCGAGCGCTTCGCGGAGTTCCTCGGCGGCCTCCGGGCCGTAGAAGTGGTGGCCGTCCCCGTCGGCCCCCAGCCCCGGCGTACCTTCCGGGTCCGGAATCGCGCCGGTGCTGACCACGAGGTAGTCGTAGTCCATCGCGGAGCCGTCTCGCATCGAGACCGACTGGGCGTCGGTGTCGATGCCGGTAACCCGCTGGAAGACCAGGTCGACGTGTCGGTCGACGACGTCTGCCAGCGGTCGCTTCGCGTCCTCGGCCTCCTTCTTCCCGAAGGGGACGTAGAGGAAGGTCGGTTTGTAGACGTGATACGGGTCGTCGGTGACGATCGTCACGTTCACGTCCCCGGCCTTGACCTCTCGCTCTAATTTTTCGACGAGCCGGTTGGCCGTGACGGTACCGCCGACCCCACCGCCGATGATGACGATTTCATCCGTCATTGGTTAGCTCTTTTCGACGTAGATGGCATAATACTCACCCTCGTCCACGGTGTCGAGGAGCTCGTGGCCGGCCTCCTCGACCCACTCGGGGACGTCGTTTTTCGACCCCTCGTCGCCGGTGAGCAGTTCCACGACGGTTCCAGCGTCGACGTTCTTGATCTTGCCGATGAGGTCCATCAGGGGACCGGGGCAGGCGGATCCACGGGCGTCGACGGTCACGTCGGCTTCGATTTGTTCACTCATTGATTTAGACGAAGATGATCTGCTTGTCCTTCGCGCGGTTCAGGAACCCGGAGACGCCGAGGACGTCGTCGAAGACGTCGTCGACGTAGTCGTCGAGGTCCGTGTCCAGCAGGTCCATGGCCAGTTCGCAGGCGTAGACGTTGAGCGGGCCGATCTGGCGGGCCTGTTCGAGCTGTTCGGTGAACAGGGGGACCTCGACGTCCTCGGCTTCCATCATCGCCTGGGCGACGCGACCGCCCTCGAAGTCCATGTTCTCGACGGCCTCCTTCTCGAAGGGGTTGAGGCCGTTCATCGTCACGAAGACCTCGACGGGAGTGTCCGACATCGCCGCGACCGAGGCGATCATGCTGACCGCCTGGACGCGTTCTATCTCCTCGGATGCAAGTACGATTGCGTAGCCAGTCATAGTAGTGTACAGTTCGTGTGTATGAACCCAGGGCTTTAGTAGTGTGCTTTTATTCCAAGCGCGTGGGAAAACGTGAGCGTTCAAGGGGGTCGTACCGGCGGTACTGGCCGTTTCTCGGCGTAGAATATAGTCGACGCGAAACAATCCTCGCGGAGCCGGTACCGACTGATTCTGGCGCTCGGCGCTTATTCTGGCTTCAGCCCACGGTCTTCGACGCGCATGACGGCTTCACCGTCCGCGAGGTTGGGTGCGTCGACCAGCCGAACGATCCGTTTGTCGCCCTTTGACTTCCGGAGGTAGATGCGGAACGTCGAGGTGTGCCCCAAAATGTTCCCACCGATCGGTTTCGTGGGGTCGCCGAAGAACGCGTCCGGGTTGGACTGCACCTGGTTGGTGACGACGACGGCCGTGTTGTAGAGGTCGCCCATCCGCAGCAGGTCGTGGAGGTGCTTGTTGAGCTTCTGCTGTCGGTCGGCGAGTTCGCCCCGCCCCACGTACTCCGCGCGGAAGTGAGCGGTCAGCGAGTCCACCGCCAGCATCCGGACCGGCCAGTCGGTATCCTCGTGTTCGCTCGCGACCTCCTTTGCCTTCTCCGCGAGGAGGATCTGGTGGTTGGAGTTGAACGCCTTCGCGACGTGGATGTGATCGAGGAAGTCCTGGACCAGTTCGTCCATGACGTCCTCGTCGTCGAGCGAGCCCTCTATCTCGCGGTCCGCCTTCGTCGCCTCGAGGGCCTCTTCGGAGAGCCCCTTCACCATGTCGTCGATCCGTTCCGGTCGGAAGGTGTCCTCGCTGTCGACGAAGATGGCGCTGCCTTCCAGGCCGCCGTACTCCCGGGGGAGCTGGACGGTGACGGCCAGCTGGTGGGTGACCTGGGACTTGCCGGCCCCGAACTCGCCGTAGACCTCGGTGATCGACTGCGTCTCGACGCCGCCGCCGAGCAGTTCGTCGACCTCCGGGACGCCCCAGGTGAGCTTCCCGATCTGTTCGCGCCGCTCGAGCACGTCGGTGCCGGTCTCGAAGCCGCCGATGTCCGCCGCCTTCCGGGCGGCCTGGACGATGTCGGCCGCGGTCGATTCGCCGACGTCGGCCGTGTTGGACAGTTCGCCGGGGGAGGCGACCGCCAGGCTCTGATAGGAGTCGAATCCCGCTTCGTGCAACTTCTCTGCCGTGGCCGGCCCCACGCCCGGCAGCTCCTCGAGGTTCGCGTCTGCTGGCATCGTAGCCCGACATTCTCCCGTTTCGGGTATAAACCCTCGTATACACCGGAGTGAAAGTGAAATTCGGGTG
>JBNJDE010000125.1:0-5427 GCA_051744605.1 Halobacteriota archaeon
CGGACGGATGGCCCACCGACGTTTATGGCCGTTCACCCGCAGGACTACGATATGACCATCTACGAGACCGACGTCCCTGGCGTCGGCCACAAGTTCGAACTCGAACTCGAGGGCGAGGCCCGACTCGTCGTCCTCATCCACCACGACGGGAAACGCGAGGTCTATCGCCGGCCGGGGCCGGACGAGGACAGCGAGAAGTTGTTCACGCTGACGGGCAAACGAGCCCGACAGCTCGGATCGATACTCGAAGGCGCGTACTTCCAGCCGGTGGAGCTCGAGGAGACGGCGGTCCCGCTCGGCGACGCGATCATCGAATGGGTCGACGTCGACGAGACGGCGCCGGTGGTCGGAACAACGCTTCGAGAGGCCGACCTCAGGGAGCGAACCGGCATCTCCGTCATCGCCATCCAGCGCGGCGAGACCACCATCCCGAATCCCGACCCGACGACGGAGATCGGCGCGGACGACATCCTCGTCGCCATCGGAACCCGGGAACAACACCAGGCGTTCGCCGACCTGCTCACCGACGAAGAGTCGGACGAAGCGTGAGATGGCGGCGGTATCGCTCCTCGAGATCGGGATCGCCCTGACGGCCATCGCACTGGCCGGAACGGTCGCCCTGCGCGTCGGGCTCTCGGTCATCCCGGCGTACATCCTGGTCGGCATCCTCGTCGGCCCGAACGAGCCGACGGCGGTGGGCGTGGTTCCGTTGACGCTCGTCGAGCACAGCGAGTTCATCGACCTCCTCGCGGAACTCGGGATCGTCTTCCTGTTGTTCTTCCTGGGACTCGAGTTCAGCATCAGCCAGTTACTCGAGGACCGATCGCGGATCGTCACCATCGGAACGGTCGACTTCGTGGTCAACTTCGGCCTCGGCATCGCACTCGGGGTCGCGTTCGGCTACGACCTCCTCGAGACCCTGTTCATCGCCGGTATCGTCTACATCTCCTCGAGCGCCGTGATCACGAAGTCGCTCATCGACAACGGCTGGGTCGCCAACCGAGAGAGCAGCCCGATCCTGGGGACCCTCGTCTTCGAGGACGTCCTCATCGCCGTGTATTTGGCACTGCTCTCGGCGGTCGCCCTCGGTGAGGGCTCGGCGATGGACGCTGCCCTCTCGGTGGGCGTCGCGTTCGTGTTCCTCGGTGCGCTAACACTCGTGGCGTTCTACGGGACCGAGCAGTTAGAGCGAGCGTTCGCAACCGACTCGGACGAGTTGTTCTTGTTGCGCATCCTGGGCATCACGACGCTCGTCGCCGGTGCGGCGCTCGCGGCAGGCCTCAGCGAAGCCGTCGCCGCGTTCTTCGTCGGGACGGCGTTCAGTGCGACCGGCCACGTCGGGCGCATCGAAAACGTGGTGACCCCGGCCCGTGACTTCTTCGCCGCCGTCTTCTTCTTCGCCATCGGTCTCACCACCGACGTCACCCTGCTTCCGGAGGTGGCCTGGCTGCTCCTGGCCGCCGTCGTCCTGACGACCGCTGGAAAACTGGTGAGCGGGACCGTCTCGGGGTCGGTCTACGACCTGAGTCGAATCAGATCGGTACGGGTCGGCCTCGGCCTCGTTCCGCGCGGCGAGTTCTCACTCGTCCTCGCGGCGCTCGCGACGAGTGTCGGGACCGGAGCTCTCGGCACCGTCATCCCGGCGTTCGCCGTCGGCTACGTGCTGGTGATGAGCATCCTCGGGACCGTGCTGATACAGAACGCCAGTCTCCTCGAGACGGCACTCGGCCGGCTCTCGGCACCCGAAACGGACGGATGACGGCAATTCGCCCGTGTCACGTCGACGCGTCGTCGACGATGGCGAGGAAATTGTCGAACACCCGGGTCGCGATGCTGGCTTCCTGGTAGCGGTCTCGCGTGAGATCCTCACGAATCGCCGCCTCACGCTCCGGCTGGAGGTCCTTCCCGTCGACGATCCACCGGGCCGTCTGGAGGTCGTACTCGGGATGGAACTGCACCCCGTAGGCGCTCCCCACTCGGAAGGACTGTATCGTACAGTCGTTTCGCGCGAGTTCGACCGCGTCCTCGGGAAGGGCTGTGACCTCGTCGGAGTGCGTCTCGAAGGCCACGAAATCCGCGGGCATCCCGTCGAAGAGCGGGTCGTCGTCGGTGACCTCGATGGTCCGATACCCGATTTCGTACCGACCGATGGGCTCGACCGTCCCGCCCGTGGCCGCCGCCACGAGCTGGTGACCCCAGCAGACGCCCAGCACCGGGATCGATTCGCGGATCGCGGCTCGTGTCCAGTCCGCAACCGCCTCGATCCACGCCTCGTCGTCGTACACCGACGCCTGCGAACCGCTGATGATCGCCCCGTCGTAGGATCGGCCGTCGGACTCCGCGACCGGTGGCGGGTCCGCTCCCTCGCTCACCTTGTACGCCTCGATTTCGGCGTCGACTTCCCGCCGGAAGTTCCGCTCGGCGGGGGTGTCGCCGAGCGAGGCGTCGAGCAGGGCGATTCGGGGCGATTGCATACGACCATCTACCCGCCACGAGGTAATGAGAGTTTTGCGTGATAGTGACACACCTGGACACGCCAGCCGGGGGACACCACGAGTACGTCGGCAGTGCAGACGAAAGCGACCGATCGGCGATTACCACTTGGCTACACCAAAATGGTTATGGCCACGCGTCGCCTGGTATCGCGTATGCACCGAGACGACGGCTCCGCACCGAACCGACGCGGAACCGAGACGCGCACCGGGAACACCAGGGGAACGGCACGCGGCGATGGAGCCAAGCGGAACGGCCGCGGTGGTGGCGGCCGCGACGGGAGCGCTCGCGACGGCGACTCGGGCGGTTCCCGTAGACGTCGAGGTGGCGGCGGGCGGGGCCGCGAGGGACGCGGTCGGCGGCGAAACGACAGGGGGCAGTACGTCGACGCCGTGACCGAGCAGGAGATTCTCGCGCTCTTCGAGGAGACCCCCGGGCCGGTGCTCACCACCAGCGACCTGGCGGAGGTCTACGACATGACGACGGAAGGCGCCCGACGCAAACTCAACGACCTCTGTGACGCCGGAATACTCGACCGGCGGAAGACGGGACGCACCCGCGTATACTGGCGGATCGACGACCGCGCGACCGCCTGAGACGGCGCCAGCGATCGGGCGGGGCCGGGCAGCCGTCATCAGATAGGACCACTTTCGGTCGGACCCTCCCCCCGAGAACGGCGACTGTCCCGGCAGACTACCGAGACGTGACGCGGCGATGTTTTGCGGACCTTGCACGGGCCCAGCGGCGCAGCCGGGACAGACCGTCGCATGCAGTAATGTTCGTTCGTGGTTGTGGGAGAAAGGGACAATAATCTTCGTGCGAAACGGTGGGATACGGACCTCCGGAGCTGGTAGCTATGCACATAGGCGACGTCAACCTCCGCAACGAGTTCGTCATGGCACCGATCAAGACCGGCTACAGCGACGGTGACGGTGGCGTCACCGACCGTCACCGACGGTTCTATCGCCGACGCGCCGACCACGTGGGCGCGATCATCCCCGAGCCCCTGTATCTCGACGAGTCCCTCAGGGAGGTGCCGACCCAGATGGGGATCGCGAACGACGACGCCGTCCCGGGCCTCCGGACGCTGACCGAGGCCATCCACGAGGGGGGCGCAAAGGCCATCGCCCACCTCAACCACCCGGGCCGGATGGCCAACCCGGGGATCGAGGGCACCGTCCACCTGTCGGCCTCGGCGACGACCTGCGAGCGGACGGGCGTGACGCCCGACCGAATGAGCAACGAACAGATCGAATCGGCGATCGAGCAGTTCGCCGAGGGGGCACGGCGGGCCGAGCAGGCGGGCTTCGACGTGATCGAGTTGCAGTTCGGTCACGGATACCTGGTGGCGCAGTTTTTCTCCCCGGCCGTCAACGACCGGGTCGACGAGTACGGCGGCTCCTTCGAGGACCGGACGCGGTTCGGACGCGAGGTCTTCGACGCGGTACAGGCCGCAGTCGACGTCCCCGTCATGATCCGACTCACGGCCGACGACACGGTCGAGGGCGGAATCGCGTTCCGGGAGGCGAGGGCGTTCGCCCAGGCGCTGGCCGACCGGGGAGCGGCCGCCTTCCACGTGACGATGGGGACGCTGTGTGCCAAGCCGCCGTACTTCTTCCAGCACATGTACACCCCGAAAGGCGACCCCTGGGAGTACGCCGACGCCCTCCAGGCGGACCTCGACGTCCCGGTCGCGGCGGTCGGCCGCATCAACGAGTTCGACGACGTCGAGACGGTCCGCGAGGACCTCGACGTCGAGATGATCGCGCTGGGGCGAGCCCTCGTGGCAGACCCGGACTTCCTCGGCAAATACCTCGGCGAGGTCGACGGACCGGTCAGACCCTGTATGGCCTGCAGCGACGGCTGCCTGGGTGGTGTCAAATCCGGCGACGGACTGGGCTGTGTCATCAACCCCTCGGTGGGAGACCCCGACGAACTCCGGTTCGACGCGGCGACGGAACCCGCCGAGTACGCCGTCGTCGGCGGCGGTCCCGCCGGGATGGCCGCCGCGGAAGTTCTCGCCGAGCGTGGCCACGACGTCGACCTCTACGAGGCCGAGGCATTGGGCGGCGCGTTCCGCTGGGCACCGCTGCCACCCGGCAAGGACAGCCTCCAGAAGGGGCTCGAGTACTTCACCGAGGTCCTCGAGCGCACCGACGCCATCGACGTCACCCTGGAGCGGGCAACCGAGGGCGACCTCGAGGACTACGACGGCGCGGTCGTCGCGACTGGCTCGGAACCCCTCGTGCCGCCGATCGATGGGCTCGAAGCGGCGGGCTACGACGGGGCCGAGATCCTGGACGCGGCTGCCATGCCGACCGACGAGCGGGTGCTCGTGATCGGCGGCGGGTTCGTCGGCCTCGAGACGGCCGACGCGCTCGCCCGGGCCGGAAACGAGGTCGTCGTCGTCGAGTTGCTCCCGGCGGTCGGCGGCAACATGATCGACCTCGAGAAGGGGCCGCTGCTCTCGCGCCTGGAGTCCGAGGCGGCAGTCGAGATCAACCGCGAGACCGACCTCCAGACGATCGACGGCGACACCGCGATCGGCGAAACCGACGGCCAAGAGCGCATCTGGACCGGCATCGACCGGTACGTCCTCGCGACGGGCGTCCAGTCCCACGATCCCTTCGATCACGAAACGCTCTCGATCCCCACCTGGACGGTCGGCGACGCGGCCGACCCGGGGAAGGCCGAGGACGCGATCGCTACGGCCTACGAGACGGCACGGTCGCTCTGACGTGGGGAGTACCGACCGCAATCGGGGTCGATAGCAGCACCGAGCGGTGCTGTGGCCCGGTCGCGCCGGTCACACTTGGACGCCGCTCGTTCCGTGCTCAACCGCACTACTCGTGCGCGTGGTGACCGTGACTTTCGCCGTGGCCGTGGCCTTCGCCGTGGCCGTGGTCGTGATCGTGGCCTTCGCCGTGGCCGTGG
>JBNJDE010000126.1:0-5327 GCA_051744605.1 Halobacteriota archaeon
GCCGTGCCCATCACCTCGCCAGTGGACTTCATCTCGGGGCCGAGCCGGGGATCGGAGTCCGGAAGGCGGTCGAACGGCAGGACGACCTCCTTGATGCTCACCGATTCGGGGACCGTCTCCGTCACGTCGAGGTCGGCCAGCGTCGAACCGGCCATGACCTTCGCCGCGATCTTGGCGATCGGAACGCCCGTCGCCTTCGAGACGAACGGGACGGTCCGCGAGGAGCGCGGGTTCGCCTCGAGCACGTAGACCGTGTCCTCTTTGACGGCTAGCTGGACGTTCAGGAGGCCGACCGTGTCGAGGGCGTCGGCGATGTCCTCGACGACCTCGCGGATACGACGGTTGACGTCCCGACCGAGCGTCTGTGGCGGGATGGCCACCGAGGAGTCGCCCGAGTGGACGCCGGCGGTCTCGACGTGCTCCATGATGCCGCCGATGAGGACGTCCTCCCCGTCGGAGACGGCATCGACGTCGACCTCCGCGGCGCCCTCGAGGAAGTCGTCCACGAGGATCGGCTTGTCCGGGGAGACGCGGACGGCCTCCTCGATGTACTGCTCCAGGTCCTCGTCGCTGTAGACGACCTCCATCGCGCGCCCGCCCAGAACGTAGCTCGGGCGGACGAGGACCGGGTAGCCGATGTCGTGAGCCAGTTCGAGGGCCTCCGCCTCGCTCGTCGCGGAGCCACCCTGGGGCTGGGCGATGCCCTTCTCGGTCATCAACTGGTTGAAGCGGTCCCGGTCCTCGGCGAGGTCCATCGCGTCGACGGTCGTCCCGAGGAGCTCGCAGTCCAGGCCGCGGCGGGCGATCTCGTCTTCGAGGGGTTCGCCCACGTTGACCGACGTCTGGCCGCCGAACTGGACCATCACGCCGTCCGCGTTCGTCGCTTCGATGGCGTCCGCGACCTCCTCGGCCGTGATGGGCTCGAAGAAGAGGCCGTCGGAGGTGTCGTAGTCCGTCGAGACGGTCTCGGGATTGTTGTTGACGATGTGCGCGTCGATCCCGTCCTCGCGCAGGGCGCGGACGGCGTGGACGGTACAGTAGTCGAACTCGACGCCCTGTCCGATGCGGATGGGGCCTGCCCCGACGATGACGACACTCTCCGCGTCCCGGTCGGCCTGCACCTCGTCGTGAGTGGCGCCGAGCGACCGCGAGGAGTAGTAGTACGGCGTGGAGGCGGCGAACTCGCCGGCACAGGTGTCGACCTGCTTGTACGTCCGGCCTGGCGCCGTCGCCTCGACGTCGTCGACGGTGACTGACGTCCCGGTTCCGTCGGGAAGCGGTTCGCCTGGCGTGGGTTCGGACGACCCCTCGCGGACGCCGCCCCGGGCGCTGGTATTCGGTTCGCCAGTCGTCGCCATCGCCGCGATCTCGACGTTCGTGAAGCCCGTCTCGGCGGGCGTCTCGAGGTCGCCCTCGGCCGCGGCGACCGCGGCGTCGGCCACGCGCTCGAAGCGCTCGAGGTACCACTCGCGGATCTCCGTCAGGTCGCGGATCTCGTCCACCGTGTAGCCCCGGTCGAAGGCCTCGAAGATGGCGTAGGGGCGATCCGGTGACGGGCGTTCGAGGTAGTTCGTCTCGAGTTCCGCGTCGTCGACCGTCTGCCAGTCGATCGAGGGGACGTACTCGGAGGAGCGAAGCGCCTTGAGGAGGGACTCCGGGAAGGTCCGTCCGATGGCCATTGCCTCCCCCGTGGACTTCATCGCCGTCGAGAGCTCGAAGTCGACCTCGGGGAACTTGTCGATGGGCCAGCGCGGGACCTTCGTGACGACGTAGTCGATGGCTGGCTCGAAGGCGGCGGTCGTCTCGCCCGTGATCTCGTTTTCTATCTCGTGGAGGCGTTTGCCCAGCGCGACCTTCGCGGTGACGCGGGCGATGGGGTAGCCAGTCGCCTTCGAGGCCAGCGCGGAGGAACGGGAGACGCGCGGGTTGACCTCCACGACGCGGTACTCGCCGCCCGGCGTCCCGTCGTCCTGCCAGGCGAACTGGATGTTACAGCCCCCCTCGATGCCCAGGTCGCGGATGACCTCCAGGGCCGCGTCGCGCATCTCCTGATGGCCCTCGTCGGGGATGACCTGACTGGGCGTCACGACCGTCGACTCGCCCGTGTGGATGCCCATCGGGTCGATGTTCTCCATGTTGCAGATGATGACCGTCGAGTCGCCCGCGTCGCGCATGACCTCGTATTCGAGTTCGACCCAGCCGGCGATGGACTCGGTGACGAGCACCTCGTCGTTGCGGGAGAGCCGAAGGCCCTTGCGGACCCTGTCGACCAGCTCGTCCATCTCGTAGACGATGCCCGATCCGGACCCCCCGAGCGTGTAGGTCGTCCGCGCGATGACGGGGAGGCCACCGACGGCCTCGACGGCGTCGTCGACCCGTTGACGCAGGTTCTCGGCGGTCATATCGCCGACGGACTCGTCGTCGTCCAGCGTGATGGTGGTCGAGCGCGCGACAGGTTGCCCCAGACCTTTCATGCGTTCGCGAAACAGGTCGCGGTCCTCGGTCGCGTAGATCGTATCCAGCGGGGTCCCCATGATATCGACGTCGTACTCCTCGAGGACGCCTTTCTCCGCCAGTTCGGCGGTGACGTTGAGTCCCGTCTGCCCGCCGAGGCCGGCGATGACGCCGTCGGGGCGTTCCGTCTCGATGATTTCCGTGATGGCCTCCGTGGTGATGGGTTCGATGTAGACCTCGTCGGCCATCTCCGGGTCCGTCATGATGGTCGCCGGATTGGAGTTCACGAGGACGACTCGGGCCCCCTCCTCCTGCAGGGCTCGACAGGCTTGCGCACCGGAGTAATCGAACTCGGCTGCCTGTCCGATCTGAATCGGGCCACTACCGATGAGGAGGACGGTCCGGTCGTCAGACATTCTATCGGAGTCCAATCCGCACATCGTAATAAGTCCGACGAAACGTTGCAGTTATCGCAATCGAATTTCGAATATCGTAAGTCGGCCCACCGATCGCGTTTTCATCACTGAGAGTCGGGTCCGTGGACATAAGTAGGATTGTTCGGAGTATCTCGATACTGGTAACAAATGGGCATCGAGAACTTTGCGGACTCCTTCGCGGGGGACGACGAGCGCACTGGATCGGTCGAGGCGGAACGTGACTTCTGGAAGGCGATGTTCGAGTCGGTCGCGACCGGGTTTCCGGAACCGATCTACACGATCGACACCGAGGGCGTCATCACCTTCTGGAGCGAGACCAACGCCGAGTTCACCGGCCACGATTCGACGAAGGCCGAAGGGATGGCCGCGATGGACCTCCTGGGCACCGAGGGTGAAGACGAGGTCCTCTCGGAGACCGTCGTCCGCACGGACGAGGCCATCCGGGAGGGGAAGATTCGTACGGCGTACGACTCGGACGGCAATCAGTTCCACGTCCGCGCGAAATCGGTCCCGCTACACGACCAGCACGGCACCGTCGTCGGCGCGTTCCAGATCAACGCCCGGGAGACCGAACTCGTCGAACAGCGCGAGCAGGTCGAGCGTCTGCAACGCGAGCTCGCCGACGACGTCGAATCGGGCGTCGAGGATCTGGTCGAGTCCGCGAGCCGGGTCGCGGACGCTTCCCAGCGGATGACCGACATGGTCGCGACGCAGGCGAGCAATCTCGACCAGGCGAGCCGCGAGGTCGGCACGTTCTCCTCGACGGTCGAGGAGATCGCGGCGAACGCCGAGGAGGTCAACGCCGAGGCCACCCAGGCCGAGGACGTCGCCGAGCGCTCGGCCGAGACCGGACAGACGGTCCGGGAGCGGATGGATCGTGTCGGCGAGGAGGCGAGTGCTCTCTCCGCGGCGACGACCGACCTCGACGAGAAGATCGCGGACGTCGATTCGATCGTCGAGGTGATCAACGACATCGCCGATCAGACCAACATGCTGGCGCTCAACGCCAACATCGAGGCCGCGCGATCGGCGAACGGCGGGGAGGGCTTTGCCGTCGTCGCCAACGAGATCAAGGGCCTCGCCGAGCAGTCCAAAGACGAGGTCGACGAGATCGAGGCCATCGTCGACGAGATTCAGGCGACCGCCGCCGAGATGACCGATAACGTCGAGCGGACCACGGAGAACCTCGAGGCGTCCATCGAGGACGTCGAAGGGCTCGTCGACAACCAGGCCGAGATCGCCGAGGCCATTCGCGAGGTGTCGGTCGGGATCGAGGAGATCGCCGACGCGACCGACGACCAGGCGGCCAGCGCCGAGGAGATCGCTTCGATGATCGACGAGACCGCGGACCGGGCGGAGCAGGTCGCCGAGGAGGTCGAGGAAGTCGCGGACGCCACGGACGGGCAGAAAGCGGAGCTCGAGACCATCGAGGAGCGCGTCGGGGCCGTTTCGGCGAAGATGAACGCGGAGTGAGGTCCCACGTGTCCTCGCGTGGACCCGTGATCCGACTAGTGCGTCAGCACGAGCAACTGATCGGGTGCCCGAACCAGACATATCGGTCCGTTCGGTGAACTGGAGAAGGTCACCGTCGCCTCGTCGGTCACGAACAGCCGGTCGAAGACCGCCCCGCAGGCGGGACACTCCAGGTCCCCGCGGTTCTCGAGGTGCATCGACCCGGCGTCCTGTCTCAGCAGTTTGAACTTCGACCGCTGTTCGTGGACGTCGAACCCGCCGGTGACGTCGAGCTCGGCCATTACCTGGACAGGTGACTTGGATCGGCAAGAACGTTCGGTCGGCGCGTCGAGCGGACGGCGTCTGCGGGGTGCGGTCGTTGCGTTGCGGTCAGGTCGGTTCGTCCCATTCGTCCTCGAAGTCCCGCACCTCTCGGTACTCGTCGACGAACGCGTCGACGTCGAAGTCCGCGAGTTGCGTCTCGAACGCCTGGAGCGCCGCGTCGTCCTCCGCGTGTCCGAGCGCGTGCTCCATCAGGTTCACCACGAGTTCGACGACCCGGCGGTGGAGTTCGCGGGCGTCGAAACTGGCGACCCAGAGGAGCGCGTAGCCGACGCTGCCGTTTCGGGAGGCGTCGTGGACGATCATCTCCTGGGGGTGTTCTTCCATCACCGCCCCGAGCAGGTGGGCGATGCCGAACTCCTCGAACTCGTCGTCGGGGCTCGTCCCGATGGCCGTCTTCAACACCTCGACGGTGTCCTCCGGGACGAACCGGGAGAGCGGGTGCGGGTCGAGGACGACCGCGTGACTGTCGCCGCAGGCACACTGGTACTCGCGCATCCCGAGGTGGAAGTCGGCGACCGGAACGGTCCGGCCGCAGGGCAGGTCGACGGACGAATCGTCATCCTCGCCGGGTACGCCTGGCTGCGCCATCGAGTGACCGTATCGGGTCTGCGGGGAAAAGGTTCGCGGCTCCCGTTGGTC
>JBNJDE010000127.1:0-5291 GCA_051744605.1 Halobacteriota archaeon
ATCTTCGACGACGCCGACGTCGCGTACATCTCGTACGACAAGGACGAGAACGTCCTTCGTCCCGATGCTATCCCTGGGTTCGAAACCACCGACGAACTGGTGGCCACGCGATTGGCTCCGGGCGAGTCCGTCCTCTGGGATGCGTTCGCGGACTCGTCGGTCAGCGTCGTTGAGGACGTAACGGAGGGATGGCTCGAAGCGGACGGGCCGGAGACGTGGTTGCTCATCCCGATAGCGGGCGAGGCGATCTTGCTGGTGAGCCACCGATCCGGTGACGAATTCCAGGACCGGTCAGTCGAGCTGGCCAAACTCCTGTCGACCATCTGTGAGGACGCCTTCGAACGGTTCGAGTGGAAGACCCAGCTTCAGGACAAGCGCGACGAACTCGAGTTGACGAACGAGCGGTTGAGCGAACTGACCCGGGTGAACGAACGCGCGAGGAAGTTGCAAAATCAGCTGCTCGACACCGAATCTCGCGAAGAGATCGAAGCGAAGGTCTGCCGGAGTCTGGCCGAGTTCGACGACGTCGAACTGGTCTGGATCGGTGGTTACCAACCGGGCGAATCGACGATCGAGCCACGGGCGTGGCAAGGGCCCAAGAGCAGCTACCTCGATGCGAATCGCTTCGAGATGGTAGCTGATGGATCGAAGCCAGCCGTGCGGGCCGTCGACGAACGAAGGCCGGTGGGAATCCAGTCGGTCGCCGAGCGCATCGACCAGGGCCCCTGGTATCGGGAGGCACTGAAACGGGGCTTCGGGTCGGCGCTCAGCGTCCCGATCAGCCACGACGAGGTCCGCTACGGCGTGTTGACGATATACGAATCGGGACCGATGTCGTTCATCGAACAGCGCCAGGTCGTCTTCGAGGAACTCGGGCAGACCATCGCTCGCGCGATCACGATGGTCGAACAGCGCCGGTCGCTCGGCAGTCGGGAACGCGTCGAACTCCAGTTCGAGACCGACGCGGTCGACTCGCTCTGTGCGGCCTTCGCTCGTGAACTGGACAGTTCGGTGACGGTGGATGGGATCGTGGGACAGGGGGACGAACGGTACTACCTCTACGGGGCGGTCGACGGTGTCTCGGAATCGACGGTTCGCAACGCTGCAGACGCGATTGCGAGCATTCGGGGCCTTCGAATACTGGAGGCGGGGGCGGAGCGGGTTCGGTTCGAGATCGACACCGAGAATCAGATACCACCCGTCACGATTCTCGAATCCGGGGGCCGGTTCCACGAGGTGCAGGTAACTCCGTCTCGCTGTGTACTCGTCGTGAGTTACCACGACGGGGCACAGATCAACACGGTCATCGACACGTTCCTCCACCGCCACCCCAACTGGGAACTCAGTGCCCGGCGGCAAGTGGTGGGACAGGAGACGGAACGGACCGATTCGACACAGGATCGTCTCACGGATCGGCAACTGGAGATCCTATCAGCAGCATTACACTCTGGCTACTTCGAATGGCATCGGAAGACGACCGGCGAGGAACTCGCGGAGATGTTCGACGTCTCACCCCCGACGGTGTATCGGCATCTACGGCTGGCATTACGCGAACTGGTCGAGGACACCGTGACCGATCGGCAGTCCCGGTGAAAGATGTAGATTCCGTGATGGTAATTTTGTTATCTAGAGGCCCACTCGCGGGCGCCGTCTGTATCTAGTCACCATCCGGATGGTGGTATAGCCGAAATCACACGTATGGGTATCATACCGAAACTCGTCGACGTATTCGCCAGTAGCGATGTCGCGGACGACCCTGAGCGGGAGACGACGCCGTCTGCCCCCCAGGAGGACGTCGAGATCGGGGTCGACGAGGGCTCGGTTGCGACCGAGCAACCGTCGGATACCGTCGAATTCCCGGACGAGACGGATTCGGGGCCGGACGTGGCGGCTCCCAGGACGGTGACGGCCGACGGTGGAACCCAGACCCAGGCGCTCGCCGACGAGCCGATGGACTCGCCGGGCGACGACCTCCCCGAACCGGATAGACCCGAGATCGAGGTCGTTCTCGAGGAGGATCCCGATCAACTGTTTAACAACACCGGGACTGCCCTCCGGGTCATCGACGACCAGTTCAACGTCGCCAAGCAGAACCGGGTGATGACCGAATGGACGGGGGTCGACGCCGAGAACGAGGACCTCAAGTGCATGAACCAGATGTCCGGTCCGGTCTGTGGGACCGAGAACTGCACCGTGAAGCAGTTGATGGAGCAGGGAAAACAGCGGGTCGAAGTCGAGATCGAAAAGGAGCTGGCGAACGGCGAGACCAGAGAGACCCTCCTCGTCTCCGAGCGGATCACCAACGCACAGGGTGACGTGGTCGGCATCACGGAGAGTTTCAAGGACATCACCGACATCAAGGACGCCCAGTCCGACGTCCAGGAATCCGTCTCCGAACTGACGACTGCCGCGGAGGACGTCGCCGAGAGCTCGGAAGGAATCAGTACGACCGCCGAAGAGATGTCGGGTGCGATGGAGGAAGTCACCTCCGAGGTGGCGAACGTCAGTGCCACGGTCGAGGAGGTCGCATCGAGTGCGGAGGAGGTCGCGGCGGTCAGCAATCAAGCTCGCGAACAGGCCGAGGGCGGGTACGAGACCGCCGAAGAGGCCATCGACACGATGGAGGACATCGACGAAGCCGCGGGCGAGGTCTCCGCCGACGTCTCCGACCTGCGCAACCGGGTCGACGAGATCGACGAGATCGTCGAACTCATCAACGACATCGCGGACCAGACGAACCTGCTCGCGCTCAACGCCAACATCGAGGCCGCGCGTGCCGGCGAGGAGGGTGACGGCTTCGCCGTCGTGGCGAACGAGGTCAAGAACCTGGCCGAGGAGTCCCAGGAACACGCCCAGACGATCGAATCGATGATCGGCGGGATCAAGGCGGACACCGAGGAGACCGTCGAAAGTCTCGAGGAGACGACCGAGGAGATCGACGAGGGCATCGACATGGTCGAAGAGACCATGGAGCGCCTGGAGGACGTGGTGGCCGCGATCCAGGAGGCGGCCAACGGGGTCGACGAGGTCGCGGACGCGGCCGACGACCAGGCGGCGAGCACCGAGGAGGTCGCCGCGATGATCGACGAGGCCAATGCCAAGGCCGAGGACGTTGCCGCCGAAGTCCAGAACATCGCTGCGGCCAACGAAGAACAGGCCCAGATGGTCTCCGACATCGAGGAGGCGATCAGCCGTCTCGACCAGGGGATGTGACGATGGCGGCGACGGACACGCAAGACGGCCAGGTTTCGACGGTGAAACAGGGCGTCGTCTTCCGACTCGGTGAGACGGCGTACTGCCTCGACATCACCGCCGTCGACGAGATCGTCGAGCGCGGCACCCTGACCCCCTTGCCGAACACCGCCGAGCACTTCGAGGGCGTGATGGACCTTCGCGGCGAGACGACGACGATATTCAACCCACGCAGCTACTTCGACATCGATGCCGAGGACGCGGGCGGCGACCGCATCCTGATCCTGGATCGTGCGGACGGCAACGTGGGCTGGATCGTGGACAGCGTCGAACGGGTCATCGAATACACGGACGAAGCGATCGAATCTGAGATGAGCGAAGGAGCGGTCGAGGGCGTCCTGCGCCGAGACGACGGGTTCATCATCGTCGTCGACCCCTCGATCGTCGACGATACTACCTGATCGATAGCTGATTTGCCCCTTCTGGGGGCGAGAACGAACAATGAACGAAGCGAACGTCGGACAACGATCGCTCGAGGACCTGGTCGAGACCCTTTTCAGCCATACCTCGGATCTCGTGGTCGCCAAGGACACGGACCACCGGATCGTGACGGCCAACGAGCGGTATGCGTCGAAGGTCGATTCCACGCCCTCCGAGATCGTCGGCCGGAGCACGCGGTCGCTCTGGGGAGCGGATGCGGTCGAATCGGTCCTCGAGGACGAACGTCGGGTGCTCGACGGCCAGGAGGTGCGTGATCGGGAGCGACGATTCCCTTGCTCCGGTGGTGGGGAGTGCTGGTACGCGTTCAACTACGTACCGAGCTACGACGAGATGGACACCGTGCAGGGCTTTCTCGCCATCGGGCGGGCGATAGCGACCAGGAAACGGATCGAACGGGAGCTAGCACTGTTCACGAACGCGGTCGAAGCGGCAGGCCACGGGGTGTACATCACCGACCCGGAGGGGACGATCGAGTACGTCAATCCCGCCTTCGAGACGATCACCGGCTATTCCCGCGAGGAGGCCATCGGACGCACCCCCAGGATATTGAACTCCGGCGAGATGTCCGCGGCGTATTTCGACGCGCTCTGGGCGACGATTCTGGGTGGTGCGGTCTGGGAAGAGGAGATCGTCAACCGAACGAACGGTGGGGACCTGTATCGTGCCCATCAGACTATCGCCCCGGTCGAGGACGGGGCCGGCGACCTGTTGGCGTTCGTGGCCATCCAGACCGATATCACGGAATGGAAAGAATACGAGAAGGGTCTGCGTCGGTACCGGCAGGCCATCGAGAATTCGAAGACCCTCATCGCTGCGGTGGACCGAAACGGGACGTTCCACTTCGCCAACGACCGGTTTCGTGCATTTCACGGGCTAGACGACGCCGATCTCTCGATGGAGACACTGGAGTCGGCCATCGGGGAGACGGCGTTCACCGCCGTGGAACCGTATCTGGATCGGGTATACGGCGGCGAACGGGTCGAATTCGAAACGACGCGTGAGGACGCGACCGGAACCCCACGACGGCTGGCGATCTCGGGGTACCCTCTGCGAAACGACGAGGGGACGGTCGTCTCGGCTGCCGTCTCGATGCAGGATATCACCGAGTCGTACGAGAAATCCAAGGAGAACGAGATCCTCGCTGAATATCGGCGAGTGATGTCGACCGTCAACCGCGCGCTCGTCAGGACCGACTCGGTGGAGGAGATGCTCACCAGGGTCACCGACATCATCGGGTCCAGCGACCTGTTCGGCTGCACGTTCGCCGCGCTCATGGACGACACCACGCCGTCGTTCGTCTGCAACAGCGGGTCCGACCTCGACGAGCGAGCGGTCGCCTCCTTTCACACCGATGCCTACTGCGAGCGGGTGATCGACGAGGGGTTCTACTGGATGGACGACGTCACTCAGGAGCCGTTCGCGCAGCACGGCGAAGACGTCCCCGCACATCCCGGTGTCGCCATCCCACTCCAATACGAAGATGAGGCCTACGGCGTGTTGACCGTCCACTTCCGCGGGGACCTCGAACCCGAGGTCGTCTCCTGGGAGCTCCTCTCCGAGGTCGCCGACGACATCGGCTTTTTCCTCTACAACCAGTC
>JBNJDE010000128.1:0-5221 GCA_051744605.1 Halobacteriota archaeon
TCGACGGACTCCGGTTCGGGTTCTTCGACGGATTCGGGTTCGGTTGCTTCGTCGTCGCCGGCCGCTGCAGATGCTGCTTCGGTGGCGTCCTGGGTCAGCTCCTCGTCGTCTGCTTCAGGTTCGCCGGCCGCTTCGAGGTCGGCTTCCTCCTCGAGTGGTTCGTCGGTCCCTTCCGCAGCGTCGTCCCCTTCGACGATGTCGCCGTCGGAGGGCTCCTTTACGACACGTTCCGACGAGGCGTCCGGTTCCTTCTCGACCGTCACCTCGACGTCACCGGTCTCCCGGTGACCGTTGGACTGAAGCCCCAGCAACGACCGAATCGTTTCGATCCATCCCATTGTATGGGTCTCTATCGACGCCGGGTGTAAATAGATAGTTGTCTCAGACGTCCTCGTTCCCCGTCAGTTCCGCGCGAACCGCCCGGTTCATCCGTTCGACGGGTGCGGCCAGGCCCGTCCACCGTTCGAAGGCGGCGACCCCCTGGTAGAGGAGCATCCAGGCACCGTCGATGGTCGTCGCGCCGGCCGCCGCTGCCTCCCGGAGGAGCGTCGTCTCGAGCGGCGAATAGACCGCGTCCATCACGGCCAGGTCGGCGTGCAATGCCCCCGATGGAACGGGGGAGACGTCCTCCTCCATCCCGACACTGGTCGCGTTGACGAGGACGTCGGCGTCGGGGAGCAGGGCTGGGAGTGCGTCGAGACCGTGCCCCGTTCCGTCGAGGGCGTCGGCGAGTTCGATGGCCGAGTTCCTGGTTCGGTTGGCGACGTGGACAGTGGCCCCCTCGTCTGTGGCCATGAAGGCGATCGCGCGACCCGCGCCGCCGGCCCCGACGACGACGACCGTTCGACCGGCGAGGGTGACGTCGTGGCGGTCGAGCGCGCGGCGCGCGCCATCGGCGTCGGTATTGAGTCCGACGGGCCGGTCACCGGTGAAATCGACGGTGTTGACGGCCCCGATTCGTGAGGCGAGGTCGTCCGGTTCGACGAGTTCCCGGACGGCTTGTTTGAACGGGATCGTGACGTTGAGGCCCTCGATGCCCAGCGCGTCGGCCCCCGAGAGTGCCGTCTCGAGTTCGGTCGGGTCCGGTTCGAAAGTGACATAGCGCGCGTCGAGGTCGAGTTCGTCGTAGGCCGCCTCGTGCATGGTCGGCGAGACGGAGTGGCCGACCGGGTTACCGAGGAGTCCGAAGACGTGCATGCCGCGAGTGACGGCCGCGTCGTCGTAAAACCGACGGTCGAGTGGGACTCTCACCCGATGCATCCCCGAATCGACAGATATTGAGTGATGGCCTCGAAATCCCCACCGACAATGGTATCGCGGTTGCGACACCCCCTTCTCATCCTCGCCGCCGCGCTCGCGATGACGGCACCCTGGATGATCATCTGGGCGACCGGCAACACCGACTCGATGGCGCCGCTCCCCACCGTCGCCGTCGCGGGTTTCGGGATCCTCGGCGCCTCGTTCATGCTGGCCTGGGCCGCAGAGATCGCCGAGAAGGACGTTCCTCGAGCGTTCGCCATCGCCGTGCTGGCCGTCCTCGCCGTCGCTCCGGAGTACGCCGTTGACGCGCTCTACGCCTGGCGAGCGGGGGCGGGCGGTGCGACCGCCGAAGCCTGTGCCGTCGCGTCGACGCCGGGCGTCGTTCGGGCGTGTCACGACGCCAATCTCGCCGTGGCGAACATGACCGGCGCGAACCGCATCCTCATCGGTATCGGCTGGGCCGGCATCGCCCTCTTCAGCATCTACCGAGCGGTCGCCCACACGGATCGATCGATCGAGAAACGGGATGGGTTCCTCGCGGACGTCGTCCATCTCGACCGGAACATCTCCGTCGAGATCGGCTTCCTGCTGGCGGCCACCGTCGTCGCCTTCTTCGTCCCGCTGAACGGTGGCATCGGCCTGGTCGACACCGCCGTCCTCGTCGGGTTGTACGTGGTCTACATCCTCATCGCCATCTCCGGGGAGGTCGAGGAGGTCGGCGAGCAGGTCGGCGTCCCGGCGTACTTCCACGCCAGACCACGGCTGATACGGGCACCGACCGCCATCGCCCTCTTCCTGTACTCCGGCTTTCTCATCTACGTGGCCGTCCACCCCTTCGCACACGGCCTCGAGGTGCTCGGGCAGAACCTCGGCCTCCCGCCCTTCTTCATGATCCAGTGGATCGCACCCCTGGCGAGCGAGAGCCCCGAACTCATCGTGGTGGTCTACCTGGTGAACAAGGCCCGGACGACGGCGGGGTTCAACGCCCTCATCTCCTCGAAGCTCAACCAGTGGACGCTCCTCATCGGGACGCTGGCCGTCGTCTACAGCCTCGCACTGGGACAACTCGGGACGCTTCCCTTCGACGCCAAGCAGGCCGCCGAGATCTGGATCACCGCGGCACAGAGCCTCTTCGCTATCGCGGTGCTGGTCAACTTCACCATCAGCGGTCGCGAAGCGATCGTCCTGCTGGGACTGTTCATTTCGCAGGTCGCCGCGGAGTTCGCCCTCATCAGACTCCTGCCAGCCGCTCGCGCCGAGGAGCTG
This sequence comes from Halobacteriota archaeon, assembly GCA_051744605.1. Taxonomy (GTDB): domain Archaea; phylum Halobacteriota; class Halobacteria; order Halobacteriales; family Halobacteriaceae; genus Halanaeroarchaeum. The sequence goes on from JBNJDE010000128.1 coordinate 2,527, forward strand.
AGCATCGTCCTGCTCGACAGTTACGCCGTCCTCTACGTCGTCCTCGCGCTCGGGCTGTTCTACATGCGGCGGGAGGCGATCGCGGAGATCGTCTCCGATTCGCGCGCAGCGATCCGCCGGGCGGCGGGGTACTACCTCGGCTGACCGACGCCGGCGTCGGCTATCGGTCCGACCGCGGGAGTTTTTTACACCCTCCGCCTACCCGGGTTCGTGATAGGAATCGTCGTCAGCACGGCCGACGAAGCGTCGGCGCACATCGGCGAGATGCTTCTCGAAGCGACCGACTGGGAGACGGTCGAGCCGGGGGTCTACCGGACGGACGGCTTCGAGTTGCGGAAGTTCGAGGAGTGGCATCTCGAACTCGATGGCGTCGCGGCGGCCTTCGACGACCCCGACTGCATCGTCTTCGCCTCCCGACACTCCGGGGAGACCGGTCGGTTGCTCAGTGCCCACTTCACCGGGAACTTCGGCGAGGCGGAGTTCGGCGGCGACGACCGCGACCTCGCGACCCCCTGTCCAGGTGCCCACAAACGAGTCCTCCAGGCCCTCACGAAGCACGCACCGGAGGGCTGGGACGTGGCGATGGAGTGCACTCACCACGGGCCGACTGCCGTCGGTGCCCCGTCCATGTTCGTCGAACTCGGCAGCGACGAAGCGCAGTGGCGAGACCCCGCGGGCGCTCGGGCCGTCGCCAGGAGTATCCTGGCACTCGGCGGGCAGGGAGCCGGGCCCGACCGCACCGTCGTCGCGTTCGGTGGCAACCACTACGCCCCAAGGCCGACCAGGTTGGTGACGGAGACCGACGTCGCGATGGGGCACGTCGCCGCCGACTGGAGCATCGAGGCGCTCGGCAGGCCCGAGTCCCACCGGGACCTGCTCGAGGAGATGTTCGAGACCAGTGGCGCGGACCTGGCGGTCTTCGACGGTGACGTTCCGGCAGTCGAATCGGTCGTCGAGGACCTCGGCTACCGCATCGTCAGCGAGACCTGGCTCAGGACGACAGACGGGGTTCCGATGGACCTGGTCGAAGCAGTCGAACGAGAACTGGCCCCCATCGAGACGGGCGTCGCGTTCGGCGAGCGACGGGCCGACCCCGGCTCGCTTTCCGTCCGTTCGTTACCCGACGACGCAGTCGCCGACTGTCAGACTATCGACGACGACGCCACGCGGGCCCTCGTCGAGGACCACACGATCGCGTACGAGACCGTCGAGAATGGCAATCGGATCGAGGGGTCGGCGGCATTCGGCACCGACGAGGACGTGGACCGCCTCGTCGATGGTCTCGTCGAGATCCTCCGACAGGCGTACGACTCGGTCCATAGAGAGGACGGCGCGATCGTCGCCGAACGAACGACGTTCGATCCGGAGGCCGCCCGACGGGCGGGCGTTCCAGAGGGGCCGAAGTTCGGTCGGCTGGCTGGTGGGGAACCGGTGGAGGTCGACGGCGAAGCGGTCAGACCCGAAAACGTCCAGAAACGGGAACGACAGCGGTTCACCGTCTGACACGCGTCGGACGTGGAGGGGAAAGGTAATTAAGCTCGGTCCGGTATCGGTTTATTAACGATGGATTCGATTGTACAGGACGCAATCGACGAAGCCGAAGCGGAGCCACCGGCTTCGGGGGATGGTGCGACACCCACCTCGGACCAGTCGCGGTCCGGGACCATGACCGACGAGGAACTCAAAGACGTTCTCGAGGACCTTCAGACCGAGATCACGGTCGTCGGCTGTGGCGGTGCGGGGAGCAACACCATCGACCGAATGTTCGAAGCGGGCATCCGTGGAGCATCACTCGTCGCTGCAAACACCGACGTACAACATCTCGTGGACATCGAAGCCGACACCAAGATCCTCATGGGCAAGGAGAAGACCCAGGGTCGGGGAGCCGGCTCGCTCCCACAGGTCGGCGAGGAAGCCGCCCTGGAGAGCCAGGACGAGATCCGCGAGTCGATCGCCGGCGCGGACATGGTGTTCGTGACCGCCGGCCTGGGTGGCGGGACGGGAACCGGTTCCGCCCCCGTCGTCGCGAAGGCCGCGAAAGAACGCGGCGCGCTGACCATCGCGGTGGTCACCACGCCGTTCACCGCCGAAGGCGAGGTCCGACGGACGAATGCCGAGGCGGGTCTCGAACGGCTCCGCGACGTGGCCGACACGGTCATCGTCGTCCCCAACGACCGCCTGCTGGACTCGGTCGGCAAACTCCCCGTGCGCAAGGCGTTCAAGATCTCCGACGAGATCCTGATGCGCTCGGTCAAGGGCATCACCGAGCTCATCACCAAACCGGGGCTGGTGAACCTCGACTTCGCCGACGTCCGCACCGTCATGGAGAAAGGCGGCGTCGCCATGATCGGTCTCGGGGAGTCGGAGACCGACAGCAAGGCGACGGAGTCCGTCCGCGAAGCGCTCCGCTCCCCCCTGCTGGACGTCGACATCTCCGGGGCGAACTCCGCCCTCGTCAACGTCACCGGTGGTCCGGACATGTCCATCGAGGAGGCGGAAGGCGTCGTCGAGGAGATCTACGACCGGATCGACCCCGACGCGCGCATCATCTGGGGGACCTCCATCGACGACGAACTCGACGAACGGATGCGCACGATGGTCGTCGTCACCGGCGTACAGTCCCCGCAGATCTACGGCCGCAACGAACAACCGGCGGGCGCGGCCCAGGGCATGGAAGACATCGACTTCGTCGAGT
>JBNJDE010000129.1:0-5165 GCA_051744605.1 Halobacteriota archaeon
GCCGTGACCGGTAAGAACCCGTGCCGGCGTCAGGTCGCGAAGCGTGGTCGGCGGCACCGGACGCAACATCGGGTGGACGCCGATGCGTTCGGGGCCGACGACGAAGTATTCCACCGTGCCCAGCGCGTCGGCCACGATCAACGTCTCCCCGTCGAACAGAGCGGCCTCCTGCCAGAACGGCAGGTCGACCGTGTGGAGGACGCGGACGGTCGTCTCCGGCAACCGAACGCCCAGTCGCTCGACCGGCGCGTCGAACTCGCGGTCGATGTAGGGGGGAAGGTAGACCGGCACGTCGAAGCGCTGGGCGAACGCGTCGGCGTCCCGCTGGTGACGGTCGAGGAGGACGACGACGCCGACCACGTCGCCGAGGTCGGTGATCAGGCCGTCGACCCCTGGCGCGTCGACGGGGTCGACGATCCAGACGTCGCCGTCCACGGCGATGGCGTGACTGGCCCGTTGCATCGTCTCCTCGGGATGGGCCAGCCAGCCGACGCCGTTCTCCCACTCGTCGACGACGCTCAGGTCGTCGGACTCACCGGTCGCTTTGAACGGCATACCACGCTGTACGGCAGGCGAGGGGATAAATGTCCACCTGGGGTACGCTATTGGTGCTTCGGTCCGTCCAGTCGGGCATGCTCGACGACCTGGCGTGGCTTTCGCTCGAGGTGCTCTACGCCGACCGCGCGAGCGAGTTCTACGCGGAGACGTTCGACCTCGAACCCACCGACAGAGACGAGTCGGTGGTGTTCCCCGTCGGCGACCACGAACTCCGTCTCGTCGAACCGGGGCCGGTTCCGCGAGGCGGCCTCCACGTTCACTTCGCGATGGCGACGCCGCCAGCGCAGTACGACGCGTGGGTCTCCCGCCTCGCAGCGGACCACGATATCGAAGAACACTCATTCGGCTCCTCGCAGTCGGTGTACCTGTTCGATACCGATGGCCACTGCGCAGAGATCGGAAGCGTCGGCGATCCGGGTGGCGAACCGCTCACCGGCATCTTCGAGGTGGTCTTCGAGGTCGAGGCCCTCGAGCGGGCCGAGACCTTTTACTCGCACCTCGGCTTCTCGGTCGTCGACCGTGGGGACACGCGCCGGCGCGTCCGGATGACCGGCCCGGTCGACCTCGAACTCTGGGAACCGCAACGCGGGCTCGCCGATGCCCGGGGCGGCGTGCACGTCGACGTCGGGTTCATCGCGACCGACCCGGCGGCAGTTCGGGATCGGGTCGCCCACCTGGCGAGTAACTCCACTCACGCCGACGACCGGGTGCGGATCCGCGACCCCGACGGGCATTATCTCACGATCACTCCGACCGGGTGATCGACGACCCGTCCCGCAGTTTCGCTGGTAGTTATCGACAGGTCGAGACGCGTGCCGGAGTACTGCGAGAGTATCCGCTGGGACAATCGCTGAACACATTACCCCCGGAATCGATACTGCCAGCATGGACGATGATCTCCGTCGCAAGCGGGCCCTCCTCGCCGTGCTGGTTCTCCTCTCTGCTGCGGTGCTGGCGGTCGGCTACGTCGACTCGGTCCGGCAGAGCGACCAGATCACCGGCGACCCGGTCGTCGAGCAAGCGTTCGTCTGCGGTGATCGCTCCCCCGTCGTCGACCCCAGGGAGAACATGACCGTGGTCGCGACCGACTCGAACGCCTTCGTCTCCGACGAGGGTGATGGGCCACGTGCCCGCTCCGAACTCGTGGCGTTCGCGCCCGACGGGAGCATCTACTACTACGAGGACCAGTACACCCGGTACTGGGACGTCGATCCGGTCGAGGGAACGACCGCCACCGTGGAGTTCGTCTACTCCGAACACCTCGATAGCGAGGACTGCGACGGCAGCGGCGCCTGTACTCGTAACGGTGTCGATCGCGTCAACCTCACCGACGGGGACCGAGAGACCATCTACGAGCGCATCACTCCGGGCAAACACTCGAGTCGGTGGCACGACGTCGACCGGATCGACGAGGAGCGACTGCTCGTGGCCGACATCGACCGCGACCGGGCGTACATCGTGAACACGACGACCGAACTCGTCGAGTGGGAGTGGGACGCGCAATCGGACTACCCCATCTCCGGTGGGGGTCCCTGGCCCGACGACTGGACGCACATCAACGACGTCGAGTACGTCGAGATAGACGGCCAGGAGGCCGTCATGGTGAGCCTCCGCAATCAGGACCAGGTTGCCTTCGTCAGCCTCGAGAACGGTCTCCTCGAGGACTGGACGCTCGGCGCGGACGGCGAACTGGACACGCTCTACGAGCAGCACAACCCCGACTTCATCCCCGCGGAGCGCGGCGGACCGGCGGTCCTGATCGGTGACTCGGAGAACGGTCGCGTCGTCGAGTACCAGTGGACGGGCGAGGAGTGGGAGCAGTCCTGGGAGTACGCCGATGCACGGATCACGTGGCCTCGTGACGCCGACCGACTGCCCAACGGGCACACGCTCGTCTCCGACTCAAACGGTGATCGGGTGTTCGAACTCGACGAGCAGAGCGAAATCGTCTGGTCGGCCGACGTCGGCTTCCCCTACGAGTCCGAGCGACTGGGGACCGGCGACGAGAGCAGCGGTGGAGAGAGCGCGGCCAGCCTCGATCTCCCGTCACGGACCGTCGGTGATGACGGCGAGGACGTCGGCCTCTATCGCTCGGTGGTCCCGACGGATATCCAGAACCTCGTCTCGTACGCGTTCCCGCGCTGGGTCGGGCCACTCCAGCTCGGTGCGATAGTGGTCCTGCTCCTCTCGCTTTCCGCCTGGTCCGTCGTGGAGTACCGCCATCGGAACGTCTCGGTGCGCCTTCGCTGGCCAGTTCGATTCGAGCGAGAATGAGCGATCGAAACGACCAACCGCGCCGTCGGGCGCTCCACCGATACACCCGCCTATTCCCTGTCGATCGACGCGACGCTCGCTGGCTGTCACTGGCCATTCTCCCAGCGGTCGTCGCGGTGGGCGTCTATCTGACGACGAATCCCTATCCGGCCTACGGCGCCGGCCTGTACACGAAGATCGCCGAAACGATCGCGGCCGGTGGGTATCTGCCCCCGGAACGGATCCCTGGGTACACCGCCGACGGCGTCCCGTTCGCCTATCCGCCGTTGCAGTTCTACGTCCTCGCCGTGCTCCTCGACCTCGGGTTGGACGCGGTGTCGCTCGCACGCTTCGTTCCGGGTGTGGCGGTCGTCCTCGCGCAGGTGCCGCTGTACCTCCTCGCGCGAGACCTCAGCGGTTCGCGGCCGGCGGGGGCGGTCGCCGCGACCGTCGTCGCACTGACGCCCCAGGCCATGCAATGGCACCTCTCTGCCGGTGGCCTGGTCCGTTCGTTCGCGTTCCTCTACGCGCTCGTCGCGATCTACTCGGGATACCACGTCTTCGAGAGCAGGCGGCCCGTACCGGTGATCGTCGGAACCGCCGCGTTCGGGCTGACCGTATTGACCCACCCGACGTATTCGTTGTTCGTCGTCGTCACCTACCTACTCTGGTGGGTGGTCGCCGATCGTACGGCAGCCGGGCTCCTGCGTGGAGCCGTGGTGGGCGTGGGGGGACTGCTCATCGCCAGTCCGTGGCTCGTCTGGGTTCACGCGGTCCACGGGATCACCACGCTCACCGCCGCGGCCGGAACCCACGGTGGCATCGGTGGTGGCCTCGTCGCCATCCTCCTCGACCCGCCGACGCATGCGGTACTCGCCGGACTGGTCGCACTGGGCCTCGTGATCCGAGGGCGCCGATTTCTCCCGGCGTGGATCGTCGTCACCACCTTCGTCTTCGCGCAACCTCGCTTCGCGGCCGTCACCGCGGCAGTGGGTCTGGCGGCGCTCGTCGCCGCGACGCTCGAATTCGAGTCGCCGAACCACGACCTGCCTGATCTCGGGACCGCCGTCATGACGGTCGCGCTCGTCCTCGCGGCCGCCGGTGGTGGCGTCTACTACGCCCACACGATGACCCAGGTGAACGATCGGATGACGCCGTCGTTCCTCGACGACGACGCCATGGCCGCGATGGACTGGGTCGAACGCGAGACGCCGAAGGACGCGACGTTCGTCGTCCTCGGCGATACCGCAGAGGAGTTTCCTGCTCACGCGGATCGCACCATTCTGCTCGGTCCGTGGGGCGTCGAGTGGACGACGCCCGCGGCCTACGACCGCCACCTCGAGGGATTCGAGGCGGCTTCGGCGTGCCATAGCGTCGACTGCGTTACCGCCGCTGCCGAACGCGTGGACGCGAGTCCCGAATACGTCTACGTGCAGAAGGGCCAGTACACGATCCGTGGCGAGAACGCCGTCCAGTTCGGTACGCTCGAACGGTCGTTCGAGCACTCGGGCGAGTGGGAACGGGTCATGGAGAACGACGGCGTCGCGATCTACCGGTCGGTCGATCGTTGAGGCCGGTCGAACCCTTCTCAGAGCCGATCCGTATCGACCTCGACGCCTGGTGGGGCGACGACGAGGAACTTGCGAAAGTGCATCAGCGTTCCGTCCACTTCTTTCACGTCCCGGGCGAACCCGGAAGCCAGTTCGTTCAGGTCACCTTCGACGGCCAGAAAGCAGACGTTGTCGTCGGCGATCTCGGTCAGCCACTCCTCGTCGGGGGTCTCGCCGTCCAGAACGCCGAGTACCACGCCGACGTCCCGGACCTCGCCGTCGTCCTCGGCGACCTCGATGTGCTCTTCGGCGTTGCGCAGGTCGAGGCTGAAGTCGTCCATCGAGACGTACTCGGGTTGCGTGGGGCAAAAACCTTCGTTCGCGATGCCCGCGGCGTGACGACCGCGGTCCGTGGCGGTCGTATCGAACTCCTCGATCCCTCAGAGCATCCGGTAGGCGTCTTTCATGTCGGTGTCGGACAGGCTCTCCAGCGATTCGGTGAGCGACGCTTTGAGCTCGTCCATCCGCCGAATGATGTCCTGGTACTCCGCTCGCTCCTCGCCGTCGAACGATGGACTGGCTTCGAGGGCCGCCCGTTTCGTGGCGAGCTGGAAGAATTCCCGGCTCTTCTCGTCGTAGGCCTTCCGTTCGACGAGGACGGAGACGACCTCGATCAACTGGGCCCTATCGACGGGTTTCGTGAGGTAATCGTCGAACGGCATGTCGATGATATCGGTGTCGGGGTCGACCGCCGTGATCATCGCGACGGGGAACTGATGGCCCTGCGAACGGATCGCTTCGAGG
>JBNJDE010000130.1:0-5149 GCA_051744605.1 Halobacteriota archaeon
ATGGCAGCGGCCACGATTGCTGCCCATCCATCTGTCAGAAAGAGGACGACACGAAACGCGACGTAGATCGTACCAACCCACCCGAACAGGAGATACAACGGAACACCCGCGACCCGAGGGCCGACGTGGTGTTCGAGCCAGCCGAGATTCACGACGAAGGCTTCTGCGAGGAACGCGACGATCGCGCCACCGATAAAGAGCGCGATCGTGGCCCCCCATGGCCAGGTGAAGATGGCGTGGACGACCGTGCCGATGCCGAGAACGACCGTACTCGCGGCGAAGGTTCGCTTACTCACCATCCCAGTGGCACCGTCCTGCGAGGTCCAGACGTCGACCGAGGGGAAAAAGACAGTGGCCTGGACGCCACTCTTGAACGTCGGTTGGCACCATATTCGAACGAGATCGCGGTCAGGAACGAACGATGTTCCGGAGTCCAGTTAGATGCCCCGAACCGTGTGAATGACCCCGATCGATTCGAGCGTCATCCAGACGAGGAACAGCACGTACAGTCCCAGGAATCCGTAGGCCTCGCGATCGGTCAGCTCGAGGTCGGTACGGGTGAAGACGATGAATACGAGCGAGGCGAACGTGAGAAACCCCATCGTCGGGATGGCCGTGAGGAAGTTGATCGTGGCCGACCCCGCCAGGAGGATACCGACGGGGATAGCGACCAGGAGGTTGAATATGTTGCTGCCGAGGACGTTCGTGAGACTCGTGATGCTGTCGTCTTCCTTTGCGGCCTTGATGCTGACGAACGCGTCGGGGAGACTCGTCGCGGCCGCGATGACGGTGAGCCCCCAGAGGAAACTCGGGGTCTCGAAGATGGTTCCCAGCGAGAGGGCCGCGCGAACGAGCCCCTCGACGCCAACGGCGATTACGAGCAACGCGATTGCCAGCGTTCCCCACGCCCGGCCCGCGTTGATGCCGTGGGTCCGCTCTATGACGTGATCGCTGGCGTCCTGCTGGTGTAAGAAGAGATAGACGCCGTACGTGCCCAGCGGCAGGATGGCCAGCGACGGAGTCAAGATAGCGGCGCTGTTCGTTCCGCCCGGAACGTAGGTCGCACCGAGCGCGAAGACGATGAACAGGATGAGAACGCTGATGATGTAGAACTGGGCGTCCTTGTGGATGAGGCTCCGGGTCGTCTCCAGTTCCTCACTGGAGAACGCGGAGAGTGCCGGGATGACGAGGAGGTTGAAGATTGCACTGCCGACGATGGCCCCGACACCGAGTGAGAACTCGCCGTGGAAGACCGTACTGATCACGATCGAACTGATCTCGGGAAAACTGGAGCCGACGGCGACGACGATGGCGCCGTGGAACGCGACCGGCAACCCGTAGTGTTTGCTCAGCTGTTCAGCTGACCGCTCGAAGTATCCGCTCCCCTTCCAGATCACGAGCGTGGAAACGGCGATGAGAACGAGGGGCCAGCCGAGAGCAGACATCGGTCCTCAGTTGTGGCCACGGTGTGAAAGGTGTGTATCATCGAATGGTCGCGATCCGATCTGGTGAGCCCCGATAGAGTTCTCCAGGGGCACTCCCGATCCGAGTCGAGACGTCGGTAACTGCGCCGGTACGAAATGCGTGGTCCGACCCGTGCGGCGATGAGTGTCCATCAGCAGGGGGAAAATTCGAACCTGGCTCCGCCTTCGGGACTCTCAGCGAGGTCGACACACCAGCCGTGTTCGTCGGCGATCCGCTGGACGATCGTCAACCCCGTCCCCGTCCCGCTATATCCCGTCGTGAAGCCGTGCTCCATCACCTGCTCTCGGAGATCGGGGGATATCCCGCTCCCCGTATCCTCGACGAAGAATCCAGCACCGGTCGGGACGACCCGAATTGTCACATCGGACCCGCCGTGACCGACCGCATTCTTGAAGAGGTTCTCGAACGCCGTCTGCAGCATCGAGGCGTCGGCGTCTATCTCGGCCGGTACCGTCTCCAGCCGGGCATCGCGAGTGTCCACGGCTTCCCACGCCCTCGTGGCGACGGCATCCAGTTGGACGGATCTGACGTCGATCGAATCGTCCCCGTCCCTGGCTAGAGCGACGAGGTCTGTCGTGAGTTCGTCGATCCGATCCAGGGCCTCATCGACCCGCTCGAGGCGGTCGCCGTTCTGGGTCTGCTCGTACAGTTCGAGGTTCGCCTTGGCGACTGTCAGGGGGTTGCGAATGTCGTGTGTGATCATGCTCACGAACTGGTCGAGTTGATCGACTTTGGTCTGGAGTTCGCGTTCGCGGAATTTTTGTTCGGTGACGTCCGTGGAGATGCCAGCGAACCCGATGACGTCACCGTCCTCGACGATGGGGACCCCGATCGTTTCGAGCCAGTGTTCGGTATCGGTCCCGTCTGTCAGGCGTGCGTCGAATGAATACTCCGTATTCCAGGTCCCCTCGCGGATATCCTGTTGAATCGATTCGAACCACTCCGCTGCCTTCTCCGTATCCTCGGGATGGACGAGGTCCACCGCATCGAGCGGCCATTCCGTTCCCGAGGATAACGTGGCCAACAACCGCCGATATGCAGGATTCGTATAGAGAATCTCCTCCAGGTCACCGTCGAGCAGCCACACGACCTCGGGGAGGTGCTCGACGATTTGTCGAAATCTGTCTCCCGCTTCGCTCATTGCCGGACACTGAATGCTGGCTCATGTAAAGGTATTCATAGGGCTCGCACCCGATTGCTGACATCCTCCCGTACGATGCAACTGGCAAGCACCCCGGGGCACCTGTTCGTCACCATTGGCTACGCACATCGGCAACACGCGACGACCGACGAGCGGGTCGATTCCGTCCTACCGGACCACAGTGACTGGAACTGGAGCGCGGCGGGTCACCTCCTCGGCCACACTTCCGAGCAAGATTCGCGACACCGGCGATCGGCCGTGACTCCCGATGACGATCTGGTCGACGTCCGCTTCCTCGGCGAAGGCGACGATCTCGCGGGCAGGATCGCCGACTGCGGTCGCTGCCTCGAACTCCATGCCTCGGGCATCGACGATCGCCGCCGCATCCTCGAATAGGGCATCGGCGCGCTCTTCGGCCCGTTCTCTGAGTTCGTCAGCCCCGACCAGGGCCCTCGCGCGATAACTCTCTTCGAGGGAGTCGATGACGTGAAGGACCGTTATCCGACCCTCGGGATGCATCGAGATGGCGTGTTCGAGCGCACGCTTCGCCATCGGTGAATCGTCCATCGGAACGAGCATGTGAACGGTCATGGGTTCGGTACTCGTGTCGGTCGTTCGAGTGGTCGAGTTTCGGTCATAGGTGGGGAATCGCGAGGAGCACGATAGGAAGGACGATCAGGATACCGCCGAAGGCGACGAAGAATCGGCGGTCCTCGAGCAGTTTGTCCTGACTGACATCGACGAATCGCAGGTACGGTGTGTACCCGACGAGTGCGAGCACCGTCAGAAACGTCGCCAGTCCCATCACGAGGCCGACGATGGCGACGCCGACCATCGTCTCGAGGACGAATCCCACGACGAGGGTATCGAACAGCGTGCCGATGTTCGCGCCGAGGATGTACGGCACCATCTCACCACGGCGGACGAACCGTCGATTGTACAGCGGCACGATAACGCCGAGCGAAAAGGCGACGCTCGTGGTGAGCCCCGTGATCAGTAGCCCGATCCCGAAGGCCATCCACCGCCGTTTGAAGTGCCGAAATACGTACTTTCGGACCGTCTCGGTGTGGACACGCTCGAGGAGTGAATCGAAAAACCAGAGACTCCCGAAGAGCAACGCGATGGCCACACCCAACGTGATGGTTGGGCCGAGCGCTCTCGTAATTGCATCGGTGACAGGTTCCAGGTACGCAAGCGAACGGATCGACAGGCCCAGCCCCGTCGTCGCCTCGAACACCGTCGACTGATGTCGCGTCAGGACGACGGCACCGAGTGCAGTAACTGGAATGTAGATGCTGAACGTGATCACGAACGTCAGCAGTCCGAGGCTGGTTCCTTCGGTCAGCGACTGGTTTCGACGGTTTTGCAGGTAGTCCATCGCTCCGACGAGGACGATGACGGCGGTCCCACCGAGACGGGTGCCGGCGATCATGAAATAGGTCTCGGACGGGCTGACGAGGCCTGAGCGGAGAAGCGACAGCGAGAGGGCCGCGACGACGGATCCGTTCGTCAATCCGTACGAAGCTACCCACCCGAGTCCGAGTGCGGAGGTGTCATCGACGACGATACGTCGAAGGATCCGTTCGATAGCCGGTTCGGCGGCTTCCGTCGCGGTTCCAAGCAACTGAACGGCGAACAGGAACAACAGCACCGTCGCGACCCCGCCAACCCAGAGCGGTCCAATCTCCAGGAGACGCTCTCGTAGTGCGCTCCAGTTCCGCCTCGCCGGGACACACCTATCCTCGTCTGTCATCGAGGTGAGGTCCCCTCGGATGGCCCTGCGTTGGTACGTTCGGAATCGCCACACGGCGGGGGGTCCACCGATTCGGACTCCCGGGAACCGTGTCGTCGCTGCGGGTGGGTCGAACCAGCGTCCAGCAGCGGCAACTCGTGATCAGGGTGCAAACGTTCCTTCCAGCTGAGTCTCCTCGAGGATCCTTCCAGCCATTGCGTCCTCGAGACGGTCCTTCGTCGCACCAGGATCGATATCCAACTCCTCGTCCAGGGCGTACAGTTTGAAGCGGTACGTGTGCTCGCGGTCCGGCGGGTTCGGCCCACCGTACGCGCGATCGCCGTAGTCGTTCAGTCCCACTGCTTGGTCCGGAACGTCCCAGTCCTCCGGGATGGTGGTCCGGTCGGGATCGATGTTCCAGACGACCCAGTGGTCCCATACCTTGCCAGCCGGTTCCACAGCATCCGGATCGTCGACGATCAGTGCGAGGGACGCTGCCGATTCGGGGACGCCCTCGATTTCGAGCGGAGGGTTCACGTCGTCCCGCGTGTAGCCGTACCGCTCGGGAATCGGATCGCCGTCAGCGAACGCCGGACTCGAGAGTGTCAGGGATGACATTGCCCCGATTCCACCTTGGACGCCCGAATATTGATTATCTACTATCATTTTCAGATTGTAGGAATTGTAACAAATTCGTCGTGGGTCGCCGGGAGACAGTCAACCCCACCACGAGCGAATTCGACGACATCGAAACCCCCATCGAGCGTCTTCGAGACGGCGTCGACGACGCG
>JBNJDE010000131.1:0-5148 GCA_051744605.1 Halobacteriota archaeon
GGAACTGAGCGTTTGGAATTGTTCTCGCATGCGAACGGTCTGTGAGAGCATGCGCAACAGGTCGACCACTGCTTCTGGGTCGTCGAGTCGAAAGTTGGATCGACGTGTCCAACGCTCCGCCAACGTCATGAGGGAGTCCGCACGCCCGGGGAAGTTCTCTCGTTGCTGCTCCGGCGACAGTCGCCGAATCAACTGCTGATGTTCGTTCTCGACCACCGCCCGGTAGAACAGTGGATTTGTCTCCAGCTCCTCGAAGAGGGCGTCGAGACCGTGGTGGACCTCGGTTCGAAGGTCTGGCGCATCCTCCAGAACCCCTTCGTACTCCCTGGCGATGCGCTCGACCTCGTCGTTCAACACGGTGAGATACAGGGTCCCCTTCGAATCGAAGAATTGATAGAACGTACTGGTCCCGATGCCGACCTCGTCGGTCAGATCCTTCACCCTGGTTCGTTCGAGCCCCATGGTCGTGAACAGGTCTCTGCCGGCGACGATGAGGTCCTCACGAATCTGCGCTCGTTCCTCGTCGGAGAACCCCTTCATCGTGCCTCCGTTCCGTTCGTTCCTGCATGTACGTCGGTCATCGTTGTGGCTATTGGGAATGGATGAACGAAACCGTTTTGTATTTTTGGATGCCAATTTCGACCATGAACTACCGACCCACGAGTCATCTTGGAGTGATACGACGGCGGAGTCGGCATAGAGTCCCGTCAGACGGTGTAGCCGGAGGCTCCCAGCGATGACTACCAGCAGACGGCTGGTGACCGTACTGGTGGTCGTGCTGGTGGTTCTCTCGGGGACGATAGCCGTCGCTGGTGTCGGTTTGGCACAATCGGTCTCGTCGGATCCAGCACAGGTCGACGAAGAACCGCTCGGAACGGCCCAGGGCGAACCGGACCTTGACGTCCATCTCCCACAATACACCGTTGTCCCCGGTGAGGCCACACGACTCAACTTGCAAGTTACGAACGACGGCGAGATGCGGTTCGGACAACCCGAGATGCGGGACGCAGTGACCGCCGCCCGGAACGTCCGGGTCGAAGCCGAAGCTGAGGGGCCGTTATCGGTCGAAACGGGGCAGACGGGCATCGGCACCGTCACGACGAATCGACCCGGCAACGCCTCGATCGGCCTGACCGTCCCCGAAGGAACGGAACCAGGAACCTACGAGATAGACGTCGAACTCGAGTATTCGTACACGGACATCGTCTGGTTGGGTAGCACCCGCATCAGCGAGAAGACCGAGACAGAAACCCGAACAGTCGAGGTCACCGTCGACGACACGCCACGATTCGAGATCGAATCCGTCGATACCGACGTTCGGATCGGCGATAGAGGACGCATGGACGTCACCGTGGCGAACACGGGCTCACAAGTCGCAGAAGACGTTCGACTGTCACTCGAATCGTCGAGTTCGAAGTTCCTCTTCGGTCAATCGGAGGCCGGGACCAGCAGGATAGCGTCGCTCGATCCGGACGAGAACGCGACGCTTAGCTACGACGTGGCCGTTCAATCGGAGGCGAGCGTTCGAGAGTACGCGCTTTCGGGGACGGTACAGTATACGGATCCGGACGGCATTCCTGGCGTCCATCGCGGATTATCGGCCGGGGTGAGCCCACTGACCGAGCAGACCTTCTCGGTAGAGAGCGCCGAATCCACACTTCGCGTCGGTGAAGAGGGCGAACTCAGGGGGACGATTACGAATACGGGGCCCGCCACTGTCGACGACGTCGTGGTAGCGTACGCCGATGAGACTCCAACGATCGTTCCCGTGGAACGCAATGCTGCCATCGGGACGCTGGAACCAGGTGACTCCGCCGAATTCGTGCTTCCCCTGGAGGTGACCACGACCGGAAAGGCGACGGACCGGTCCCTCGATATGGCCGTCACGTATCGCAACCAGGACGGAGAGAAACGGGCGTACGAGGACGTCAACGCGGTGGCCACCGTCGAAGAACGACGCGATCAGTTCGCGGTGGCGCTGGCCGACCCCGAGATTACTGCTGGGGGCGATCGCACCGTCGACGCGACCATCACCAACCAGCTCGATGAACCCGTCTCGAACGTCAACATGAAACTGTTCGTGGACGACCCGCTCGACAGCGACGAAGACGAGGGGTACGTCGGTTCCCTGGATCCTGGCGAGTCGACGACCGTCACGCTGCAGTTGGGGGCTGCTGACGGTGCTATCGCGAAGACCTATCCGGCGGATTTCGACGTGAAATACGAGGACAGCGACGGAACCTCGAAGGTCTCTAACACCGTGACCGTCCCGGTGACCGTCACGCAATCCGAAGACACCGGTCTGCCGTGGGTGTTGATCGGGGCCGCCGTCCTCCTCGTCATCATTGCGCTCGGAGGCTACCTGTACCGGAGGCAGTGATCGATGGCGGCGAGCGACCAGGTCACCGACGCCGTGCAATGGGTCTCTGCGGTCGTCACGGAGCGACCTCGGGCGGTCATCGTCGGGTTTCTGGTTGTAACCGCTGTCTTCGCCGCCGGTGTTGGACAGGTCACCATGGGCTCCGATCAGCTCGACTCGTTCGTCGAAGGGACGCCCGAACAGGAGGCGCTCGACGACGTCAACGAGAAGTTCCAGGGGCCATTCGAGACCGATACGGCGTCCACGCAACTAATCTACGAGAGCGATAACGTTCTCTCCCGTCAGTCACTGGTCGAGATGCTGACCCTCCTCGAACAGATCGAGCAGCGAGAGGATCTGTATATGGATTCGGCGCAGGGCCCAGCTCCGACGATAGCCCAGGCGCTCGACCCCACCGCTACGACACCTGCCGAACAACGGCGCGCAATCCAGCAGGCCAGCGATGCACAACTCCAGCAGGCGATCGAAACGCTCGCGAACGAGCAACCCGAGTTCGAACGGACGCTCAGTACCGACTTCAATTCCCGGGAAGGGACGTCCTCGGCCTCGATCACCGTCGTCTCGCATACGCCACCCGAGCGTGCGGACGACATGGAACCGATCCAGCTCGAGATCCAGTCGATGGCCGAAGAAACGCCCGGGACAGTCCACATCTTCGGCGATGGACTGGTCGAATACGAGATGATGAACGTCATCGACGATTCGCTGGCGCTCGTCATGCCGATCGTCGTCGTGCTCATCCTCGGATTCCTGGCGATCGCCTATCGCGACCCCATCGACATGGTCCTCGGGCTTATCGCCCTCGCGATGACGATCGTCTGGACGTTCGGATTTCTCGGATTCGCGAACGTTTCCTTCGATCTCACCATGATAACCGTGCCGGTGTTGCTGCTGGCGGTCGGCGTCGACTTCGGCATCCACATCATCAATCGGTACCGCGAGGAGACCGTGACCGGTCGGGAACACATCCCGTCGATGCGGATCGCGCTGGGACAACTCCTCGTCGCGTTCGTCATCGTCGCCGTGACGACGGCGTTCGGATTCGGGGCCAACATCAGCTCCGACCTGGAACCCCTCCAGCGAATGGGATTTGCCGCCAGTGTCGGGATCATGTTCACCTTTCTCATCTTCGGCGTGTTCCTCCCGGCCGCGAAGATCGAAAGCGATCGATTCAGAGAGCGCTACAACCTCCCGGAGTTCGACGATACGCCGATCGCCAGCGAAGCGTCGGCTCTCGGTCGTATCCTCGCGATACCCGCCAGAATCAGCAACCGGGCCCCGCTGGCCGTCGTTCTCGTGATTATCTTGCTCACGGTCGGCGCGGCGGGGTACGGGGCTGGCGTCGACAACACGTTCGATACCGAGGATTTCCTTCCGCCATCGGAGCAACCGGATGCCATCGAGAACCTCCCTGCGGGACTCGCCCCCAGCGAGTACACGATGACCAGGACGATCAACGTGCTCGAAGATCGATTCGAGACTGCTGAGAGTGAGTCGGTCGTCCTGTACGTCCAGGGATCGTTCGAGCAGAGTCACGCGCTGGAGGTGCTCGCAGCCCCGAACGACGACCCGCCGGATAGTTTTGCCGTCGGAACAAACGGTGGGGCTGAGACTCAGAGCGTCGTGACCGTCATCCGCTCCTACGCGGCGCAAAATCCCGAGTTCGCTGCCCTCGTCGAGCGCAATGACATGAACGACAATGGCATCCCGGATCGTAACTTACCCCTGATCTACGACGAGTTAGCGGCGTCTCCGTATGCCGACCGGACCGAAGAGTACCTGACCGACGATCGGCGCGGTGCCAAGGTCTCGTATTCCGTGGATAGTGATGCGTCCCAGAAAGAAATAGAGGCCGATGCGACGGTGCTCGCGGACGAATTTAGATATTCTGCCACCCCGACCGGGCAGACCATCGTCTACGGCGCGGTGTCCGAGATCATCTACGAGTCCTCCATCGAGAGCCTCGTATTAGCGGTCCTGCTCTCCGGGATCTTTCTCGTGGTGGTGTACTGGCTGCTCGAGGGCAAGGCAATGCTCGGACTCATCAACGTCTTTCCGATCGCCGTCGCCGTGATCGTCCTGCTGGCGACGATGCGGGCGCTCGGAATGGCGCTGAACGCCGTCACGGCGACGATCCTCTCGATATCGATGGGTGTCGGTATCGCCTACTCCGTCCACGTCATCCACCGGTACGTCGACGAGATCGACGACTCGACGGGGTCCCAAGAGGCACTCCTGACAACCCTGACGGGAACCGGCGGGGCCCTCGCGGGAAGTATGGCGACGACCTCTCTGGGCACCGGGGCGCTCGTATTCGCGATTTCTCCCGTACTGGGTAACTTCGGCTTCCTGATGGCCCTGAGCGTGTTCTACTCGTTCGTCGCATCCGTGGTCGTCCTTCCACCGGCCGTCCAACTGTATGCGAGGTGGGACGGGTACTCCACGTGAGCCGCCGACCCCGTCTGCGAACAACCAGGGTCACAGCAGGTCACGAACCGCCTCGTGGACTGCATGCCAATCCGGGTGATCGTCTGCGCGTTCGGCCATCTAGCTGTACCGGACACTCTGGTCGGGATCGATGACGAAGGCGGATCGCTGAGAGAGACGACGATGGTCCGCAAACTCATCTAACAGAATATCGTACGCCTCGGCCACGGTTCCATCGCTGTCGGAGAGAAGCGGGTAATCGTTAGTTTGCCTTCCGATACCATTCCTCGAGAACGAAATCGTCGTGCTCGGTCCGTTCGACCAGTTCCCAGTCGTCACCG
>JBNJDE010000132.1:0-5021 GCA_051744605.1 Halobacteriota archaeon
GCGTCCCGGAGTGCGTCCGAGAGCGCCAGTGACGCGACGGTGTCACCCCGGACCAGCAACTGGATCTCCCGGTCGTCGATGGTCCGGAGACTCATCTCGTGCTGTGGGCTCCCCTCGCCGTCGTACACCCACTTCAGCCCGTCGTCCGTCGACCGACGCGAGAGCAGTCCGTCTTCGGTCAGCCGTGAGACCCGCTCCGGGAGCGTCTCCCCGAAGACCTCCTCGTCGTCCGGTTCGAGCCAGGACTCCCGCGCGGCACACGCGAGGTGGTCGTCGAGCAGTTGCTCGTTCTCCGGGTTGACGACCGCCTGCTCGGGGTCGCCGTCGAACAGCGCCTCGGGGTGGGCCATCACGTACTGGTCGAGTTGGTCCTCGCCGGCGACGAGGACCACGAGGCTCTCCTCGTCGCCTCGCCCGGCACGCCCCGCTTGCTGGAAGGTGTTCATCCGCGTCCCGGGATAGCCGTCCAACACGACGGCATCGAGGGTCCCGATATCGACGCCCAGTTCGAGTGCGTTCGTACTCCAGATGCCGCGGATCTCGCCAGCGTCGATGGCGCCCTCGAGTTCCCGCCGGCGATCGGGTTTCAGCGCTGCCTGGTAGGCCGCGATCCGATTGGCGAGAGTCCCTTCGCCCCGGTCTCTGAGCGTCGCGGCGCTCTTCTGGGCGTAGCGTTCGGTGGTCTGTCGGGCCCGGGCGAACACCAGGGTCTGCAGGTCGCGCTGGACGAGATCGGCGAAGATCCGCTCGGTCTCGACGTGGTTCGACCGGCGGCGACCATCTCCGCCGTGGTGGAGCGGCGGATTCCAGAAGAGCCACCGCTTCGGTCCGTGCGCGCTGGTGTCCTCGTCGACGAGCGCGAACGACGACTCCGGGCGCCCGGTGACCCTACTGGCGTGCTCGACGGGATTGCCGATCGTGGCCGAACACGCGACGTACTGCGGGTCCGCGTCGAACCGGTCGGTCATCCGGGCGAGGCGGCGAAACACGAGCGCGACGTGACTGCCGAAGACGCCACGATACTCGTGGACTTCGTCGACCACGACCGTCTCCAGGGAGCCAAAAAACCAGTCCCAGAGGCGGTGGGCATACGGCAAGAGCGCGTAGTGCAGCATGTCCGGCGTGGTCAGCAGGATCGTCGGACGTCGGTCGCGAACCGACCGCTTCTCCGCGTCCGAGAGACGACCGGTGTACTGGGCGACGGACACCCGACTGCCGAAGCCGAGGTCCGCGGCGAGTTCGGTGAGCGATTCCTCCTGGTCGGCGATGAGCGCGTTCTGTGGCGCCACGTACAGGGTCCGCCCGCCGTGGTCCATGGCACGTTCGACGGCCGGAACGGTGTAGGCGAGCGATTTTCCACTCGCCGTCGGCGTGGAGAGGACGACGTTCTGCCCGCCGCGAATGGCCTCGACGGCGGTGGCCTGGTGCTCGTAGAGGTCGTCGATCCCACGATCGGCGAGTGCCGAAGCGAGGCGGGACTCGAGGGCGATCGATCGGGTCGCCGCGTCCTGCGCTTCGACGACCCGCTCGTGGGTGAGCTGCCCGTCGTAGTACGGGCGGTCTGCGAACCAGGCGGCGATGTCGTCCACACCGGAGGCAGGGGCCGGATGGTTATTGGCGATTTCGGTCCCGAAGACTGACCTCGCCCGTCGCGACGAGATACGTCCGGTTTCGCCAGGGGTAAGCCCCCTGGTCGAGTACGCCGGTCCATGTTTCCGCGCCTCTCGTACCTCGAGTGGATGGGTGGTCGTGCCGACGCCGTCCCCTACGATCTCGGTACCACTGGTCTGAGCGACGACGACGTCGATCGCACGACGGTGGTCCCGCCCCGGTTGGCCGACCTCGAATCGCCGCCCGCCGGCGCCAGTCTCGAACATCTTCTCGCGACGGAGTACGCGGTCCAGCCCGAGCAGGTCCTCGTCACTGCCGGCGCCACGCACGCCAACTTCCTCGCGTACGCGAGTGCACTCGATGGAGACGGCTCCACGGTTCTCGTCGAGGACCCGGCGTACCAGCCGCTCGTCGAGACACCGCGTGGACTCGGTGCCGAGATTGCGCGGTTCGACCGGGGTGACGGTGGCGCCCTGGACGCGACCCGGCTCGAGGAGGCCGTGACCGACGAGACCGCCCTCGTATCGATCAGCAATCGACACAACCCCAGCGGCGCACTCTCCGAGACGGACGACCTACGCCGTGCCGCCGATGCTGCGGCGAGCCACGATGCGCCACTGCTCGTCGACGAGGTGTACGCGCCATACGTGATCGACGACCGCGACGGACCGTTCGGTGGACCGAGTGCTGCAGGCCACGAAAACGCCGTCGTCACCGGATCGTTGACGAAGTTCTTCGGGCTGGGTGGGCTTCGAATCGGCTGGATCGTTGGGCCTCGCGAGTTCGTCGACCGGGCGCGCACGGTTGCCTATCACCTGCCAGACGTCGCTGGTCCCAGCAGGGCGCTCGCCGGCCGAGCGCTCTACGCCGTCGACGCCCTGATCGAAGACCGCCGCGACCGCGTCGAGACGAACCACCGATTGCTCGCGGAGTTCGTCGAGCACCGCTCGGACCTCGAAGGGACCGTCCACGATGGATCGACGTTCGCGTTCCTCGAGCCGGTCGAGGCCACTGTCGAGGCGGTCTTCGGCGCGGCCTGGGAAGAGGGGGTCCTGGTCGTTCCCGGTGAGTTCTACGGTGTGCCCGAGAAGCTCAGGGTGAGTGCCGGTCGACCCCCCACGGACGTCGAGGTCTCGCTCGGGAGATTCGCGCAGGTACTGACGGACGTCAGACGCTGACCTCGAACAGTTAAGGGGCACCGTACCGTTCGCCGGCATATGGACGAAGAACCCGAGGAAATCACCACGCTGGTGGGACGAGAGGTCTACTCCAACAACGGCGTCTTCGTGGGGGAAGTCGAAGACCTGCGGCTCAATCTCGACACAGAGGTCGTCAACGGACTCGCCGTCACTGCGCTCAACCCGGAACTGTTCGAGGAGGTCGTCACTGGCAAGAAGGGGGTCGTCGTGCCGTATCGGTGGGTCCGTTCGGTCGGCGACGTGGTCCTCATCAACGACGTCATCGAGCGATTGAAAGAGCGCGTAGACCAGACGGCCGAATAATCAGTTTCCGTTCGTACTCTCCTTCTCGACGCCCATCGCGTCGAACAGCTTTCGCGTCACCGCCTCCTCGGTGAGCGAGAGGAGCGTATCCCGGTTGTCCTCGTTCGTCTCGATACCCGTGAAGATGCCGAGGGGAATCTCGGCGCTGGCCTGGGTCGAATGGCCCGCTGCCTCGCCGATTTCGCCGAAGGCGTCGTGGAGGACGTTGCCGATGTTCAACCTGATGTCCTTCGACCGGGCGGCCAGATAGATGGTGTCCTCGATGATACCGAACACCGCCGTCGTAGTGATTCCCTCGAGGTTGAGTAACTGCTGGGCGGCCTGGGTCAACGCGTCACGGGAGTTGATGAACCCGGCCGTCGAGACGAGGTGGCTCCCCTGGACCTCGCGGTTGACGATGGCGCCGGCGAGGACGTCCAGGGTCTCTGGGCTCATGTTCGGCGACTCGACTTGCTCGAGCGTATCGTGGTTGGCGAAAGGATAGAGGTACGCAGCGGCGGTGAGGTCGGCCGGTGTCGTATCCCGCCGGAAGTCCAGCGTCTCCGCCCGGATTCCATAGAGGAGGGCCGTCGCCACCGCCTCGCTCACGCTGAGGTCGAACTCCTGGATGTACTTCGTGAGGATGGTCGAGGTCGAACTGACGTTCGAGCGAATGTCGACGAATTCGGCGTCGAAGTCCCGTTCGGGTTCGTAGTGGTCGACGACGATGTCCACGTCCTGTTCGATGTGGGTCTGGCCGGCCTTCGCCGGGTCGACGAGCGCGATGGTGTCGTAGTCGTCGATGTCGACGTCCTGGAAGGGGACGAGTTCGATCTCGAGGAGGTTCACGAATGCTCGGTTCTCCTGGTGACCGATGTCACCGAAGTAGACGATGTCGGCTTCGACGCCCAGATGGTCGGCGATAGCCTGCAACGCCGCGGCACTCGCGATCGAATCTGGATCCGGGTTGTCGTGCGTGACGATAGCGATGCGCGAGGTCGTGCCCTCGATGACGTCCGCGAGTTGCCGCGCCTTGTACTCGAGTTCGCCCGATTCCAGTGCGCGCAGTGCCGCATCGGAGATGACCGCCGAGGGATTGATGACGACGTCAGCGCCCAGCTCGGTGAGTTCGTCGCTCGTGACCGGATCGCTCGCACGGGCGACGACGAACTGTTCGTCGCTACGATTCCGGATGTGCTTGACAGCCTCCTCGTTGGACTCCACGTCCGAGGCGAGGATGAGCACGACGTCGCGGTCGGCCACGATCTCGGCCACCTCCGGATTTCGGATGTCCTCCGTCTGCGCGTTGAGGTCCTGGTCCCGCAGGGCTTCGACGCGTGCCTCGTCCCGGTCGAGGATGAGCACGTCTTTCCCCCGCTCGACGAGTTCTTCGGCCACCGCGTGGCCGACGCTCCCACAGCCCAAGATTGCATACGAAGACATCGAAGAGATGGTGGCCCGACTACTCATGGTAGCGGTGATTTCCGCGGGCAAACACTTAGTCTTCCCGACCCGGCGGCCGGCCGGATTTTCCCCAGCAGGCACTCCCAAAGCAGAACGTTCTTTACTATCCCACGGAGTAGAGGTAATTGCTTGGGCCGGTAGCTCAGTTAGGCAGAGCGTCTGACTCTTAATCAGACGGTCGCGTGTTCAAATCGCGCCCGGCCCGCTTCTCCGACGACAGATTCCGAACAGCGGTGAGCCATGCGAACCGCTGTGAGATTGCGTCGTCGGTGAAGCGGCCACTAGCGATTTGAACGCAGGGAGGAGCTTCGCTCCGACCGTGTGTTCAAATCGCGCCCGGCCCGCTTTGCTCCGAGCACCTTCGCGAGGAGCGAAGCGGATGCCGATTTGAACGCAGGGAACACGCAGCGCGAACGAAATGAGCGACCGTGTGACCGAGTGTTCACAATCGCGCCCGGCCCGCTT
>JBNJDE010000133.1:0-4976 GCA_051744605.1 Halobacteriota archaeon
CGGAGGGTTGGGTATTTGCACTCATGGTGGATGACTGGAGACGGGTCGTCTCCCTTCTCGCTAACCTTACGTTAGGGGGGATAGTATATAAAGGTTTGGGGATATATGTGAAAACGTATCGCTGAAACAAACGATATAACGACGCGGAGAGGGTATGAAACGGAAGGAAACGGTCTAGAGTACGTCCTCGACGTCCTGGTGGCCGACGATCTCGACCTCGTTGCGGGTGATCTTCGTCACGTGGATGCCGTTTCCGGAAGCGGTGTCACGTTCGGAGGCCGACTGGATGGCCTGGGCGCCGACGGTGACCGCCTCGTCCATCGTGAGGTCCGCTGTGTACTCCTGCTCCAGGACACCGAGCGCGTAGGGCATGCCACTGCCCTGTGCGGTGTAGTCGTCCGAGAGCGAACTACCCGACGGGTCCAGGCTGTAGACGTGCGAGCCCTCGTCGTCGACACCGGCGAGGATGGGGACGATCATGAAGAAGGGGCCCCCGCGCAGGAGATTGCTCGCCATCGTGGCCAGTGCGTTGATGGACATGTACTCGCCGCGGCGTGCCTCGTAGAGGCTCGCCTCGGCGCGGAGTGTGCGGATGTAGGCCTGCGCACCACCGACGGACCCCGACATCGACAGGGCGGCGTTCGGCTGGATCTCCTCGACCTTCTGGACGTTCTTGTTCGAGACGACGCGGCCCCCGAGACTGGCTCGCATGTCCGAGGCCATCACGACGCCCTCGTCGGTGGTGATGCCGACGATGGTCGTCCCGGTCTTGGTGACGTTCTCCAGGTCGTCCTCGGAGAGGTCGTTCTCGGGGAGCGGTCCGACTTCGGGCTCGTACGGACTCCCGACGGAGTCCTGGAGGCGCGAGGCAGTACGGGCGAACTCGGAGCCGTCGAGTGAATCGTGCATTAGCGTTTCGTAACGCTGGAGCACAGATAAAAGCATGCTTTCCGGGGTTTCCTGGCGGTCCCGGCCGACGAATCGAGTGTCGTTAACGCTTCTGCTGGTACGCGGATTCGGTCCGCTGGATGAGTCGGTGGATGGGGAGGGTGACCCCGAGGTACCTGGCCATGATGGCCAGTGGGAGGAGTGCGATGCCGACTGCGACACTCGTCTGGTAGGCCGCGAACGTTGCGAGGGAGGTGAGCCGTTCGATCATCGGGTATGACTCCTCTCTCCACGATGCGGGTATATATGTCTTCCTCCCCGCGGCTCGTCTCCAACCCGTCGCCTGCTTGCGATTCAATGGTGGTTTACTCGAATCCCACTGTCGCTTGCATTCTCTGACAGGATGTCGTAGGTGGGCTTATCCTGTTCTCGTGGCTTCGCATACCTTATGCGGACTATTCGCGGAAGGTCCGCGCCCGTCGGGAGTTCTCACGCGACGCATTGGGCTCCGACTCCGTCGAACCCGGATTCAGTGCTCCTGTGACCTATTCCTCGCCCGGCGTCGGGGGCATCCGCCGTTTGTGTTCGGCTCCGTCGACCAGGGTGGCGATGCGGTCGACCTCCGTCTCCTCGAGGTCCAGTTCGTCCGCCACGTCCCCGACTGGGAGTGCTCTGTCGAGCAGGCCGTGAAGCACCGCGTCGATGACTGGATAGGTGGCCCCCAGTTCCGCCTCGTCGGTCTGGCCCTCCCACAGTCCCGCCGTCGGTGGTTTCTCCACGATGTGGGTCGGCACGTCCAGTACCGTCGCCAGGTCGCGCACCTGGGTCTTGTACAGGTTCCCGATGGGGAGAGCGTCGACGCCACCGTCGCCGTACTTCGTGAAGTAGCCCAGTTCGAGTTCGGTCCGATTCCCCGTTCCGAGGACGAGGCGCTCGGTCACGTTCGCCTCGAAGTATGCGACGGCCATGCGTGCGCGTGCGGCCAGATTTCCGACGGCCGCTCGTCGGTCCGTTGCGGTGACGCTGTCGGCCCCGGTGCCCGCTGCCCGACCGTTCCCCTCGCGATCCTGAAGGAGTGCCATGAAGCGCTCGACGATGGGCTGGAGGTCGACGACCCGGTAGTCGATGACGAGTTCCTCGGCGAGGTGGAGCGCGTCGTCCACGTCCGTCGTGGGGGTGGGGGTCGCGGGAAGCACGAGACCGGTCACCTGGTCGCTCCCGAGGGATTCCACGGCGAGGGAGGCGGTCACCGAGGAATCGATCCCGCCGCTCAGATTGACGACCACGCCGGTTGCGTCGGCGTCGTCGACGAGGCCTCGAACGAACGCCTCGAGGGAGCGCCGCCGCTGGTCGGGTGCGGCAAGGCGAGGTGCCTCGATGCCGGGCGGACCGCTCTCTGGGGTCGAATCGGCCATGACTCAGAACGTCTCGAGGTACCGGTCGTGTTCCCACTCGCTGACCGACGTTCTGTACTCCGCGAACTCCTGGCGTTTGGCCTCGACGAACTTCTCCGCGACGTGGTCGCCCAGCGCATCGAGGACGACGTCGTCCGCCTCGAGTGCATCCAGAGCCTCGCCGAGACTCCCGGGCAACGTGTCGATGCCGTACTCCTCCCGTTTGGCCTCGTCGAACTCGTAGATGTTCTCGCGGACCGGATCGGGCGCTTCGAGGTCGCGTTCGATGCCGTCGAGGCCGGCCCGTAAGATGGCGGCCAGGGCGAGGTACGGGTTGGCCGTCGGGTCGGGCGAACGCAACTCGATGCGCGAGGCTGCGGGCGTCCGTGCCGCGGGCTTGCGGACGAGTGCGGAGCGGTTCACGTCCGACCAGGCGACGTAGACCGGCGCCTCGTACCCCGGGACGAGCCGTTTGTAGGAGTTCACCGTCGGGTTCGCCACGGCGGTGATGGCGGGCGCGTGTTCGAGGACCCCCGCCAGGAACTGCTTGCCCGTCTCGGAGAGGTCGAACTCGTCGTCGCCGTCGTAGAACGCGGGCTCGCCCTCGCTGGTGAACAGCGAGAGGTGGGTGTGCATCCCCGAGCCGTTGATCCCCGCGACGGGTTTTGGCATGAAGGTGGCGTGGAGGCCGTGTTCGGCGGCGGTCGCCCGGACGACGGCGCGGAAGGTCGCGACGTTGTCGGCGGTGGTGAGCCCGTCGTCGTATTTGAAGTCGATCTCGTGCTGGCCCTCGGCCACCTCGTGGTGGCTCGCCTCCACGTCGAAGCCCATCTCCTCGAGGTTGAAGATGACGTCCCGGCGCAGGTCCGTCGCCAGGTCCTTCGGGCCGAGGTCGAAGTAGCCGCCAGAGTCGTGTGGTTCGAGCGTCGCCCTTCCGTCATCGGTCGCGAAGGCGAAGAACTCGGGTTCGGGGCCCGCGTTGAACTCGTAGCCCATCTCACGTGCGCGGTCGAGGACACGTTTGAGGACGTATCGCGGATCGCCCTCGAACGGCTCGCCCGTCGTTGTGTCGATGACGTCGCAGATGAGACGGACCGCGTGGGTGCCGTCGTCGGAGTTGCGCCACGGCAGGACGGCGAACGTCGATGGATCGGGCTCCAGGCGCATGTCGGACTCCTGGATGCGTACGAAGCCCTCGATGCTCGAGCCGTCGAAGTAGATCCCCTCCTCGAAGGCCTTCTCGATCTGGTCTGGCGGGATGGTGACGTTCTTGACGGTTCCCAGGATGTCCGTGAACTGGAGTCGGACGGCGTCGATCGGTGCTTCGGCGACGGCCTCGATGACGCCGTCGGCGGTCGTCGGCGGGTCGGTGAACAGGTCTTCGTCGGTGCTCATATTGTTGGTTGGGTGCTGTAATTGCGTTTTGTAATTCGTATGTATTTGTTCTACCGTATTTACCGTTCGAATGTCCACTATTATCGCACACTGGTGTACGGTACAGGGTCACATATAAGAATTGTGCTAAAATCGATTAAATATATTCGGATATGGGGTCGGTACTTCAACCCCTAAAGGAATATTACTACATAGACAGTCAATTTTACCGTAGATATCTGGACAAAAACGAACCCTTGTGGAGGTGCTTCGGGGAGGGGCGACCGCTGGGCCGCTCCTGGCTCGAAACCACAAACCACCTGTCCCCCCGTCCTGTAGTGGTCGGCATGCCCAACTACGTCGTTGCGATGGAGGCAGCGTGGCTCGTGCGAGACGTGGACAATTCCGACGACGCCATCGGCGTCGCGGTGAGCGAGGCCGGCAAACGCCTCAACCAGCAGGACCTGGATTACGTGGAGGTCGAGGTCGGCGTCACTGGCTGTCCGGCCTGTGGCGAACCGCTGGACGCGGCCTTTTTGGCCGCCGACACCGCCCTGGTCGGCCTGGTCCTCGAGTTGACAATCTTCAACGCCGACAGCGAGGAACACGCCACCCGCATCGCCAAGAGCGAGGTCGGCGGCGCCCTCCGCGACGTCCCCCTGAAGGTCATCGAGGTCATCGAAGAGGACGGCGGCGACGACGAGTAATCGACGGAGCCCGAAGCTTTATTGATAACTGTTGGTAATTGCCCGGCATGCATCTGCCCACCCCGCAGGATCTCCGCGAGCGTCGGACGGCCCTGGAACTGACCCAGAGCGAGCTCGCGGACCGGGCGGGCGTCTCCCAACCACTCATCGCCCGCATCGAGGGCGGTGACGTCGATCCTCGCCTCTCGACGCTTCGGCGCATCGTCGAGGCGCTCGACGAGGCGGAGGGCGACGTCGTCCGTGCCAGGACCCTGATGCACGAGACGGTAGTGAGCGTCTCGCCCGACGACGAGGTGAGCGTGGCCGTCGAGCGCATGCAGGAGGAGGGATACTCCCAGCTACCGGTCATCACGAGTGGCGTCCCGGTCGGCTCCATCTCGGAGAGCGACGTCGTCAGCGCGGGGGAGGACGTGGGCTCGAAGAAGGTCCGCGACGTCATGAGCGAGAGTTTCCCGACGGTCTCGGAGGACGCGACCCTCGAAGAGATCAGCAGTCTCCTCGATCACTACAAGGCCGTCATGGTGACAGACGAAGGCGCAACGGTGGGCATCATCACGCAGGCTGACGTGGCCGCCCGGGTCAGCTGAATCCGGGTTCAGGACAGCGACAGAAC
>JBNJDE010000134.1:0-4935 GCA_051744605.1 Halobacteriota archaeon
CCCTCGGCCGGCGTGTTCCTCCTCAAGACCTACGCCAAGAACCCATTCGAGGTCAGGGGCGTCGGAACGCAAGTCGCCCGGCGGATCGACGATGACCTGGACCGGTTCCTGCCGACCGGCGATCGGGGACGGTTCGCGGTCCAGCAGGGACCCGACGACGAGGACGAGGCAGCGCGCAAGGCAAAGGACCTCGAGACGGTTCTCCAGACCCACGCGGAAGCGCCGACCACTCCCGGTGACCTCTTCGACGACGTGATGGAGACCATCGAGAGTCCCGCCTACGGCCCGATGGAGTACGACCAGCACGGTAGACCGGACGAACTCGACGGCCTCGCCGATACCTTCGAGGAGGCAGAGGAGATACTCGAGGCCGAATTCGACGACCTGGTCGAGGACGACGACGTCGGTCGCGGATTCTACTGAAGAGTGGGGCCAGTCAGTCCATCCGATCGAGCCACCGTTTCGGCTGCTCGAGTTCCGCCTCGGTGGGAAGGTTCTCCGGCCGGTCCCAGACGACACCGACGCCGTCGATACCGCGGGCACCGGCCACGGTGTCGAAGAAGGCCCGGCCGCGTTCGTACTGCTGGCGTTTGAGCGTGAACCCGAGCAACCGACGAATCAGCCGGGAGAGCGGGTCACCACCTCGTCGCCGGGCGTCGAGTTTCTCCCGAAGATCCGCCGACTCCGCGTCGAAGGCGTGGTCCATCAGCAGTTCGGCGTACCCCTCGACCGCCGTCATGGCGACGTTCAACTCGGCGAACGAGTCGCGGGGGACGTCGTACCGCGATAGTTCCTCGATGGCCTCGTGTAGACGGTCACCGAGGTAATCGGAGAGCCACGGAGCGGCCCCGAACTCCGCGGCGTGAGTGACCTCGTGGAAGGCGATCCAGCGGCGGAACCGCGGGTAGTCGACGTCGAGCGTCTCGGCCGCGCGGACGACGTTCGGGTGGACGAAGTAGAGTTCGTGGTTCGGGTCGCCGTCCGCGAGCAACAGTGGGTCGTACTGTCCGAGGACGTGGCGGGCGACGTAGGCGAGTGTGCCGGCGGTCGTCGCCGTGTTGACCGTCCGCGTGAGGCGGTGGATCGAGACGTCGTCCCGGGAGAGGGGCTCGAAGACCCGTCTGAACGTCTCGACGTTCGCGTCGATCCAGTGGTGGCGGTTCTGGACCTCGATCGTGTCGGGGACCGCAAAAGAGCGGCCAGTGAGCGAGCGGATCGCCGAGCGTGCGTCTCTGACGTCGGCCGCGTACCCCGCCTGCTCCGACTCGCCGAGCGATAGCGTCCCGGGGTCGGTGGACGCCTTGGCAGCAGTGGCCACGGCCGACCAGTCGACCGGCTCCTCCCCCGAAGCGCTCGCGACCGCCCGCAGCCCCGTCGTGAAATCCATCACCGGGGATAACGGGTGCACGTGGAAAGTCCTTCTGGGCCGCCGCGGTCGACGGGTTCTCGGATACTCGACCGCGAGACGCCGCCTCCGGTGCGTTCATGCCACCGGACCGACAAACCCGATTCATGGACGCCCACCGCCGCGATTTCCTCGAGGAGTTGCTCGAGACGCCCAGTCCGTCCGGCTTCGAGACCGAGGGCCAGCGCGTCTGGCTGGACTACGTCGAACGATTCGCCGACGAGACGCGGACCGACGCCTACGGGAACGCCGTCGCCACCTACGAAGGCGGTGCTGGCCCCCGCATCGTGTTCAGCGGCCACGCCGACGAGATCGGCTACACCGTCTCCTCCATCACCGACGACGGGTTCGTCCGCATCATCCCCATCGGTGGGTCCGACCCGATGGTCTCGCGGGGGACACAGATCCAGATCCTCGCCGACGAAGGCCCGGTAAACGGGGTCATCGGCCAGACCGCGATCCACCTCAGAGACGAACACGACGATCAGACGGTCCCCGAGATCAGGGCCCAGCACGTCGAT
Source organism: Halobacteriota archaeon (assembly GCA_051744605.1). Taxonomy (GTDB): domain Archaea; phylum Halobacteriota; class Halobacteria; order Halobacteriales; family Halobacteriaceae; genus Halanaeroarchaeum. Next base: position 1,927 of record JBNJDE010000134.1, read on the forward strand.
ATCGGCGCCGAAGACGGCGAGCAAGCCCGAGAACTGATCGAGGTCGGCGACCCCGCCACCGCGGCGACCGGCGTCCACGACCTCGCCGGGACGCGCCTCTCGGCCCGCGGCCTCGACAACCGGGTCGGCGTCTGGGTGGCCGCCGAGGCGCTCCGCCTGGCGAAAGAACGGGAGGTCGAGGCTCGTATCTGTGCAGTCAGTACGGTTCAGGAGGAACTCGGACTCAAGGGCGCGGAGATGGTGGGGTTCTCGCTCGAACCCGACGCCGTCATCGCCGTCGACGTCACGCACGCCGCCGACAACCCGGGCTTCCCGGACGACTGGGCGAACGACCTCGAACTGGGGAAGGGGCCCGTGGTCTCTCGAGGGACCGCGAACCATCCGGAGCTCGTGAATGCGGTTCGCGAGGCGGCCGACGCGGAGGGGCTGGACGTCCAGCTACAGGCGACCGGCCAGCAGACCGGTACCGACGCCGACGCCTTCTACACCCAGCGGGGCGGCATCCCCACCTTGAACCTCGGCATTCCGAATCGGTACATGCACACGCCGGCGGAGGTCGTGGACACGGCGGACCTGGAGACCGCAGCCGCGGTGCTGGCCGCGATGGCCGACCGCGAGGACGGACGGGAGTACTTCGGCGTGACGCTGTAATGCGGGTTCGGTACGTTTAAGCGACTGACGGCAGCTTCGTGGAGTATGAGCGGCCGACCACTCGACGTGCTGGAGGAGACCCTTCACGACCCCGTGACCGTCCAGCTGAAAGGCGGCGAGGAGTACACCGGCGTTCTGGCCGGGTACGACCAGCACATGAACCTGGTCATCGAGGACCCGGACGGGGACAACACAACCGTTATACGCGGCGATAACGTCGTCACCATCAAACCATGACTGGCGCCGGCACTCCGAGCCAGGGGAAAAAGAACAAGACGACGCACGTCAAGTGTCGCCGTTGCGGAGAGAAATCGTACCACGTCCGGAAGGGCGTCTGCTCGAGTTGTGGCTTCGGCAAGTCCGCGAAGCGCCGGGGCTACGACTGGCAGGACAAGGCTGGCGACAACTGAACGAACGACCTTTTCGGGAACGCGAGACGACCCAGCGGTAGCGCTGTCTCCACCCTGAGCGGTAGCCGTGTCTCTCCCCAAAGGGGAATCCTTCCCCGCCCCGGCCGACATATGCACGAAAATGGATAATTCCGTGCTCCTTTGCGGCGATTTCAGCACGATGCCGGGGGATTTTTACCCGGTGCGACGATAGTGGCGTCCATGTCATCCGGGCGTGACCCTGCCCCGGCAATCGACGAAGGGCCGACAGAGAAGTGTGGCGTCGTCGGCCTCAGTCTCTCGGAACGCGACGCCGCCCTCCCGGCGTACTATTCGCTGTACGCGCTCCAGCATCGGGGCCAGGAATCGGCCGGGATCGTCACCCACGACGGGTTCCAGCAACACCAGCACATCGCGATGGGGCTCGTCGGGGACGCCTTCGACGAGGCGGACATCGAGGGATTGGCCGGCCCGACGGGTATCGGCCACGTTCGCTATCCGACGGCGGGAAGCATCGACGAGAGCAACGCCCAGCCGTTCACCGTCTCGTTCAAGGGCGGATCGCTCGCCCTCTCGCACAACGGCAACCTCGTGAACGCCGGGGAGATCCGCGACGAGCTCGGCGACATCGGTCACGCCTTCACCTCCGACGGCGACACCGAGGTCATCGCCCACGACCTCGCCCGCAACCTCCTCGAGGCCGACCTCGTCCGGGCGGTCAAACGGACCATGGACCGGATCCACGGGTCCTACGCCCTCACGATCATGCACGGGAACACCGTCCTGGGACTCCGCGACCCCGAGGGCAACCGACCGCTCGTCATCGGCGAACTCGAGGACGGTTACATCCTGGCGAGCGAGAGTGCCGCCATCGACACTCTCGGTGGCTCGGTCGTCAGGGACGTGAACCCGGGCGAACTCGTGGTCCTCGACGAGGACGGCGACGGGTTCGACGCCTACCAGCTCGTCGAACGCGACCGCCACGCCCACTGCTTTTTCGAGTACGTCTACTTCGCCCGACCGGACTCCGTCATCGACGACACGCTGGTCTACGAGGTCCGGCGTGACCTGGGCCGAAAACTCTGGGCGGAGAGCGGGGTCGATACCGACGTCGTCATGCCGGTCCCCGACTCGGGGCGAGCCTTCGCCTCCGGGTACGCCGAGGCCGCGGAGGGTGTCGAATTCGCGGAGGGACTGATGAAGAACCGCTACGTCGGCAGGACGTTCATCATGCCGACCCAGGAGGCCCGCGAACGCGCGGTGCGACTCAAGTTGAACCCCATCCGCAGCACCGTCGAGGGGCGAACGGTGACCATCATCGACGACAGCATCGTTCGCGGGACCACCTCGCGACAACTGGTCTCGCTGGTCCGGGACGCAGGTGCGGAGGAGGTCCACGTCCGTATCGGCGCACCGCCGATCACCGCCCCCTGTTACATGGGCATCAACATGGCCACCCGCGAGGAACTCATCGCTGCGGAGCAGGACGCCGACGACATCGCCGATATCATCGACGCCGACAGCCTGGCGTACCTCTCGAACGAGGCCGTCGCCGAGGCCATCGGCACCGACCGATCGAACCTCTGTATGGGCTGTGTGACCGGCGAGTACCCCTACGACATCGACGACGAGCAGACCGACCGGGAAGTCACACGACCGGTCATCGGCGACGGTGGACTGTAGGGAGCAGGTGTCCATCGTCCCCGACCACCGGAGGGCGACCAAATGAAAGGGCTTTTAATCGGGCCCAGACTACCACTGTTTGCAAACGCACGGGCGAGCGTGGGTAGCCAAGCTAGGTCAAAGGCGCAGCGTTGAGGGCGCTGTCCTGTAGAGGTTCGCCGGTTCAAATCCGGTCCCACGCATCGCCACGTCGGGAAACCGACTCGCGATGCGGGTGAGGTCCTCAGGGACATCACCCACGCACAACTTCTGTCGAAACAGCATTCACGAGCAGTGCGGCCGGATT
>JBNJDE010000135.1:0-4871 GCA_051744605.1 Halobacteriota archaeon
TGCTCGTTTTCCTCGCAGGCTGCTCGGAAAACTGCGCCGACCGGGATTTGAACCCGGGCCATGAGCTTGGAAGGCTCAGGTCCTAGCCGCTAGACCATCGGCGCGCACTCCCGTCTACCGGTTGCCCAAATAAGGACGTTTCCATTCACGACGCCCCGATCCGGACCGATCCTCACTCCGCCCCCGAGACAACCGCATAGCAATTGCCATTCGAGACCCACTCTCCCTCGACGACCACCGCACTCGCCTCGAGGTCGGTACCGAACTCCGCCGGGTCGTAGATGTGGTAGTATCTGGGTACCGCCCGTCCATCCGGCATCGTGAACGTCACGGTCGTATCGAACCCCTCGGTCTCGTCGAACCGGTCGTGTTCGGTGCTCCAGACGCTCACCAGGGCCCGACCTCCCGGGGTCAGGACGCGCGCGAGTTCGTCGAGGCTCTCCACTCGCGCCTCCCTCGTCGGCAGGTGGTGCATCGTCGCAACGTAGGTCGCGAGGTCGACGCTGTCCTCGCGGAGGGGGAGTCGACTGGCGTCACCCTGGAGGAGACTGGCGTCGAATCCGTGCTCGTCCTGTCGGCATTCTGCTTCGTCCAGTAACGGGCGGCTGGCGTCCAGGCCGATGGCCCGGTCGGCGACCGCGGCGAGCAACTCGGTGTGGCGTCCGTTCGCACACCCGACGTCGAGGGCCGTGTCCCCTTCGACCCCGTCGAGGAACGACGTGACCTCGGGCCAGGGGTTCTTTCGCTTGGTGGCGAAGTGGGTGGCGATCTCGTCGTACGTGGCGACCACGTCGCTGGCCGTGGTATCGCCACCCGCGCCGTCTTCGCTCATCCGATCACCAGGAAGAGGGCATAGGCGATGGCGAGCAGGAATGTCGCGTGTTTCGCGCCGGACTTGAGGCTTCCCGAACCCATCTGGCCGGCGACGAATCCGGAGGCGACCGACTGGATGAGTGCGCCGTGGAAGAACACGAGGCTGTAGGCGTCCTTCTGGGCCTCGGTGAGTTGCTGGATGCCCCCGGGGAGTCCGGCCCCTGGGACGCCGCCGGTTCCACCGCCGCCCAACCCGCCGGTCGGGATGGCCGGAACGAAGATGGTGTCCAGGGCCACGACGATGACCAGGAACACGAAAAAGGAGATGTAGACGACGACGGTGTACGTCAGCATCTCGTTGCGGCGTTCGCGCTCGAGCCGTCGGGTCGCCTGGGCCTCGTCGGCCGCGATGCGGAGTACCTGTCCGATGTCGTTCGTGGCCTCCATCGCGTTCGTCGTGAGGGTGACGACCCGCGTTATCGCCGGCGTGGCGACGCGGTACTGGAGGCGTTGGAGGGCGTCTTCGACTCTGGCCCCCCACGTGATGTCGGCCCAGGTCCGTTCGAGTTCGCTGGAGAGCGACCCGAGATCGGAGGCGACCACTCGGCCGAAACTCTCGACGATGGACATTCCCGCTTCGTTCGTGCTCGCGAGTCGGTCGAGGAAGTCGGGGATAGCCGCTTCGATAGCTTTCACCCGGCGGTTGGCCACCTCGTGGGTGATGGCGAACGTCCCGATGACGAACAGCGCCGACTGGACGAGTGGGTCGTCGTACAGCGCGAGGGTCGGGTCCCCGGCCAGGAGGTGTGGCCACCACTGTAGCAGGGTCCAGACGAGGCCGATGGGGACCGTCGCCCAGAGGAGTGCCGTCGGCCGTTCGGCCAGCATCCGCCCCGGCTCGCGGAGACTGTCGAGCAGCGGTCGGACGCGTCGATAGATATCCAAGCGGTAGCGGTTCGCGTCGGTGGCCGTCCTCCCTCCGTCGGTCATCGGCGTCCGCGCATCGTCCGGGACGACCCGGATGTCCGAGAACCTGACCCGTTGCGTTTCGTCCCCCGGGTCGGGAGCGACCTTCTTGACGTCTTCGGTGATCGAATCCAGGTAGACGATGAAGCCGAGCGTCGCCAGCGGTATCACGGCGTAGACGAGCACCCGGAGGAACTCGAGAGTCCCCCCGAGCATCAACCCGATGACCACGAGGATGGTGATGAGGAACAGCGGCCCGGCGACGAACACCGTGACGTACGCCTCGGCGAGCGTGCCGAGCAGTTCCAGGAAGGCCTGTTGCTGGGCCTCCTCCTCGTCTTTGTAGTGTTCGTACTGGTCGCGGAGGAACGCGGAGAGCGACTGGCCGCTCTGCAGGACGCTGGCGAGGTTCTCCGCCAGGTCCTCGAGATTTCGACTCGGTGTGCGGTCTCGGAGTCGTCGGATCGTCGTGAGCACGTCCGTACCGAACAGGTCGATGTCCCGGACCGCCACGGCGACCTCGTCTGCGGTCTCCCCGTAGACGACCCTGTTGTCGGCCAGCACGCGGAGGATGTCGGGAAACGGCATCCCCGAGCGCGACAGGGCGAACATGAACGCGACGTTCCGCTTGAGCGAATTGTCGATCCGTCGCTCCCGTTCGCCACTGGTGAAGCGTGGAATCGCCCACCGTAGCTGGTAGGTCCCGAAGGCGGAGAGCACGCCGACGGTCGCACTGCTGACCAGCGCGGTCAGCGCCAGGGTGACGAGTCCCCACTCCCCGGCACCCGGCATGGTCGCTTCGATCGATTCGACGAAGCGTCCCCCGCCCGCGGTCGCCCGAAGCACGAGTGCGGCGGCCCGGATGGCATACACGCCCAGGACCGTTCCGACGACCGCAGCCACGATCACGAAGGTGTAGGTCTTGGCGGCGTACACCCGGTACGTCGTCCCCACGTGGGCCGATTCGAGCCACTGGCGCTGCTGATGATTACTCGGCGTGCGGCGGCGAACGAAATCGCCGAAGACGACGAGGGACACTCGTGTGATGAGCGTATCGGCCCACTCGACGTATCGCGAGAGCACCATCGCGGCACCGATGAGGACGACGACGGCGAGGGGGACGAATTCGAGGACCATCAGTTACTCGTGATGTCCTCGCTTTCACTTCCCGGCATCGACGCATCGACGTCGGTCTCGAGTCGCCCGTCGATCCGGTCGACGACGCGCTCTTTGTCCGCGTAGTACTCGTTGACCAGTGCGGTGAACCGGCGGAAATCCGTCACCTCTCGCTCGACGAGGTACTGGAGCACCCGCTTTCGGTTCCGAAACTCGCGGAGCAACTCGGCACGCGACCAGCCGCGTTCGTCCCGGATCTCCTCCAGGACGATGCTGTCGAACTGCGAGAACGTGTCGTTCTCCGGGTTCCACTCGAAGGCAGTCGAGTAATCGAGGTCGCCGGTCCGCTGGTCGATCCCCTCGATCTCCGCGATGACCTGGTTGCGTCGAACGCGTTCGTCGCCGACGTACGTGAGCGTCTGGACGGAGAGGATGTCCAGCGACTGGATCATCGCGCGCGGGACGCCGATGGGTTCGTTCTCGAGCCGGTTGATGGTCGTCTGGACGCTGTCGGCGTGCATCGTCGAGAAGGTGGTGTGGCCGGTGTTCATCGCCTGGAACAGCGTCATCGCCTCCGCCCCCCGGACCTCGCCGACCACGATGTACTCCGGCCGGTGACGCAGCGCGGACCGCAGGAGGTCGTACATCGTGATGTCGTCGCCCTCGCCCAGGCTCTCGCGAGTGATGGAAGAGAGCCAGTTCTCGTGGTGGAGAGTCAGCTCCCTGGTGTCCTCTATCGTGAGTACTTTCGAGCGCGGCGGGACGAACATCGACACCGCGTTCATCGACGTGGTCTTTCCAGAGGCCGTCCCGCCGGCGAAGATGAGCGACTTGTTGTTCTCGATGGCCAACCAGAGGTAGGCCATCTGGTTCAGGTCGAAGGTGTCGAAGTCGACGAGGGTGGCCGGCGTGAACGGTTCGTCTGCGTACTTTCGGATGGTAAACGCCGAGCCTCGAGGGGTCACCTCCGTCCCGAGGGCGAGTTCCGCACGACTCCCGTCGGAGAGGGTGGTCTCCGTGACTGGGTCTCCGATACTGATGTGTCGGCCCGACTGTTGGGCCAGTCTGATGACGAAGCTGTCGAGTTCCTCCCGGCCGAACTCGCGGTTCGTCTTGATGTCGGTGTACTCGTCGTGGTAGACGAACACCGGGATGTCGTAGCCATCACAGGAGATGTCCTCGATGTGGGGGTCGGCCATCAACGGGTCGAGTTGTTCGAACCCCTCGAAGGACCGGTGGAGGTAATAATACAGTCGATAGAAGGTGTTCGTGTCGACGTCGACGCTGTACTGTTCGAGCAGCGACTCCAGGTGTTCTCTGAGGATGGCCTGGCTGTCGTCGGGGTCGTAGGAGGCCCGATAGATCAACGTGTCCCGGATGTCGCCGAAGAGGTCCTCGAGCAACCCGCGCTCGAACTCGGTGAGTTCCGGTTCGACCACGTGATACAGATACTCGTTTCTCTCGTCGTCGTGGTTCACGGAGATGAACGAGAACGGCGCGTTCACCCAGTACCGGTCGACCTCTTCGTAGCCGTCGACCCCGTCGAACGAGATGAGCGGGCCGTGTCGGTCCGGGTCGTACTCGTCGGCCGATATCGACGTGCCCCGAAGTACCTCGACGAGCCGAGCCAACCGCCACCTGACGTCGTCTAGCCAGTGGTTTCCGGACCCGCCGGGGTCCGATGGTTCTTCGCGTGAGTTGCGCGCCATTGGGGCGTTCGTCTACAATGAAGAAGAGGGTGGGCATAAAACCTGCCGGGCGGCCCGTCACCGCCGTTACGTTCAAATCTCACAAAGCCCAATCGGCCGATAGGTGATGAGGCGCGACTACTTCACGCTGTCCGTCAGCAACGTCGACTGGGTCGACGGGGAGGGGGACCCTCGTTTACCGACTGTCGAGATCGATTTCCAGGGACCGGAATCGACCCTTCGTTCACGATTCGCCGACGACGCCGGAACCGTCCTCGATGCTGCGGA
>JBNJDE010000136.1:0-4829 GCA_051744605.1 Halobacteriota archaeon
TTCACTTTCACTCCACTTTCAACAGGTACAACAGTTCTCCCGCGGTATCTCCGCACGAATGGGTGCCAACGCGCCACCCGACCGCTCGGCAGACACCTCGGTGGACGGTGAGCCCGCAGACACCGAGGTCCTCTCGCTGCTCGAACCCGCCGTCCAGGAGTGGTGGGTCGACCAGTTCGGCGAGTACGTCCCGGAGAACGGCGGCTACTTCACTCCACCACAGCGCGAGGCCATCCCGCTCATCCACGCGGACGAGAACGCCCTCATCGCGGCCCCGACGGGGAGCGGCAAGACCCTCGCCTCCTTCACGGCCATCATCGACGAACTCTACCGCAGAGAACGCACCGACGGGCTCGAGAACACCGTCTACTGCCTGTACGTATCCCCGCTGAAGTCGCTCGCGAACGACATCCACCGCAACCTGGAGGTGCCACTGGCGGGCATCCAGGAGCGAATGGACGAACGGAGTGGGGAGGAAAGCGATAGTGACGAGCGCGAGGACGTCGGCCAGATCAGACACGCCATCAGACACGGCGACACGGCGGACAGCGAGCGACGGGCGATGCTCGAGGAGACGCCCCATATCCTCAACACCACGCCGGAGACGCTCGCCATCCTGCTGAACTCGCCGAAGTTCAAGGAGAAACTCGCGACCGTCGAGTACGTCATCGTCGACGAGATCCACTCCCTCGCCGACTCGAAACGCGGGACCCACCTCGCCGTCAGCCTCGAACGCCTCCAGGCGATGGCGGGCGACGTGACCCGTATCGGCTGTTCGGCGACCGTCGAACCACTCGACGATATCGGGCAGTTCCTCGTCGGCTACGAGGACGATGCCGATTCGTCGGGGGACGAACTGACGCCACGGGACGTCGAGATCGTCGACACGCGCTTTCTCCGCGACTACGACCTCGAACTCACCACCCCCGTCGCCGACCTCGTGAACACCTCGCAGTCGGCCATCCAGTCCGCCTTCTACGAGCACCTCTACGAACTCATCGACGCACACGACTCCACGCTGGTCTTCACGAACACGCGCTCGGGCGCGGAGCGGGTCCTCCACCGATTGCGCGAGATGGGACCCTTCGACGAGACGAACTCCGGGGCCCACCACGGGTCGCTCTCGAAGGAGAAACGACAGCGAGTCGAGCGTCAACTGAAGGACGGCACCCTCGACGTGGTCACGACCTCCACGAGCCTCGAACTCGGCATCGACATGCCCCACGTGGACCTCGTCGTCCAGATCGGGTCCCCGAAGTCGGTCGCCTCGCTCCTCCAGCGGGTGGGACGGGCAGGCCATCGCGTCGGCGAGACTGTGACCGGACGAGTCATCGCCCTCGACCGCGACGAACTCGTCGAGTGTGCGGTGATGCTCGCGAAGGCCGAGGAGGGGTTCGTCGACCGGGTCTTCGTCCCCGAACGCGCCCAGGACGTCGCGACCCAGCACGTCTACGGGATGGCGATCAACGGCCCCCGCCCCGAAGCCGAGATCAAGGGAATCCTCCGGCGAGCCTATCCCTACCGCGAGTACACCGACGAGGACTGGGAGCAGTTGCTCACCTACCTCCAGGCCGACTTCGAGGGGTTCGAGGAGCGCAACGTCTACGCGAAGGTCTGGCGCGACGAGAACGACCCGCCCGACGGCGAGCATCACTACCCCGAGTACGACGTGGGCGAACGGTTGATCGGCAAGCGGGGTCGACTCGCCCGCGTCATCTACATGACGAACATCGGCACCATCCCCGACTCCTTTACCTGTGACGTCTACACTCGCGATGACTCCCAGTGGGTCGGCGACCTGGACGAGGAGTACCTCGACACGCTGGACTCGGGCGACGTCTTCGTGCTCGGCGGCGACCGCTACGCCTACCGCTACCGGCGTGGGTCGAAGGTCTACGTCGACCGCACCGGCGAGCGACCGACCGTCCCCTCCTGGTTCTCCGAACGGCTCCCCCTCTCCTACGACCTCGGACGGGAGGTACTCGCGTTCCAGCGCACCCTGCTCGAGCACCTGAGAGAGGGGGGTCGCGCGGGCGTCAGGGCCTGGCTCCGGGGGTTTCCCATCGACGAGAACGGTGTTCGAGCGTTGGCTCGTCTCTTCGACGAGCAGGTCCGGTTCGCTGGCGCGGAGAGCGTGAGCACCGACGAACGACTGGTCGTCGAGGAGGTCCGCAACCGCGCCGACTATCGGCGTCGATACTACGTCCACTCGAACTACGGTCGGCGGTTCAACGACGGACTCTCGCGCGTCCTGGCCTACCGGTGTGCCCAGGAGGCGAACGCGAACGTCTCCATCGCGGTCGCGGACAACGGCTTCAGCCTCTCGATGCCGTTGAACCGGAAGGTGGACGTCGTCGGCTTGCTCCGCGACACCGACCCCGACGCGGTCCGCGAGTACCTCCGCGAGAGTCTCGACGGGACCGACCGTCTGGCCCGCTACTTCCGCATCAACGCCACGCGCTCGCTGATGATCCTCAAACGCTACAAGGGCCACGAGAAGTCCGCGCGCCGCCAGCAGATCTCCTCGGAGATGCTCCTCGGGTTCGCCGAGGATCTGACCGACCTCGCCGTCCTCGAGGAGACCTACCGCGAGATCATCGAGGATACGCTCCACGTCGGGGGCATCGAGACCGTCCTCGAACGCGTCCAGGACGGCGACCTCTCCGTGGTCCACCATCGCCCGCCCGCGCCGACCCCACGTGCGTTCGGGCTGGCGACCCTCTCGGCGAGCGACGTCGTCCTGACCGAGGATCAGGACGCGGCGCTCAGGGACTTCCACGGGCGGGTCATGGCACACATCGACGAGGATTGATCGAGGTCGGTCAGCGGTCCGCCCAGTCGACCATCCGGGCGTACCGGTCGTCTTCCGAAAGCGCCGCCCGGTCACCGACGAGCGCGAGGGCCTTCTTCGCCCGCGTGAGCGCGACGTTCATTCGGCGCGCGTCCTCGAAAATCGGCCCGTCGAGCGATCCGGTCGCCACGAAGGAGACGACGACGACCTCCGTGCTCGAGCCCTGGAAGCGGTCGACGGTATCCACGACGACCCCCGAGGGAACCAGGCGGCCGATCTCGGCGACCTGCGCACGGAACGGAGCGATGACGCCCACGTCCACAGCGGGGACGCCTGCGTCCAGGTAGTCGGACACGAGGTCGGCCACGTACTCGGCCTCCACCGCGTCGGTGTGCGGGGCCTCCGTTCCAGTCACCTGGTGGAAGCTGACGCCGTCCGGAACAGCGTCGACGTCCACGTCGAGATCGGCGAGCGACTGGCCGGCAACGGACGGCGTCGCGGGACGGAGTGCCCCGTCGTAGAACTCCCGCGAGGAGAACGCCTGGATGCGCTGGGACATGCGGTACTGTCGGTCCAGCATGACGGCTGCCTCGGGATGGGCGTCGATGAGGCGCTCGAACAGCGAGGTGGTGAGCCGGGACGCCGACTGGACCACGGGGGGTAACTGGTGGTGGTCGCCGACCAGGACGAACCGGTCGCCACGGTTGATGGCCGCGAGGGCGTCGGGTTCGGTCAGCTGACTCGCCTCGTCGACGACCACCACGTCGAACTCCTGCGAGCGGAGCACGCGCGACCCGCAAGTGGCGGTCGTGGCGGCGACCACCGACGCGGATTCGAGCGCCCCGGCCTGGGTCGCCGGGTCGCCCGACCGGTCGAGGCGGACGTCCTGCATGTCCTCACGGACGCCGTTCTCGGTGCCAACGCGGACCGGGTCGTCGATTCCGCGTTCGCGAACGGCCTCGAGGGCGTTGTCGACCGCCCTGTTGGTGAACGAGGCGAGGAGGACCCGGTCGCCACGCTCGACGAGCGCCTCGACCAGCGCGGCGATGGTGTAGGTCTTCCCGGTCCCCGGTGGGCCGTGGATGAGGGCGAAATCGCGTGCGTTGAGTGCCCGTTCGACCGCCGCATTCTGGGCCTCGTTGGTGGGAACAGCCTCGACATCGGCGTCGTCGAACGCCGGTTCCGCGCGACCGAAGAGCACGTCCTTCCGGCGCTGGTCCGCACGGAGGAGCCCGTCGTAGAGCGCGGTGAGCATCCGGTCGACGGAGAACTCCGAGGGGTAGACGTCGAGTCGGCGCAGTGGGACCGGTTCGTCCGTCGTGACCTCGACGACTTCGGCGTCCAGTCGGGTGACGCGTGCCATCTCCGCCCGGCCCGCGACCGGGTCGCCGTCGCTGGCGAGCACCCTGTCGCCCTCGCGGATCTTCGAGGCGACCGGTGCCGGTCGCGTCGCGCGCAACCGCCAGCGGCCGTCCGCGAGTTCCTCGCGGCTCGCCGGTTCGAGGTCCACGACTGCTCGGTCGGCATCCACGCGTTCCTCGGGCGTCTGCGTCCAGAGTTTGCGGTACTCCTCGTGGATGGCCGCCCGTTCGGCCTCGATGGCGTCGTAGAACGCCTGGAAGTACTCGCGTTCCTCCTCGGGGAGCGGCGTGCCGACCGCACCGGCCTTCGAGTCCTGGGCAAGCCGTCCGGAGACGACCATACAGGTGTCCTGCTCGAAGCAGTACTCGCACTTGGCGTCGGCCTCGTACCCCGTCGGCACCGACCGGTCGTGTTCCATGGCGGCGATCTCGTTGCGAGTCCGGACCACGAAATTCAACAGGCCGGGGCCGATGGAGAACTCCTTCGCCGGCGAGAGGTCGCCGGAGACCGCCGAGCGGTCGACGGCGGTGTTCTTGGTGTACAGGAGCGTCCCGGTGTTCGGTTCGACCCCGCGTTCGGCGAGGAGGAGCGCGTAAGAGGCGGCCTGGATCTTGTCCTGGAATCGCGGTGACCGGTTGGTGTTCTTGCCGGTCTTCAGCTCGACCGGCATCCCCCG
>JBNJDE010000137.1:0-4808 GCA_051744605.1 Halobacteriota archaeon
TCGCCTGCTCCGCCGAGCCGGCGAGCGTCTGGAGCACCCGCCGTCGTTTCTCGTTCGTGACCGCCGAGACGACCTCGTCGCCGATGGACGACGGGTCGGATCCCGGTTCGAGTGCGGTCATCCGTTCTCCCCACGAGTCGCTCTCCCCAGCGATCTCCCCCATTCCATGTTGTTTACTAGACACTCCATCCGTATCAACGCTGTCCCTGATACACCAGCCCTGCAGGATAATGACCCTCTGTGCCGTAGGGCCGGTATGGCAACCGAGATGGAGTTCAGGCTTCCGGCGGCGGAATTCCCGCTGGGCGGTATCTTCGAACGCTTCCCCGAGGCGACCATCGAACTCGAGCGGTTGATCCCCCACCAGTCGCTGGTGATCCCGTACTTCTGGGTTCGCGGTGTCAGTACCGAGGCCATGAGCGAGGCCTTCGAGGGGCACCCCGGGCTGGTACGGGTCGTGCAGGTCGACCGAATCGACGACGAGTACCTCATGAAGGCCGAATGGGAGCGCGCCTACGCAGGCATCCTGAGCGCGCTCGCGGAGTCGAACGTCGTCGTCCTCGAGGGCATCGGTTCGAGCGACGGCTGGCGATTCGAGGTCCGCGGCGAGGAACGAGCGGATATGGGCGAGCTACAGACGTACTGCACGGAACACGATGTCCCCATCGACATCGTCTCGATCCACGCGCTCTTGCCGGTCAAAGACGAGCGGTTCGGGCTGACTGACCCCCAGCGAGAAGCCCTCGAACTGGCACACGAACGGGGGTACTTCGATACGCCACGAGCGGCCTCGCTCTCGGACATCGCCGAGGAACTCGGTATCACCCAGCAGTCGCTCTCCTCGCGGCTCCGGCGAGGGCACCGGCGACTCATCGAGGCGACGCTTGTCGGTGCGACGGAACGGTCCGAATCGTCGAACAGTACATGAACATACTGTATTATCAGTAGTCGAGTTGAACCTTCGCAGTACGTTACGGTAGGATACGCAATTATGTTACTCACCAACTCCGGGATCGAACTCACGGCGATGGAACGAGATCCCGTATCCGGTGTGTATCGTGTTCGGTACGATCCGGAGACGACGCCAGCGAGTCTGGCGGTCATCGCGGCGCAGGCACGGGTATCGGGGGTGGAGACGACCGACCTCGCCCCGCTTCACGAGAGCATCGACACCGACGCCCTCGACGCGATCACCGCCGACCACGACGGGCAGACGCCGACTCTCCAGATTTCTTTCGACTACGAGGGACACACCGTCACGGTCGACAGCCGGGGGCGGTTGCAGATCGGCGAACGGCCACGTGCAACGACCGAAGAGGATCGCATGGCGGTATCCAGCTAATGAACGATACGACGACGGACGTCGAGTCGGCCGAGGCGTTCAACGCGGAACTGAAAGCCCTGCTCCGGGATGCACACGCTGCCGGGGTCGACGTTCCCGGCGGCTGGACGTGCCGGAACGGGTCCGAGCACCCCGACTGGGACGTCGTCATCACCGAAGTGACGAAGCCGGTGGGATCGGACTGAGCGGTCGGGGCTCCTCCTCGAAGCGGTGCGTACATGGCCCTCCCGGTCGAATCGCCAGTCATGACCCTGGAACCGGAATCCCTCGAGGACCTGGGGCCGGATCGTCGCCGAGCACTCTTCGAGCGCGACGCCGGCGTGGACGCCGTGCGTTCGCAGGTCCGCGACATCGTCGACCGCGTTCGCGAGGAGGGCGACGCCGCCATCCGGGCCTTCTCGAGCGACTTCGACGACGTCGAGGTCGGGAACATCGACATCACCGATCAGGTCGAACGCGCCGCCGCGGCGGTCGACCCGGACGTCCTGGCGGCAATCGAGGCGGCCGCGGCGAACATCCGCGAATTCCACGAACAGCAGGTGCCCACCGACTGGCGGGACGACTTCGGCGGCCGGGAACTCGGCCGCCGCTTCCGCCCACTCGAACGCGTCGGCGTGTACGCTCCGGGTGGGACCGCGGCGTACCCCTCGAGCGCGTTGATGGGCGTCATCCCGGCGAAGGTGGCCGGCGTCGAGCACGTCGCCGTCGCCACGCCGCCGGCCGAACAGATCGACCCGGCCACGCTCGCGGCCATCCACGTCGCCGGGGCCGACGCGGTCTACAGCGTCGGCGGTGCCCAGGCGGTCGCCGCGCTGGCGTACGGTACCGAGACGGTGACCCGCGTCCAGCAGGTCGTCGGCCCGGGGAACCGATGGGTGACGGCGGCGAAGGCCGAGGTCCGTGGTGACGTCGAGATAGACTTCCTCGCCGGGCCGAGCGAGTTGCTGGTCGTCGCCGACGAGACCGCCGACCCGGCGTACGTCGCGGCCGACGTCCTGGCGCAGGCCGAACACGACCCGAACGCGAGCGTCGTCGTCGTCACCGACGACGAGGCGACGGCCCGGGCGGTCAGCGATGCGGTCGACGAACGTCTCGAAGAGCGCGACCGCTCCGCGGTCATCGGCGAGGCACTCGCCCACGACGCCTCAGGGCTGTTCGTCGCCCGGTCGATGAGCGAGGCCGTTCTCTTCGCCGAGGAGTACGCGGCCGAACACCTCTCCATCCAGGCTCGGGACGACGAAGCGCTACTCGACCGTATCGACAGTGCGGGCAGCGTGTTCCTCGGGCCCTACACGCCGGTGGCGGCGGGCGACTACGCGACGGGGACCAACCACGTCCTCCCGACCAGCGGGACGGCGAAGGTGACCGGCGGTCTCTCGGTGGACACCTTCCTCAGGGAGACGACGGTCCAGCGACTCGACGAATCGGGGCTGGCCGACCTTCGGGAGACGATCACTACGCTCGCGACGGCCGAGGGGCTGGAGGCCCACGCGGATTCGGTCGAGACGCGCTTCGAGTGACGGGTTATTCTGGCGATTCGAGTTCGAAGGCGACCTCGAGTTCTACCTGGTACTCTCGGTTGCCGCCGGCGAGTTCGACGCCCTGGTCGAGGACCTCAGCCCACTTCACCTTATCAAGAGTCTGTTCTGCGCGGTCGAGCGCCTCGTTGGTCGCGGCTTCGAAACTATCGCTGGACGTTCCTCGAAGGACGATCTTCTTGAAGACCATACAACTGGTTTCGACCGTTACCCTGATAAAATTACCCACGGTTCTCCAGCCCACGACGGATCGCCTCGGAGACGTCGGTGAGGCGGGTGAATCCCCAGAGTGCCACGACGACCGCACCGACGGCGTCGAAGAGCAGATCCTGCATCGTGTCGGCGACGCCGTACTGGGTGAGCACGGCCTCCGTCCCGAGCACGTCGGCGAGTTCCGCCAATCCGAATTCGACGATCTCCCAGAGCACCCCGAAGGCGAGGGTCAACAACAGGATGAACGCGAAGAGGAATCTGGGCGGGAAATCGAGGTCCTCGACGTGGGCGTCGAGGGCACGGGCGGTCGCGTACCCGGCGCCGGCGACGAGCGAAGCGGACACCACGTGTGTGAGGTTGTCCCACCACCAGATACTGGCGTAGACATTCTGGTCCATCCCGGGGAGTCCGACCGTCCCGAGTGCGTGGAGGAAGACGGCCGCCGTGATCCAGAGGGTCAGTCCGGGGTCCAACGGGATGTCGTACTCGCGCTCGAGGATCGACGGCAACCGGGTGACGAGCAACGCGATGCCCGCGTTGACGATCACGCCCAGTCGGAGATCGACGATGCCGAGGAGGACGAAGCCGAACAGCGAGGCCCGCATCGAACGGTTCGCGAGTCGCTGGTGGGATTCGGTGAGACCGATGCGGTCGCGAAACCGCATCACTCCCCCTCGCCGCTCGCGCCGAGCGGGTCCAACCTGGTGTCCGAGCGCTCCCTGAAGTAGAGCGCGAAGACGAGGCCACCAAGGAGGCCAGCCGCCGTGGCCGCGACGAAATCCCACATCAGTGATTCCAGTGCGGCCTCGTCGACGGTCGGACTCACCGGTGGCGGGGTCGGATAGATGAAGGTGGTTCCGAGATAGATATCGGAGAGCCACTGGACGACGGCCCAGCTACCGGCGGTCGCCATGGTCGCGATGACCACGAAGACGACCGCAAAGGAGGTAGTCATCCGAACCGCCGTGAACACGTCGAGTTCCACGGCGATGATGAGTGCCACGGCCGCGACGGAGAGGTAGGCTGCGACCTGCCCCAGCGTCCCCGGGCCGGCGAGACTCCTGGCGAGCATCGGGAGCGTCGCCAGCAACAGTACCTCCCAGGGGACCATCACGCGTGCGTTCCGGTAGATGACCGCCGGCAGCGCGGCGAGGACGACGACGAACGCCGAGATGACCACCCAGACCCAGTCGGCGTCGACGACGCTCTCGAGGGTGGCGACGGCGACGAACGCGAGCAGGGTCCAGCCGATACCGGCGTTGACCCGTCGGTCCTCCAGGAGGGCGTCCAACTGCCCACTCCGAGCCATGACGAGGCGTAGGCGCTATGCGTTTAGAAAGCTTGGCTTGCCTGAGCGAGGAGTGGGGCCGCATCGAGCACCACGTACGCGAGGAGGTACGCCAACCCCGCGACCGTCACGCCGGCGAGTCCCGTCGTCACGGCGGTCAGGCCACTGGGGAGCCGTCGACGGATGGGCACCACGCCGACGATGCCCACGGCGAGGACGCTGAAGACGAACAGGTACGAGCCATCCACCGTCGGCGCCGGCAGGAAGAGCACGGCGGTCGCGTAGGCGGCGCCCAGGGTAGCACGCGGACGGACGTACGTTCGCAGCCGGGTTCCGCTGAGGGTACAGAGGGTGAACACGGCCAACCAGATGGCCGCCAGTTCGACGCCGAACGCACCCAGGAGATGCAGCGTCGGATCCGCCGATA
>JBNJDE010000138.1:0-4677 GCA_051744605.1 Halobacteriota archaeon
TCGGCACGACCTGGCCGAAATCTATTCCTGGGTGGGCCGTCGAGGGTGGCACATGACAACGAGACGCGAGGAGTACTTCGAACGGCTGGTCGACGAGGAGTCGCTGTCGTCGTATCTGGCCGCGGAACTCGGCTCGGCAGAGACCTTCGCCGTCGACCGGCACGACGAGGGCCACTCCAACGAGACGTTGTTCGTGACGTGGGGCGAGCGGGACCTCGTCGTCCGACGACCCCCGCCGGGGGAGACCGCCGACACTGCCCACCAGGTACTCAGGGAGTATCGGGTCATGGACGCGCTCCAGGAGACGCCCGTCCCGGTACCCCCGACCGTCCTCGCCTGCGAGGACGAGTCCATCATCGGCAGCGAGTTCTACGTGATGGAGCGCGTCGATGGCGACGTCCTCCGCGACGGCGAACCGGCGCGGTACGCCACGCCGACGATGCGCGAGCAGGTGGGCGAGACCCTCGTGGACACGCTCGCGAGCATCCACGCGGTGGAGTACGATGCGGTCGGCCTGGCGGATTTCGGCCGGCCCGAGGGCTACACGGCACGCCAGGTCGAGCGCTGGCAGCGACAGTTAGCCTGGGCGTTCGAGCGGACCGAGGCGGTCCGGGCGATCCCCGAACTCGAGGAGGTCGGTTCGTGGCTCGCCGAGAACGCCCCGACCGACCACCCGCGATCGCTCGTTCACGGGGACTACAAACTGGACAACGTGCTCTACGCTCCCGGGACGCCCCCGTCCGTCGCCGCCATCTTCGACTGGGAGATGGCGACGCTCGGCGACCCGCGGGCCGACCTCGGATGGCTGCTGGCGTACTGGCGGGACGATCCAGAACCGACGGTTCGGGACGCCGTTCACGCCCCCGCGTTCACCGCGACCGAGGGGTATCCGTCCCGCCGCGACCTCGTCGAACGGTGGGAGGCGCAGACCGGCCTCACGTTCGAACACGAACGGTTCTATCGCGTGCTCGCGGTGTACAAGTTGGCGGGGCTCGGCGAGATGTTCTACCGGCGCCACCTCGAGGGGAACGCCGACGACGCGCTCTACCCGGAGATGGAATCGCGGGTCCCCGCCCTGGCCGAGCGGGCGCTGGCGATTCGGGACGGCGAGGACCCGCTGTAGGCGTCGATCGTCGCCCGCCGCCCCGATATCACGAAGATTAATTATGGACCCGGGCGGGAGTTCGGCCATGGTTGTCGAGCTCGCGGACGTCGAACGGATCGCGGTTCTCGGGGCGGGAAACATGGGACACGGCATCGCCGAGGTCGCGGCCCTGACGGGGTACGACGTCGTCATGCGCGACATCGAACGGGACCTCGTCGACGACGGCTACGAGGACATCGAGTGGTCCGTCGAGAAACTGGCGGAGAAGGGAATCGTCGAGGAGGATCCAGCGACGGTCATGGCCCGCATCGAGACGACGACCGACCTGGCGGCCGCCGTGACGGATGCCGACGTGGTTGTCGAGGCGGCACCGGAGCGACTCGACGTGAAACGCGACATCTTCGCCGACCTCGACGAGTTGACCGACGACGAGGCCATCCTCGCGACGAACACCTCCTCCATCTCGATCACGCAGATCGCCGCGGCGACCGACCGGCCCGAGCGCGTCGTCGGCATGCACTTTTTCAACCCACCGGTGAAGATGGACCTCGTCGAGGTCATCTACGGGGCGGAGACCGCCGACGAGACCGCCGAGACGACCTACGACCTCGTCGAGGCCATGGGCAAGACCCCCATCTACGTCCGCAAGGACGTCAACGGATTCGTCGTCAACAGCGTCCTCGGCCCCTACGTCGACGAACCCGCCTGGATGGTCTCGGACGGGGCGGCGACGATACGGGAGGCCGACGCGACGATGGTCCACGAGCGGGGGTATCCGATGGGCCCCTTCGAACTGAGCGACCTGACCGGTATCGACGTGGGCTATCACGTCCGCAACGAGGCCGGGAGGCCAATCGCACCGATCGTACAGGAGAAGGTCGACGCCGGGGATCTCGGCCGGAAGACGGGGCGTGGCTACTACGAGTACGAGGGCGGCGACGGCGCGAACTACACCGTCGACGACGCCGGTGACTTCGACCACCTGCGGGTCGAGGCACGGATGGTGAACGAGGCGGCCAAACTCGTCGGTGGCGGCGTCGCGACGCCCGACGCCGTCGACACCGGGATGCGACTCGGGACGGGCTTTCCCGAGGGTCCCTGCCGTCGCGGCGACGACATCGGCCTCGAGACGATCCTCGAGAAACTCCAGACACTCCACGAGGAGACCGGGGAGGAGCGGTTCGAACCCGCCCCGTACCTCGTCGGTCTCGTCCAGTCGGGACACACCGGGACGACGGCCGGCCGGGGATTCTACGACTACGGGTCCTCGGCGGACGGGCCCGGCGAGTACCAGGCGATCGACTACCAACTGTCCGACGACGGCCTGCTGGAGATCGAACTCGACCGGCCGGAACGGCTCAACGCCCTCAACGACGCGATGACCGAGAGTATCGTCGACCTCCTGGAGAGCGTCGACGAGGACGCGGTCCGGGCGGTGGTCTTCCGGGGTGCGGGCGACCGGGCGTTCTGTGCGGGGGCGGACATCACCGGCTTCGGCGACATCCAGCCGGCGACGTACGCCGAGCCCACCGAGGTCTTCACCGCCGTCGACGCGTTCCCCGCACCGACGGTCGCGGCCATCGACGGCTACTGTCTGGGTGGCGGGCTGGAACTCGCGCTCGCGTGTGACTTGCGCGTCGCGACCGACGACTCGACCTTCGGCTTCCCGGAGATCGATCTCGGATTGCTCCCCGGTGGGGGCGGGACACAACGAGCGATGCGGATACTGGGCGAGGGCCGTGCGAAGGAACTCGTCTTCCGCGGCACGCAGATCGACGCGGAGCGGGCCGCCGACTGGGGCCTGATCAATCGGGCGGTCGCCCCCGAGGCGTTCGAGGGCGTCGTCGATGAGTACGTCGACGACCTCCTGTCTGGCCCGCCGATCGCGTTGCGGCGGGCCAAGCGCGTGATGAACGAGGGCGCCGACGAGAACCTCGATGCCGGCCTCGAGATGGAGAGTCAGGCGTTCAGCCTGCTGCTGACCACCGACGACTTCGTGACGGGTGCGGCCGCGTTCAGCGAGGATCGGGACCCCGAGTTCGAGGGCTCGTAGGGCTAGGGGTCGCCGAACCGGGTGATCTGTTCGAGTTCGGTTGGGTCGACATCGGCGAACGCTTCCCGGGCGATGGTTCGCTTGTGGACCTCGTCCGCCCCGTCGATGATCCTGAACTGGCGGACGTTCTGGTAGAACTCCGCGAGCGGCAGGTCCTTCGCGATGCCGTTCCCCCCGGTGTACTGGACGGCCGTGTCGACCACGTCCTGCACGACGTTCGCGGTGAACACCTTGCTCATCGAGACGGCGACGCGGGCCTCCTCGCCGGCGGCGATCTCGGCGGCGGCCTGTCGGTTGAGGGCGCGGGCGGCCTGCAGTTTCGTCTCCATCTCCGCGATCTCGAAGCGGGGGCTCTGTCGCTCCGAGAGCGGTCCCCCGAAGCCCTCGCGCTCGGAGAGGTAGGCCTTCGCGATGGAGAGTGCGCGTTCGCCCATGCCCGAAAAGCGCATGCAGTGGGTCAACCGCGCCGGGCCGAGTCGCTCCTGGACGTGTGCGAAGCCCTCGCCCTCCTCACCGAGGAGATGTTCGTCCGGGACGCGGACCTCGTCGAAGACGACCTCTGCGTGACCCTTCCCGGTGGTCTCCCCGCCCATGTGCGGGATGTTCCGGACGATCTCGACGCCCGGCGCGTCCGCCGGGACGAGGAAGACCGAACTCCCCTCGTAGGGGTGGGCGTCGTGGTCGGAGCGCGCGAAGACGAGGAGAACGTCCGCGTCGATGCCCTGCGTGGTCCACCACTTGTGGCCGTCGATGATCCAGTCGTCACCGTCGCGTTCGGCCGTCGTCTGCAACATCTTCGGATCCGACCCCCCGCCCTGCATCGGCTCGGTCATGGCGAAGCCGGATTTCATCCGTCCCTCGACGAGCGGTTCGAGGTACTGCTCTTTTTGCAGCTCCGTGCCGTGCATCTCGAGGAGGTGCATGTTCCCCTCGTCGGGGGCGTCGACGCGCATCGCCATCGGCCCCAGCGCGCTCCGCCCGGCCTGTTCGAAGGTCGGGAGGACGTCGCGGAAGTCGTAGCCCATCCCGCCGTGTTCGGTCCCGATCTGCGGGGCGTAGACTTCGTACTCGCGGGCCGCCTCGCGGAGTTCTCGGACCGTCCCCTCCGAGACCGTCGTGCCACCCGAGAGCTCGCGTTCGGCCGGGATGACGACCTCGTCCATCAGTCGACGGGCGCGGTCGGCGAGGGTTCGTGCCTCCGCCGAATCGGTAAACGATAACATTCTACCATGACACATGTCGGGGCCGTACATAGTACCCTGCCCTCAGTTTCGTGGCCGTCTCTAGGACTGGCGACTCGGCCATTGTCGCTGTCGCTGGTGCGGTCTCGGCGTCGTGGGCTCGACTGGAACCCACGTGGTGGCTGTCCCCCGGCGACCCGTTCGAAAGCGTCTTCCTGCCCCTCAGTTGGAACGGTTACACGCGTCCGCCGTGGAAGGGGAGATGAGGGCCCGTAGCTCAGTGGAGAGCGTGCTTGGTTCCGGACCAAGTTGTCGCGGGTTCAAATACCGTCAGTTCG
>JBNJDE010000139.1:0-4653 GCA_051744605.1 Halobacteriota archaeon
CACCCCCGCGTCGACGCCCTCGTGGTGACGGACATGGTCGGTCTGGGGTCGATGCCCCCGATCGTGGTCCCATCGGAGCAGGAGATTGCCATCCACGTCCAGCGGGGCGGTTCGGTCGTCATCTCCTCGGACGGCTCGAACCACCGGCGCCTCGACGTGCCCACGACGGTCACACTCCGTGCCGCCGAAGAACCCGCCAGGGTGGCGGGCCCCGTCTCGGACTTCTTCCAGGCGCTGAACAAACTCGAGTGACGTGGCGGCCCGGGTGGCCGCAAGGGAAAGGGTTACTGGCGAACCAGTCCAAACCCCGACAATGAGTCACCAGCTACCGGACGTCCAGGCAACAGCGCCGGATGTCAGGATCGGTCTCGGTCAGGTCGGCGTGACGGGTGTCGAGAAACTCGTCAAGGTCGCCCGCGAGGATTCGCGACCGTACGTATTGATGGCCGAGTTCGCGGTCACCGTCGACCTCCCGAGAGAGCGCAAGGGACTCGACATGAGCCGGAACATGGAGGCGATCGACGAGGTTCTCGAGGCCGCCGTGAGCGATCCGGTCTACCGTGTCGAGGAGATGGTCGGTGATACCGCCGAACGCCTCCTGGAGAAACACGACTACACCTCCACGGCCACGGTCTCGATGGAGGCCGAGTTCGCGGTCAAAGACCGGACACCGGCGACCGATCGACCAACCCAGAGTACCATCGATATTCTCGCGTCAGCGACGGCGAAAGCGGACGAACCGACGCGTGAGGAGATCGGTGCCCGGGTGGATGGCATGACCGTCTGTCCCTGTTCGCAGGGGATGATGGAGGAGACCGCCAAGGAGAAACTGGCCGACCTCGGCGTCGACGAACGGTCGGTCACCGAGTTCTTACAGGAGGTCCCGCAGGCAGGCCACTCACAGCGAGGACACGCCACGCTTACCGTCGAGACCGCCGGCGATCCGGACGTCGACATCCTCGATCTGGCAGACGTTGCGCGGGATAGCATGAGCGCTCGCATCTACAACCTCGCGAAGCGGCCGGACGAGGACGCGATGACGTATCGGGCCCACGCGAACGCCCGATTCGTGGAGGACTGCGTCAGAGCGATGGCCGAACAGGTCGTCGAGGAATGTGCCCACCTTCCCGACGACGCCGTCGTCACGATGCGCCAGTCGAACGACGAATCGATCCACCAGCACAACGCCCACGCCGAGCGCATCGCGACGATGGCGGAGTTGCGGGACGAATTGAACCGTCGCTAGAGTCGCTCGGCGTCCCGCCAGATGGGTTCGAATTCGTCCGTGACCTCGGCCGTGAATCCCGCGTCCTTGAGGTTGATGAGGGCGAACGACTCGTCCGGGTCCACCGGGTTCAGCACCTCGAGACAGACCTCACGGTCGTCGACGATGGTGATGTTGCCGTCGATGGTCGATGCCACCCGGACCTCGAAGTTCTCGTAGCCGACGATGGCGCTCGCGTACCGCTCGGTGATGTCGGCGGGCAGTTGCCGGTTCAACTGGAGGTCGATGAGCATCGACACCCCGACGCCGCTCTCGAGGGCTGCTTCCAGGTGGTCGATGACCTGCCCACCGACCTCCCCGACCTCGAAACTCGACGAGGGGGTGCCGGTGATGATTCGCAGTTCGTCCTCGGCCGCATCGATCCGTTCGAGAAGCAACTCCAGTGAGTTCTCCGGGCCGATAGCGCCCGTCCAGAAGCCATCTTCCGGATCGGCGGGATTCTCGAGGTCGCTCGTGAGTTCGCCCACGATGGCCTCGTACTGGTCGGCCTTCTCCTCGAGTTCTCGTCTGCGATCCTCGAGGAGTCTGTCGAGGGCGGTGTCTGGTTCCACGGCGACGTACTTCTTCGGCCGACTCGCTGCCTGGCTTCGAACGAGATGCTGTGATTCGATGCTCCCGAGGACGTCGTAGATACGTCCCATGGGGACGCCGCTCGCCTCGGACAACTCCTTTGCGGTTGCCGGACCGGTCTCCAGCAGTGCCCGGTACGCGTTCGCCTCGTACTCGGAGAGTCCCAGATCTTTGAGGTCGGCCATCGAACGGTTCTTCTCCCAGAACCACTAAAAACGCTTCGAGAGTTTATGCCGATCGGTCGTATTCGTCGACGAGACCGGCCAACGCCGCCGGATCCGTCGCGTCACCTCGGCTCCCGTCGTCGGTCAACAGTGCAGCATGTCCGGTCTCAACGGCGGTGGAGTCGGGCACGACGACCTTCTCGTGATCCGCCATGCGGAGGGCCGCCCGGTGGAGGTCGGATCCGGGTTCGGTCCCGACGGCGATGACCAGCGGTCGGCGACGGAGACGTGAGACCGCCGTTCCGTACCTGGCGACCTGCGGTCCCATCCCTTCGGCCGCCCCGGCGAACGCCTCGCAGGCGTCGATGGCCGCCTCGTGATAGCGGTCCTCGCCGGTCAGGTGGTGGAGGTCGACGAGCGCGTTCGCCATCCGCGCGTTGTCGTCGATGGCATACAGCGGTACGTCGAGGAGGCCTGGCCCCGCTTCGGGGCCGTCCCTGAACGCGCCGCTCTCGGTCTGGAGTCGGTCGACGGTGGCGTCGGCTATCTCCGTCGCGGTCTCGACGTATCCGGTACCGAGCACCTGTCCGGCGGTCACGAACGCGCGCAGTGTCGGTGCCTGGGCCGTCAACAGCCCAGCCTCGCCGTCCGCATCGCAGTGGGCCACGACGCCGTCGTCGATCCTGTCCGTCTCGAGGAGCGACAGTGTCGCCTCGGCGTACCGCCTCGCCATCTCGTCGTCGGTATAGGCCACGTATCGAAGTAGCCCCGCCGCGGTTCTGGCATTCGGGCCGCTGTACGTCGTCGCGTCGATGGGTGGGGCCTCCGTTTCCTCGCGCTCCGCCGCCGGCAACTCGAAGTACTCGCCAGGCTGTTGGCTATTGGCGAACCCGTCGCCGGTCCACAGGGTATCCACGAGGTACTCGACTGTTCGGGCCGCCGTGCGTCGGTATTCGTCGTCACCGGTCGTCAGATAGCCGTTGGCGAAGGCTCGGAGCAGTCCCGCGTTGACGTCGAGTAGCTTCTCGCGGGTAGGATCCGACCAGTCGTTCGCGCCGGCGTGCCGAAAGAAGCCTCCGTCGGGCTCGTCGAAGAGGTGGGTTCGGATGGCGTCGAGGGTCCGGGTCGCCTTCGTCGGTTGCCGGGTCAACGCGAACTCGACGGTGGCGGGGAGCGGGAATTTCTCCTCGGTCCCCCAGCCGGCGTGTGCGGCGTCGAACTGCGCGTCGACCTGGCCGTTGATGTAGCGCTCGATGTCGTCGGTCAGGACGCCGGATGGCGGTTCCGTGTCCTGGAGGGTGTGCGGCATTCGCCCTGCCTTCTCGCCGCTCTTCTTCCACTCCTCGCCGGCGCGTTCGAGGATCCGCCGCATCTGCTCCGGCTTGAGATATCCGGCCGCCGCGAGGAGTTTTCCGGTGGGTGTCAACAGCACCGTCGAGGGGAATCCGCCGGCGTTGTAACGATCCCGGACTCGCGGATGCCGGTCCGCGTCGACCCGGATCGGCACGAAGTCGTGGTTGATGATGGCCGCGATGCGCGGTTCGGCGTAGGTCGTCGCGTCCATGGTCTGGCACCAGCCACACCACCGTGCGGAGATGGAGAGCAGTATCGGCTGTTCGGTGTCCTGTGCCCGGTCGAAGGCGGCCTGGCCCCACTCCCGCCACTCGACCTTCATGGCGTCCGCGGCGTCGTCCATACCGGCCCACTCGGTTCGACTCGGGGAAAACGTATCGAAGCCGAGCCGAAGGGATATATGCACCCAGCCGCTACGTTCGGCCGATGCTGCGGTTGCTCTTCGCGGCCCTCCTGCTGGTGCCGCTCGCCGACGCGTTCTTGCTCGTGGTCGTCGCGAGCTACATCGGCGCCGTGCCGACGGTCGCGTTGGTGGTCCTGACCGCCCTGCTCGGGATGCTCTTCGTCCGGGCCGAGGGCCGACACACCCTGCAGAAGATGCAGCGTTCGGCTGCCCGCGGCGACATCCCGACGAACGAGGTCGTCGACGGCGGGATGCTCATCGCCGCCGGTGCCTTCCTCCTGACGCCGGGACTGGTCACCGACGCTCTCGGCTTCCTCCTCGCCCTGCCAGTCACGCGCATCCCGATCCGGATGGGGCTCAAACGCTTCGTGATCGTCCCGCTGCTCGAACGCCAGACCGGTGGATTCGCCACGGGCAAGGTCTACACCTTCGGTTTCCCCGGCGGTGACGAGTCCGGCTGGTCGACGGGCGGGATGCAGCAATCAGGTGGTCCGGGTCCCGGTCCGGGCCCACGCCCTGGGACCGGCGGCGGTGCCGGTGACGCGAACGGGACCGACGAGACGGTCGACCTGGGGTCCGACGCGTACGAGGTCGAGTTCGAGGACGACTCGACGTGAGCGAACAGACGGCACGATCCCGACCGCGAGCCGCTGTGCCGTACTCCCGCGAGACGACCCGCGCTGTTCAGTGTTCGATGGCCCCGGTTGGCCCCGTCTTCGGTGATAAATCCGCGGACTGCGGCCACACGGAGTGTCGAAAGGAAACGCTTAAACGAACCAGCGGGCAACGTGTGGATGCGTTCGGGCCAGTAGCTCAATCAGGTAGAGCGCCACTCTGATAAGGTGGAAGTTTGCGGTTCAAATCCGCACTGGCCCACT
>JBNJDE010000140.1:0-4609 GCA_051744605.1 Halobacteriota archaeon
CGAAGGGCGTGACCGGCGTCCACGACATGGTCCGCCAGTCGCACGCCCCGAGGGCCTACCGGGATCTGGACGCCGCAGGCGACCTCGACCTCCGTGTTCGAATCAACTACTGGTCGGACCACCTCGACGCGGTCGAGGAACTCGGCCTCCGTCCGAATCACGGAAGCGAGTTCGTCCGCGTCGGCGCCATCAAGACGTTCACCGACGGAAGCATCGGCAGCCAGACCGCGAAGGTCTCCGAGCCGTTCGCCGACGCGCCCGACGAGACGGGGACCTGGGTCGTCCCCCCGGCCGAACTCCGCGAACTCGCGAGGCGAGTGAGCGAGGGCGATCGCCAGTTGACCGCACACGCCATCGGCGACGTGGCCATCGATGCGGTCCTCGACGTCCTCGAAGACCTGGACGATTCGGCGAACCGCCACCGGATCGAGCACCTCGAACTGATCGACGAGGCGGGCATCTCGCGTCTCGCCGAGACCGGTGCCGTCGCCTCCGTCCAGCCGAACTTCCACGGTTGGGCCCGCGAGGGCGGCCTCTACGAGGAGCGACTCGGTGACGACCGACGCCTGCGCTCGAATCCCCTGGGGCTGCTCGCGGCCGCGGACGTCCCCCTCGCCTTCGGCAGCGACGGCATGCCCCTGGACCCGCTCTACGGGATCGAACAGGCCGTCACGGCGCCGACGGCGGACCAGCGCGTCTCGGTCACGGAGGCGCTGCGAGCGTACACCGCCGGAAGCGCGTATGCCGGATTCGACGAGGACCGACTCGGGACCATCGAGGTCGGCAAGCGAGCGGACTTCGTCGTGCTCGAGGAATCGCCGTGGGAACGTCCCGAAGACATCGCGGACATCGACGTGGCGATGACGGTGGTCGACGGCGAGGTCGTCTTCGACGACCGGAACTAGTCGCCCGAGGACCCCTCGAGCAGCGTTTGTCCGGTCATGATCTCGGGGATCGGGACGCCGAGGAGCGTGAGCATCGTGGGTGCGAGGTCGCTGAGTTCGCCACCGTCCCGGACCCGCGTTCCGCCGTCCGTCCCGTCGGGGGCGACGTAGATGCAAGGGACGGGGTTGAACGTGTGGGCCGTGTGGGGCTCGTCCGCGGTCCCCATATCGTCCGCGTTACCGTGGTCTGCGGTGACGAGCACGTGAGCGCCGGCCTGCTGAAGGGTATCGACGAGTCGTCCCAGTTGCTCGTCCACCGCCTCCACCGCCGCGATGGCGGCCGCGTAATCCCCGGTGTGGCCGACCATGTCGGGGTTGGCGTAGTTGAGGACCATGACGTCGGGGTCCTCCGTCTCGATGATCGAGATGGCCGTGTCGGTGACCCCCTCGGCGCTCATCTCCGGTTGCAGGTCGTAGGTCGGAACGTCGGGACTCTCGACGATGCGGCGGATCTCGCCGTCGAATTCGACCTCTCGGCCCCCGTTCAGGAAGTAGGTGACGTGGGGGTACTTCTCGGATTCGGCGAGGCGGAGTTGCGTGAGGCCGTGCTCGGCGAGCACCGATCCGAGGGTATCCGTCGGCTCGATGGGTGGAAACGCAACGGGGAAGTCGTACGTCTGATCGTACTCCGTCATCGTCGCCAGGTGGACGTCCGGCGGCGACGTCTCGACGTCCCAGACCGGGTTGCGGTCCGCCAGCATCCGGACCAGTTGCCGTACCCTGTCGGCCCGGAAGTTGAACACGAAGACGGCGTCGCCGTCTTCGAGCCCAGGTCGGTCGTCGACGAGGGTCGGTTCGACGAACTCGTCGGTGTCGCCGCGATCGTACGAGTCGCGCACGGCCGCTACAGCCGACGCCGCCCGATGGTCGGCCTCTCGATTCACGATGGCGTCGTAGGCCAGTTTCGTGCGTTCCCAGTTCTCGTCGCGGTCCATCGCGTAGTACCGCCCCGAGACGGTCGCGACGTGGCCGGTCCCGTGCCGGTCCGCGACGGCCTCGAGGTCGGAGAGGGAAGATTCGCCGCCGGTCGGACTGGTGTCGCGGCCGTCCGTGAAGGCGTGAGTGACCGCCTCGAGTCCTCGCTCGGCGGCACACTCGATGAGCGCGCCGAGGTGCTCCTGGTCGGAGTGGACGCCGCCGTCGCTGACGAGGCCCATGAAATGGACCCGACCCCCAGACGCCTCGGCCGCGTCGAACGCCCCGCCAATGGCGTCGTTGCTGCAGAGTTCGTCCGCCGCTATCGCGTCGTTGATGCGAGTGTAGGCCTGCTCGACCACCCGCCCCGCACCGATGGTGAGGTGGCCCACCTCGCTGTTGCCCATCTGGTCGTCCGGGAGACCGACGGTCCGGCCGTAGGCCGTCAGCGTGCCGAACGCGCCGGTCGACCGGAGGCGGTCGAACGTCGGCGTGTCGGCGGCCTCGATGGCGTTACGTCGGTCGTGGTCAGCCAACCCCCAGCCGTCCAGAATGACGAGCGCCGCCTGCATGGTCGATGCTGGGAGGGGGTGACGTAATTAGGTGTCGGGTCGACCCTCCCCGGGACCGCAGAGCGCGGCGGGATAGCACGCGACACATCTGATACTATTATTACATTTCCGCTCGAAGTGACGGCCATGCGTCCCCGAGTTCATGGATACCCGGCCCTCGCGACGGTCGCCCGACTCCGGATGGCCGACAGTTCGAGGGGTGGCTGACCGATGGCCGCCATCGAGACGACTGGCCTGACCAAACGTTTCGGTTCCGACGTCCTGGCGGTCGACGACGTCGACCTGACCGTCGCCGAGGGCGAGATCTTCGGCTTCCTCGGCCCCAACGGGGCGGGCAAGTCGACGACCATCGACATGCTCCTCGACTACGTCAGACCGACGGCGGGGACCGCGACGGTCCTCGGCATGGACGCCCAGTCCGAGACCGAGGCCATCCACCGGCGGGTCGGCATCCTCCCCGACGATTACGGCCTCTACGACCGGCTCACGGGGTACGAACACCTCGACTACGCCATCGAGTTGAAGCGGGCCGACGACGACCCCGACGCCCTCCTCGAGCGGGTCGGCCTGGACCGGACGGCCGCCGAGCGTCCCGTGGGCGGTTACTCGACGGGGATGGCCCAGCGGCTCGTCCTCGCCATCGCACTGGTCGGGGATCCCGCCCTGCTCGTCCTCGACGAACCGTCCTCCGGACTCGACCCGAACGGCGTCAGGATGGTCCGCGACATCGCCCGCGAGACCGCGGCGGCCGGCGGGACGGTCTTCTTCTCCAGTCACATCCTGCCGCAGGTCGAAGCCGTCTGCGATCGGGTGGCGATACTGGACCGCGGACGACTGGTGGCCGTGGACACCATCGATGGACTCCGGGATGCCCTGGGCACCGGTTCGACGCTCTCGGTGACCGTCGACGAGATACCGGAGACACTCGCCCTGGAGGAGATCGACGGCGTCTCGGCGGTGACGACCGGCGAGCGGACTATCACCGCGACGTGTCGGATGCCGGAGACCAAACTCGGAGTCCTCGACGCCATCCGCGACTCGCCGGCGTCGATCCTGGATTTCTCGACCAGCGAGGCGTCCCTCGAGGAACTGTTCCAGGCTTACACCCGCGGCGAGACGACGGTGGAGGCACCACCACGATGAGTACCCTGGTGATCGCCCGAAAGGAGTTCGCGGACGCGGTCCGCTCGCGGACGCTCTGGGGCATCGTCGCCATCATCGCGGTGATGACCTCGCTCGCCATGGCCGTCACCGCGTTCGTGCCGGGCGAGCCGAACGTGTACGCGGCCATCGGCGGTGCGTCGCAGTTCGCAGGAATCCTCGTCCCGATCATGGCACTGGTAGCGGCCTCCCTCGCAATCGCCGGCGAACGCGAGTCGGGCAGCATCAAGATCCTGCTCGGCCTCCCGCCGACCCGTGGCGAGGTCCTCGCCGGGAAGTTCCTCGGGCGGAGTCTGGTCGTCATCGTCGGCATCGTGGTCGGTTTCGCGTTCGCCGCCGTGGTCGCCGTCGTCATCTATGGGAGCGTCCCACCGGTCGCCTTCGCCGGCGTGACGCTGCTCTCTGCGGCCCTCGGCGTCGCCTTCGTCGGTATCGGTATCGGCATCTCGGCGACGACGGCCACTCGGTCGCGCGCGATGACCTACGGTATCAGCGCGTACCTCCTGTTGACGCTGCTCTGGGACCTCGTTCCCGAGATCGCCAGGTTGTTGTTCGGGAGCGGGAACACCGGCGGTCTCGAGGCGTGGTATCTCTTCCTGACCGTCCTCAGTCCGACGGGTGCGTTCAACGGACTGGCGAGAGAGGTCCTCTCGATGGGCGCTGGTGGCCCCGGGTTCGGCTTCGCCCTCGCTGGCGAGACGCCGTTCTACCTCGAGCCTGCTGCGTTGGCCGTCATCCTGGTGCTCTGGACAGTTGTTCCACTCGTGGTCGGGTATCTGTCGTTCCGGGATGCGGATCTGAGTTGAGGGGGAGGAGCGAGCGCTTGCGAGCGAGGTGCAGCAAACGGTGGGAGAAAGTGGGCCAGTGCGGATTTTGAACCACGGTCGTTCCGCTCCACTTCACTCCCTGATTCAAATCCGCACCCATTTTCTCGGAGTGACTGCGCCAAGCGATGGTAACGCTCGGCGCGTTTGTGAGAGAAAATTGGGCAGTGCGGATTCGAACCTGAGCCAGACG
>JBNJDE010000141.1:0-4549 GCA_051744605.1 Halobacteriota archaeon
TCGCCCACGGCGGACACGTGGGAGGACGCCGAAGGCACCGAGGTCCCGATGGCGAGTGCGCCTTCTGGCCTCCCGAATGCCGGTAGCGTGGCCACCGACGCCGTGGACGTCCAGGCGGCACGGACCGACTCGGAGCTGTACGTCCGGATGGAGTGGAACGACGCGACGGAGAACACCAGCGCCGAGGAAATCCAGTCCTTCGCCGACGGTGTCGCGATGCAGATCCCGGTCGACGCCGAATCGGAACCCGACATCGCGCTCGGTAGCGAGGAAACGCCCGTCAACGTCTGGTTCTGGAGCGCCGACGAGGGGACCGAAGAACTGCTCGCCGGTGGACAGGGGTCCATCACGAAGATGAGCGAGAGCACCGTCGAGACGGAGGCCGTCCACGAGGACGGCACCTGGACCGTAGTGATGCACCGCTCGCTGGCCGTCGACGATGAGAACAGGGCCGCCCTCGACACCGGCTCCGACGTCGACGTCGCCTTCGCCGTCTGGGACGGGGCGAACGGCGAACGGTCCGGTCATCACGCAGTGAGCGAGTGGTTCACCTACCCGTTCGGCCCCGCTGACACCGGTCCGTCCTACCAGTACTTGCTGTGGGCCATCGCCGGCATCGCTATCGCCGTCGCGCTGGTCGTCACGGTAATGGCCGTCAGGAGTTCCAGAGAATCATGACTGACCAGGATCGAGCGACCACACCGGCATCCATCGACGACCCAGTCGCGGCAGCCCGTGGCACCGTCTACGGGACGCTCGCCAGCCTCTTCGAAGAACCCACCGAGCCGACGTACGAGGGGCTCGCGGACGGGACGCTGGCCGCCGACATCGACCGGCTAATAGAGGCCGCGGACCTCGATGTCGCGCCACCCCCGCTCGTCACTGCGGACGACTACGAACTGCTGTGTGCACGGTTCAACGACATCTTTGCCATCGGCTACCCCGATCCGCCGGTGGCACTGTACGAATCCGAATACGAAAGCGAGGGGCAATGGGAGGAGATCAACCTCGACCTGGCGCGTGCGTACGACTACTTCGGGGTCGAGGTCGACGAGTCCAGACGGGAACACCACGACCACCTTCAGCTCGAACTGGAGTTCGCCGGCTACCTGTCACGGCTCGCGGCGATGGAGGGCGACGACGCGGTCCGCCGCGCGCGCCGTGACTTCCTGGACCGGCACCTCGGCCCACTCGTGGAGGCAATCGACGAGGCCATGGCCGACGAGGTCGAGACCGGCATCTACGACGACCTCGTCGAGTTCGCGAACGCCTTCGTCGCGGCGGACCTGGCCGACCTGGACTCACGACTCGACGTGGGGGTGTCCCAGGCGTGACGAACGCACCGACCCGCGTCAGAGTATCCGCCCCTCCCACGGAGACTATCCTCGGGACGGACCCCGAGCGGGGACTGCGGCTCGCGGGACTGCTCGCCCTGTTGCCGACGGCAGCGATCCTCCTCGTCCGGGTCGGTATCAACGCGCCGTCCGCGCCCCGACTCCCGTATAGCACGCTGTACGACCCGATCGCGACGCTGGCGGTAGTGGGGCCGGCCGTTGCAGCGGTCCTCGTCAGCGTCACCACGGACGACGACCTCCGACGGGTCGCGCTTGCCTTCGCTGGCGTCTTCGGCCTCCTGAGCGCGGTCGCTCGACCAGCCACCCTCCCGGCGTCAGTCGTCCTCGTGGTGACCACCGGGCTGCTGGTCGTCGCTCGTGCCCGCCGACCGTTCTCCCCCGACGAGGTCGCCGAGACGCTGGTCGGTGTCGTCTTCGTCGCCGGCGTCGCGCTCTCGATGGCCGGCAGTCTCGGTTTAGAACCCGCGACCACCAGACGGCTCGGATCCGTCACGACGCTGCTCGCCATCGCCGCTGCGCCGGTGTTCGTCGAGTGGAGTTACCGCTCGGTCTTCGTCGGCGCACTCGCGGGGGCCGCCGTGGCAGGCTTCGGCCTCTCTGCACCGTTCGTTACCGGCGCAACGAGTCTCGTCGGGGGAGCCATCGTCGGCGTCTCGCTACCGGTCCTCACCGTCGCCGCGGTCGGTGGAACTACCCTCGTTGCCACCGGCATCGAGCGAAGCACCATCGAAACGGCCCTGGCGGGACTGTTGCTCCTGACGGCTGGCGTCCCCGCGACGGTTCCGCGCGGGCTCGCATTGCTCCTCGGACTCGCACTACTCCTCCGAACTCGGACGGACCCATGACTGACGACACCCAACATAAACGACGAGCGGCGAAGGGCGCGGACGGCGTCGAAGAAGTCCGCGACATCACCCTCGGGACGGCACGAAAGGAGGACTACTCGGCGGCGGACGTGACGCCCGTCGAGGACGACTCCATCGACGACCTCCAGGCGCAACTCACCGCCGCAGACGCGCCGACGCGCCGTCGAGCGACCCTCGCGCTCGCCGAACGGGACTGTCCACCCGTCGTCGTCCGCCAGCTGGAGGCGCTTGCCCGGACCGACCCGGACGACGAAGTCCGGCAGTTCGCCATCGAGGCCGTCGCGAAGCAGGACGGCGACCCAGCAGTCGCCAGCGACCTCCTCGAATCGGACGAGGACCAGTGGGTTCGCGCGGAGGCCGCCGTCGCCCTCGACAGACTGGATCGGGCGGCCCACGAGGACACCTTCGAACGATTGCTCGACGACGAAGCCGTCGGTGTGCGTCGGAACGCACTCATCTCGCTCACGCGGATCCGCGGTGACGATGCCCGCGACGACCTCGTCGCAGCGGTAGACGACTCGGACGACCGCGTGCGCGAGTGGGCGACGAAACTCCTGGGCACGTTCGACGACGATCCGATTGTCGAAACGGCCCTGAAGGCGGTCCTCGAGGACGAAGACGAGGTGGACATCGTCAAGCAGACGGCCGCGCGCTCGCTGGGCGCTCGCGGCGAGGACGTCGACTCACTCGTCGAACGCTCGGGCGGTACCGAAATGGCCGGCGATCACATGCTGAACCAGGTCCCCGATCGCTAGGGGCCGACCGCCTCGGCGTCGAGCAGCGTTTCGAGGTAATCGAACTGTTCTTCGAACTCGCGGTTGCGCTGCATCGAGACGAGCGTCTCGTCCAGCGCCGTGCCGATGACGCCCCCGAGCGTGAACGCCGTCCAGGCGACGAGCCGCGATCCGGAGTCGGTCGCCTCGACGGTGTACTCCGTCCGCATCCGTTAGAACAACCCGTCGACTGCGTCGAACGCGAGGACCGCGTCCGCCGCCGTGTCGATCCGAACGACCAACTCGATGGACGCCAGACCGAGGCGATTGGCGAGCGCGATGCGGTCGCCGGTCCTCGAAACCGAATCGACACCGCTGGCAGCGACGAACGACTCGACGTCGCGCTCGATGAGCCCGCTAAGTTCCGCTGGAGGAACCGGGAAGGTCCGTGACCCGCGCACTCGTGCCATACGTCGACCACGCAATCCCGTAAGATGGACCCATCTCCGAATACGTTCGCCCCCGGCGTCGAACCGGCCCGGAACGATACCTCCCACCCCCACGGTCTCGGAACACTCAAACCCGTTCCCCGAATATATTCGGTACGCTCGATGCCTCGCGCCACGCTCACCATCACCGTCCCCGAGACCGTCTGGATCGGTGCCATCTCCCGTGAGTATCCCGAGGCGAGATTCCGTATCCTCTCGGCGATCCCCGGCGAGGACTCGGGCGTCGGGCTCGTCGAAATCACCGCACCGACACTGCCCGCCGTCGTCCAGGCCGTAACGGATACCCCCGAAGTGGAACGACTGAACCTCCTCAAGCGTCACGAAGACACCGCACTCGTCCAGTTCGAGACGACCGACCCGCTGTTGTTGTTCCCCATCATGAGCTCTGGCATCCCGCTCGAGATGCCCTTCGACATCGTGGACGGGAAAGCGGTGTGGGACGTCACCACCTCACAGGACCGGCTCTCCGAACTCGGCGACCAGCTCGACGCCTTCGGGATCCAGTTCACGGTCGAGGAGATACGCTATCACCTCCAGACCGAGCAGTTACTCACCGAGCGCCAGGAATCGCTCGTCGACCGCGCCATCGAACTGGGCTACTACGATACCCCGCGCGAGTGTACGCTGACCGAACTCGCGGCGGACGTCGGCCTCGCGAAATCAACGTGCAGCGAAACGCTCCACCGCGCCGAGGGAAAGATCGTCAAAGAGTCCCGGACCGACGACGGCCGATAGCTCACGTCTCGCTTCGGTCGTCGAGTCGGTCCTCGACGAACGAATCGAAGTCGACGTCCCCGTGCTCGTATTTGTCGCCGTGTTCCGCGACGACCGTTCCCTTCTCGGTGATCTCGTAGAGGCCACTGTTGGGGGCCGGCCCTACCCGCTCCAGCAGCCCGTAATCGGCCAGGACGGGGAGCCGGGTGTTGATGTACGAGCGGTCTTTCTCGAGTTCGTACGAGAGGTTGGCGGCGGTATTTCGTTTCCCGTCCATTAGAGCCTCCAGTATCTCGAGATCTGTTGGGAGTGCGAGCTTCATCGTGGGCGATTGTCGAGTAGTACGTCCCCCTGGAGTTTAGGTTGTTCCCTCCCAGCGACGCCGCGGGAGG
>JBNJDE010000142.1:0-4531 GCA_051744605.1 Halobacteriota archaeon
AAGCGGATGTCCCAGATCGCCCAGCAGTACCAGCAGATGGTCGAGGAACAACAGGGTGGCCGAACGGATGCCGGTCAGCCCGGGATGTTCCAGTGATCGCGGAACCGCCTATGAGGGCCGGGAGGCGATGCCGAGACCGTGATCGAACCGGCCGACCACAACCGTCACGGATTAGAGGGATGGCTCCAAAGGACCAGGTATGACCGACTCAGTCACCCAGCCGACCCCGTGGCACAACCCACCCGAGATGTCGGCGTTCGGGATCATCATCGCGGCGGGAATCGCGCTCGTACTCCTCCCACTGTGGCCGTTCATCGCGGTCCTCTTCATCTGGGGTCGGATGAAACAGTCCGACGCGCTCCAGAACGTTCTGGGCGAGTGAGCGACACCGGTTTTCTCCGCACCCCCGTCCGATAGCGAGGGCGTCCCCAACAGCTATGGGCCGTTCCATCGACACCAGGGTTGTGAACCGAACGCCCCTCCGAGAGACGCTCTCCGACCGCGTCCGGTCGCTCGAGTCGACCCCGATGCGCGCGATGGTCGACCGTGCCGAGAAACGCGGCGGTGACGTCGTGAACCTCGCCTTCGGCGACCCCGACTTCGACACGCCCGCGCACGTCGTCGACGCCGCACTGGACGCCGCCTCGAACGGACAGACACACTACACGAGCAACTTCGGTATCGAGCCACTCCGGGCGGCGATCGCCCGCGAGTACGCCGACCACGGCGTCACCGTGGATCCGGACGCCGAGATCGCAGTGACGACCGGAGCGATCCAGGGGTTGGCCTTCGCCATCATGGCCGTGGCCGACCCCGGCGACGAGGTCGTCGTCCCGACGCCAGCCTGGCCCAGTTACTTCACGCAGATCGGTGTGGCGAACGCCGCGCTCACGACGGTCCCTCTGCGCCCGGCCGACGACTTCGCCCTCGACGCTGAGCGAGTGGCCGACGCCATCGGCGACGATACCGCAGCCGTCATCCTGTCGACGCCGTCCAACCCGACGGGACAGGTGTTCGACGCCGACGCCATAGCCACGGTCGTGGACGCGGCCGCCGATCACGACGCCTGGGTCATCGCCGACGAGGTCTACTGGCGACTGGTCTACGACGGCGAGTTCGAGAGCGTCGCCAGCCTGACCGACTACGACCGCGTCGTCGTGGCGAATTCGGCGTCGAAGACCTACGCGATGACGGGGTGGCGGGTGGGCTGGCTGCTCGGCCCGGCGCCCTTCGTCGACGCGCTCGCCCAGCTCCACCAGGCGTTCAGCACCTGCGCATCGAGTGTCTCCCAGCACGCGCTCCTCGCGGCCATGGAGGGACCACAGGAACCGATGGTGGAGATGCAGGAGGCGTACACAGGGCGTCGGGAATACGTCGTCGACCGCCTCGAATCGATCCCGGGTATGGACGCGCCGGCGCCCCAGGGCGGTTTCTACGTCTTCCCCGACGTGCGCGCACTGGGGGACTCGAGTCTCGACGTCGCGACGAGACTCGTCGACGAGACCGGCATCGTGACCGCGCCGGGTGTCGGGTTCGGCGACGCCGGCGAGGGCCACCTCAGGATCAGCTTCGCCTCGAGCATGGCGGACCTCGAGACGGCGTTCGATCGCATCGAGGCGTTCGCGACGCGAACGCTCGAAGCGGAGCAAACCGGGTGACTGATCGGGGACCGGCCCAGCTGCCCACCACAATATTCCCAGGATTGTACCGAACACTGTCACAGTAGGAACGCCTATATCGCTCCCATTGCTACCGGATCGTAACTCCCCACCGTGTCTGGAATCACTCACGACGATCGGCCGACTCGGGCAGAATCGACGACGGCAGGCGGTGTGTCGTAGATGAACCCGATCCACGCCGTGTTCCGTGCGTTCGCTCGTCGCTCACTGCTACGACGGTTGCTCCGGCCGGTCTTGGCGTTCGCGACCGTGGTCGTGACCGGTGTCGTCGGCTTCCGGCTCATCGCCGGCGTCGGAATCATCGATGCGCTCTTCTGGTTGCTCGACCCGACGTCGATCGAATTACACTTCCAGCATCACGACGGTCCGGCAACGCTGGTGAAAGCGTACGCCATCGTCGTCCTGAGTGGACTGGTCGTCGCCGGACTGTGGACCGGTGAGACGGTGTTCTCCGCCGCGTTCGGCGGCCGCATCACGGAGGAGGTCAATCGCATGCAGATGCAAGGCTCCATCGACGAACTCGAGAATCACGTCGTCGTCTGCGGGTACGGCACCTTCGGCAAGACCATCGCCAATCGGTTAGCCATCGCCGATCGGTCGGTCGTGGTCGTCGAAGCGGACGACGTCCAGTACGAACGGGCCCTGGCGGACGACCACCTCGTGGTCCAGGGCGACGCCCGACGCGAGGACGCTCTCACCGCCGCGGGCATCGATCGCGCGTCGACGGTCATCGGCGCCGTCGACGACACCGACACGAACGTCAAGGTCGCGGTCACGGCGAGCCAACTCGCCCCGATGGTCCGCGTGGTCGTCAGGGCCGGCGACGAGATGGACGAGGCGGTCGCCCGTCGGGTCGGTGCCGACAAGGTCATCGTTCCGGAGGTCGTCAGCGGCGATCGGGTATTCGAGACGCTCTGACGGGCCGAGCGGCGGAACTGGCCCAGTGACTGCCACAGTATGATGGTGTCAGTCCGAGTGAACGAAACGGCGTACAATTGCACGAAATAGTATTGTGCCAATCCGACACGAGTCGGCGGGCTGTCGGGCGGGTGGCCCAGTACGGATAACCAGCCACCATTCTGAGGGGGCCGTTACTTTCCCGTGGATTCCAATACTGGAACGATGAGCGAGAAAACACCGGATCCCGTCTTCGATTTCGGCCCCCGCGATAGTGCAGACCGGACACTCGACGTCCAGCGAGAAGTCGACTACGAGATGCCGGTCGATCGGCTCGAAGAGAGCCAGCCACAGTGTCCGTTCGGGACGGCTGGTAGCTGTTGTGACATCTGTTACATGGGGCCGTGTCGCGTGAGCGACGACGACCAGTACGGGCAGGACAGAGGGGTTTGTGGCGCCACTCCAGGAACGGTCGTCTCGCGCAACCTGTACCGGGAGATCGCCGGTGGCGTGTCGGCACACTCCCATCACGCACGCGAAGCCGTCGAACTGCTCTCCGAGATCGCCGACGGCGGCGTCGCGGATTACGAGATCAAAGACGAGTCGAAACTCCGGGCGATCGCCGCCGACGTCGGCGTCCAGTCCGACGGAGACGTCAACGAGGTCGCTCGGGCGGTCGCGGACGCGGCCGCCGAGGACTTCGCGCCGGGCGGCGAGACGCTCAACTGGATCCAGCGGATGCCCGCCGAACAACGCGAGCACCTCGACGAGAAGGGGCTGCTCCCGCTCTCCAGCGTCGACCAGCAAGCCTCCCGGGCACTCGCCCAGACGCACCAGGGCAACGATTCGGACACCGAACACATCCTCGGAAGCGCCATTTCCGCCGGTATCGCCGACGGCTACGCCGGCCTCACGATGGCGACGGACCTCCAGGACATCATCTTCGGGACGCCGACGCCGACGAACGCCGAGGCCCATCTCGGCGTCCTCGAAGAAGACCAGGTCAACCTGGCCGTCCACGGCCACTCCCCGCAGTTGAGCGAGATGGTCGTCAAAGCCGCCCGAGAACTCGAAGACGAGGCCCACGCGGTCGGCGCCGAGGGAATCAATCTCGTCGGGATCTGTTGTACCGGCAACGAACTCGCCGAACGACACGGGATCCCGCTCGCCGCCCACAGCCTGCAATCGGAACTCGCGATCACGACCGGGGCAGTCGACGCCATGGTCGTGGACATCCAGTGTATCTGGCCGGGCATCTCCGACCTGATGGAGTGTCATCACACCCAGCTGATCACCACCATGGATTACGTCCGGATGCGGGAGGCGAAACACATCCCCTTCGAGGAAGAGACCGCACTCGAGGACGCAAAGCAGATCGTTCGTGAAGCGATCGAGGGCTACGAGGACCGCCAGCGTCGCCAGAAGTACGACGTCAACATTCCGGACCGCAGCCAGCAGGCGATGGTCGGCTTCTCCGATACGGCCATCCTCGACGTTCTCGAAACGATCGATCCCGAGAACCCGGCCCAGCCGATCGTCGACGCGATCCAGTCCGGGCAGCTCCGCGGGATCGTCGGCATCGTCGGCTGTCCGAACCCCAAGATGCGCGAGGCCGAGATGTCCGAGAAGCTCATCGAGAACCTCCTCGCCGCCGACGTGCTCCCGGTCGTCACCGGGTGTATCGGGCACATCATGGCCCAGGGCGGCTACCTCGATCCGGGCCGGGTCGACGAGTTGGCGGGCGACGGCATCAACGAACTCCTGCACGCGCTCGGCGACGCCGCCGGCCTCGACGGCCCGCTCCCGCCGGTGCTCCACATGGGATCCTGTGTCGACAACTCCCGGATCGGCAACGTCGTCCGTGCCATCTCCGAGGGGAGCGGGATCCCGACCCGCGACCTGCCGGTCGCGGCGAGCGCCCCCGAACTCATCGCCGAGAAGGCGGTCAGCATCGG
>JBNJDE010000143.1:0-4523 GCA_051744605.1 Halobacteriota archaeon
AACGCCAGGAAGCGGCGGCGGAGTGAGCACGCACCGCTCACGCGTGAATACGGAATGGATACCGTCCACGGACCGAACCCGGACGGGACGAACGAGTCCTTCCACGATGCGATCGGGTGACCGTCACTCGAGGTACGATTGCAGTCGGTCGATGGCTCGTCGAACGATTTCCTCCCGGAGTCGTCCCTGTTCGTGAGAGATCCACTCGGCAGCCACGGCGTTCACGGACCAGGGCATGATGGAACTGGGCTTCGGTGCGCCACCACTCACCCACTCCTCCGCAGACACTCGAATCCCGTCGTCGTGCCAGGTTCGCGTGGTGAGTGCGAACGTGATGTACTGCTCGCCGTGAAACGGCGTCGTTTCGGTGCTGATGACCAGAAATGGTCGACCTGCATCGGCCTTGAACGGGTCGGTCGCGAAGACGACGGTCCCACGGTCGACGCTCATTCGTCGGTACCGTCCGAAGCGTGGGCGCGCCACTCGGATTCCCGCTCCGGTCCGTACTCCTCGTCGAGTCGGTCGAGCGTCCGATGGAGTTCGCTGGCCTCCCGGACGCGATCTATCTCGCCGATGGCCCAGTAATCGCCCTTGTGGCGAACCAGGTTGCGTTCTTCTAGTCGTCTGAGGACCGTTCCGATGGAATTCGACTTGACGCCAGTACGCTCGGCGATCTCACCGGCAGTGAAGGCGTGCTCGCGGTTCTCGTAGAGATAGCGGAGTACTCGCTCTGCGTTCGTGACCCGTTCGAGCTCTCGGCCGTTGGATTCGGAGAAGGTCTCGATGTCGATCGGCATGTGTCACTATCGTATACGATGTCATGGATGAAATAGTTATCTCCGATGTACGACTTGTCATCGACGGCATTTAGTCGCGATCGGTGGCTCACCCGACACGCCCCGTCGCCCAGAAAGGCCTCGGTCTGCCCGTTGCCCTTTGGTTGGAGGGGGCTCCGCTGAACGAGAAGACGACACGTGAGCATCCCCCTGAGTACGGCGAGTACGAACTCTCGGACGCCATCGACCTGCTGATCGAGTCTGGGCGAACGATAGACGCCATCGGGATAGACGGCTGGGGGTCCCGCGAACGCAGTGAGGGGGACCTCGAGGGACGGAGTCCCTCGGTGAATCGTCGTGGGCTACCCGGAAGACAGAGACGAAGCGGAGAAAAGACTGCAAGAAGAACGCCAGGAAGCGACGGCGGAATAGGGGCAAGCGGTGGCGTATCGAGGGAATCGTCTCGGACCACCGCAAAACAGTTACTCCCCACGCTCGAACGATTGAGTATGGGTGACGCCGACGCGATTCGAACCGAACTCGCCGAACTCAAATCGGAACTCGAGTCCGAGTACCCGATTCGAGACCTCGGCGTCTTCGGGTCGTATGCACGCGACGAGCAGGGGCCCGAGAGTGACCTGGACGTCCTCGTCACGTTCGACCGGCCGGTGTCGCTCTTCGAACTCGTCCGGCTGGAAAACGACCTCTCGCGCCGGCTGGACCGTGACGTCGACCTCGTCACCCGCGAGTCGCTCAAACCACGAATTCGGTCGGCCGTCGACGAGGACGTCGTCTACGTTTGAGTGAGGCGCTTGATTACGTCGACGATGTCGTCGAAGCCTCGAGGAAAATTGAACGCAACACCGCGAATCTCGAATACGATGCATTCGTCGACGACGAACTGACAGTCGATGCAGTCCTCCGGAATTTCGAAGTGATCGGGGAGGCCGCCAAGAACGTTCCCGATGAAATCCGCGACGAATACGACGAGGTGCCCTGGTCGGAAATGGCCGGGATGCGCGATAAGCTAATTCATGGGTATTCTACCGTCGAATTATCCATCGTCTGGAAAACGATTGAGGATGAAGTTCCCGGTTTGAGACGCCAAATGGAGTCTATTCGGGCCGACCTCCAGGACGAACGCTGAAGACGGTCGCCTGGGTAGCATACGCAATTAGCTGGACGTATGCCGTATGCTCGTCAGTCATTCAGGCTCCATCTCGAAGGCGCCGAGTCGCGCCTGTCACGCGTTCCCGTGCACGCTTCAGTGACGGTTCGTCCGCCAGATCGGCTTCCAGTTCGTCGCGACGCGATTCGGAACCGACGACGACCGTCCCTTCGGCGAACGCGATACTGGCGAACGTCGGCGACATGGAGTGGACGTCGACGAGGTCCACGTCACCGGAGATGGCCTCGGCGACGGCGACGTGTGTCCTGAGGAACGTATCACTGTATCCGTCGTCACCCGGCCGTACGTCCTCGAATTCGACGGCGACAACGAGGTCACTTTCCTTCGTCGCCGTTCCCCGGGCGGTCGATCCAAACACCAGCGCGAACGAAACCGGCTGGTCTGCGAGGACGTCTCGAAGGTCGTCGAGTACCGCCTCCCGAGGCCCTTCGCTCCCGGTTTCGTCGTCCCGAACGTTCCGTCAGGATTGCACCCAGCCGTACCAGTGATCCAGGTCGACGATTTCGTCTGCGAGACCGTCCGCCCCGTACTGCTGGAGTACCACGTCGACCGTCCGGGCGAGCCCCTCGGGGTCACTGTCGGGAAGTCGTTGATCGAAGACGACCAGAAGTCCAGCGTGCTCGATGGTTTCGTGGAGTTCGATGAAGTCCTTCGCGTTGTTCGTTACGAGCACTGTTCCGTTCTCGTCACACCAGCGTAACAGGTCGGAATCGGTCGTTCGTTCTCCGAATTCGTCCTTCGCTTGCACCACGGCGTGTCCCCGTTCCCGTAACACCCGTTCGAAGACACGCGTGATGTGCTCGTCGAGGAGGAAGTCCATCGATCAGGCCGCGTCTTTGGGTTGTAGGGTCTGCTCACGGACTCGATCTCGAGCGATTTCGTTCGCCCGTTCGAACTCGCGGATCTCCGTGCTATGTGCGTAGTAGTAGGCGAGGGCCTCGTAAACGTCGGACAGCGAGACGTCCAGTTGGTCTGCGACGTGGGCTGGCGCGGTGTTCCCGTCGACTACCATCTCGGCGACGTGCCGGACCCCGATCCGGGTGCCAGCGACTCGCGGTTCACCACCGAGTACGTCGTCGTCCGACCGAATGGGCATACGTATCTATTACCGCTGCTGTGCCTTAAGGAATCGGTTGGCGAACGATCGCGGCTTTAGCGTGTACCGTGCGCCAGGGCGGCGGTGTCGAACACAAATTGCGCCATCACTCGATCCGCTCGTCACGGTCACGATCGACCTGTTCTGAAAGTGGGACGTCTGTCACAGTTTGGTTGCGAAGTGTCGACAGCGACTCGTTCTCGTCCTGTTCGTGTACGAACGCGTCCATCCGCTCTCGCATCGCCTCGAGTCGAGCACTCCGGATTGCGAGCCGTCCGAGAGCCGGCGTGCCGTTTCGAGCGTCGCTCATGGTCGAAAATAGTGCGTGAATTGTCAAAGACGTTCTGGTGGGGTTACCGTCCGGCTTCT
This sequence comes from Halobacteriota archaeon, assembly GCA_051744605.1. Taxonomy (GTDB): domain Archaea; phylum Halobacteriota; class Halobacteria; order Halobacteriales; family Halobacteriaceae; genus Halanaeroarchaeum. The sequence goes on from JBNJDE010000143.1 coordinate 3,431, forward strand.
CCTACACATCCGGTCTCATGCCGGCGTGGCGGTCGGCGACCGAAAGTCGTCGATGTGGTCGTAGTAATACGCGAGGGCGCGGTGGACGTCACTCAGGGAGAGATCAGGGTACAACTGCGTGATCTCGTCGGGGTCGTACCCGCTGTGTTCGTAGGCGCTGGCGATGTCTTTCACGCGAATGCCCGTCCCGTCGATGGTCGGGGCGCCATCGCTGTGTTCTGGGTCCCGAACGATGGTCATACGAGTGTGTTAGCGGTAATAGTGCATAATCCCATGGCCGGTTCGACGGGCCACCCCGATGACAGAGACGAGGCCGATCAGCGATTCCAAGCCGAACAGAAAGAAGCGACGGCGGAGTAGCCTGCCGCACTGGTTCCCGTAGTCCGACGTGAATCCAGCCTACGCAGGAATCAGTTCGGATCGTAGGGATCAGTCGCCGTTTCGAGTCGATAGACGCCATCGGTCGCGTCGAAGTCGTCGTCGAAGGCGTAGAGATACCCCAATCCCTCCGTCTGCATGTAGGCGACGATGCCGGCATCGACGAAGGAGAGCGGCTCGTGTCGACGGAAGAGTGCCTTTCCGGTGGCGAGGGCGTCCGTACCGAGCGAATCGATGTGGAATCGGGCGTTCTCCTCGAGACGGTCCAGCAGATCGACTGCCGAATCGTGCCCGGCATGAGTGAGGAGGCCGTTGAGCGTTTCCGCGAGCACGTAATCCAGCACGACTGCTTCCGGCAACGAGCCGGCATCGATACCTTGGAGTATCGGCAATGCCAGCTCGTGGGCGCTATCACGGCGGTACGCCGCCGCGAAGAGGACCGTCGTATCGACGAGTGCTCGCGGCATCTACTCGACGCTGACGCCCCAGTCGTCGTGCTCGCTGGTCACGTCGGTCGACTCTGTTCCGTCGTAGCCGTCGAAGTCGGCGAACGTTCCGGCTCGTTGTTGGACGACGTGGACGCGTACCGTCCCGTCCGCTTCGAGCTGCCAGCGGAGGTGATCGCCGTCGTCGATGTCGAGTTCGCGGCGAATCCGCGCGGGGATGTTCGCCTGGTTTCCCGACACTTTGCTCTCGGCGTCGACCCTGTCGCTGC
>JBNJDE010000144.1:0-4522 GCA_051744605.1 Halobacteriota archaeon
CCGTTTCAACAACAGCTAAATCGCCCGCGCCGGGATGTCACAGTAGTGTCTACGCTTCCCGACCTCCTCCGGCTGGTCGCCGTCCCGGTCATCGGGTGGGCGGCCTATCGCGACCTGCGTACCCGACGGGTGCCGAACGCCCTCTGGGGGCCACTGACGCTCCTGGGCATCCTGTTGCTCGCCTGGGAGGGACTGCAACTCGCCGGGAGTCCGTTCTGGCGGCTCTGGGCGCTCCGGGTCGCGTTGAGCATCGCCATAGTGGTGCCGCTGGCGTACGGCTTCTGGTACGTCGGGGGATTCGGCGGGGCCGACGCGAAGGCGTTCATGGTCCTGGCGGTCCTGTTGCCCACGTTCCCCACGTACCAGGTCGGCACGACGCTGTTCCCGCTCGTGACCACCGACGTGGGGGTCTTCTCGCTCTCGGTGCTCACGAACACGGTGCTCGTGGCCCTGGGCTATCCGCTCGCATTGGCGGCGCGGAATCTCCTGCGTGGCGAACTGTCCTGGGTGATGTTCCTGGGCCGGCCGGTCGCCGTCGACGAGTTGCCGGCCCTCCACGGGAGCCTCCTCGAGACACCGGCGGGCCGCACCCGAAACGGCCTCGACCTCGACGCGCTCCGGATGTACCTCCGGTGGCGTGGCATCTCACTCGCCGAACTTCGGGAGGACCCGTCGCTTCGCGATCCCGCGACCCTCCCCGACGAGCCGAACGAGCCGACCGACGGGGCCGTCGTCACCGACGGGAGTGGCGACCCCTGGGGGGCGGCGGCGTTCCTCGACGACATCGACTCGAGTGCCTACGGGACGTCGCCCGAGAAGCTCCGGGCGGGCCTGGACCTCCTGGTCGACGCCGACGAGGTGTGGATCACGCCCGGAATCCCCTTCATCGTCCCCACGTTCGTCGGTCTGCTGGTCGGCTTGACCGTCGGCGACCTGCTGTACGTCGCCCTCGCCGCCATCGGTCTCGTGTGAGGCCAGGGACGAAACGGCTATCCGGGCCGGCGCCGTTCGCGCCAGTATGTCCGCGTTCGCGGTCGATATCGAGTTCGACGAGGACGGCCTGGTACCGGTCGTCGCCCAGGACGTCGACACCGAGGAGGTGTTGATGGTCGCGTACGCCACCCGCGAGGCGGTGGAACGCACCCGGGAGACGGGCCGTGCCCACTACTACTCCCGGAGCAGACAGGAACTCTGGGAGAAGGGGGCGACCAGCGGCAACACCCAGGCGGTGGCCGAGATCCGCGTCGACTGTGACGGCGATACGCTGCTCTACCGCGTCCACCAGGAGGGCGGCGCCTGTCACACCGGCCACCGTTCGTGTTTCTACCGAACGCTCGACGGCGAGAACGTGGGAGAACAGGTCTTCGATCCGGACGATGTCTACTGAATCACTCGTCGACGATCTCCGTGGCGCGCGGCAGGCACTCGAGGACGCCGAGGCCGCCGTCACCGAGATCGGCGAACGGCAGCTCGAACGGCTCCGAGCCCACCGAGAGGATCTCCACTCGTTGCTCGACAGCTACGAGGGACGGGCGACCGGCTCGGGCGACTTCCAGGCGTATCTCGAGTTCCAGGAAGCCGTCGCGGACCTCGTCGACGACCTCCCCGAGGACCTCCCCGAACGCGAGGTATTCGAGGGGATCGACGAGCGCTTCGAGAAGCGGCGTCTCTCCGAGAGCGACTTCGACGCCGCCCGCGACGCACTCGGCCCCGTGGACGCCCTCGTCGACAGACTCGACCAGCGCGAGCAGGCCCACGAACGGTATCGCGTTGCCCGTCGGGACGTCGAGTCGCGACTGCGCGAGATCGACGAGGAGATCGACCGTCTCGAGCAGGTCGCGTCGCTGGCCGACGCCGACCTCGACGCCCCCGTCGACGAACTCCGCGAGCCGATGACGTCGTACAACGAATCGGTCGCGGACGCGTTCACGTCGTTCAAACGGAGCGACCCGGCCAGGGACGTGCTTGCGTTCGTCGAGGCGACGCGGTCGTTCCCGCTGGCCCGGTACCCCGACCCGCCGGACGACCTGGCCGAGTTCCTCGCCGAGGCATCGGTGGGGACCGAACCGATCCCGACGCTCCTGGAGTACGCCGACTACTCGCGCTCGAAACTCGAACACTACGTCGACCAGCCCCAGACGTTCATGCGCGTCGTCGGCGGCAACCGGACCTACTTCGACCGCCTGGACGCCGAACCGCTCCAGTTCGAGTGGCCGCCCGCCCCGGCCGACGAGGTGCGCTGGCGGGCCGACGAACTCGTCTCGGTCGTGAATCGGTTCGCCCCGGATTCGGTCGTCGAACGGCTGGAGCGCGTCCACGCCCTCGCTCGCGACGAACCCCACTACGAACACCTTCGGTTGACCGCTCGCGCACGCGAGGAACTCTCACAGGCGGAACGCGAGCGGGTGGCTGCAGGAGCGGTGGGAGACGACATCGAGGTCCTCGAATCCGAACGCGAGCGCCTTACCACGGCCCTGGACGAGTACTGAAGGCGTGGTCTGACCGTCCTCACCTGTCTTACTCCAGCAGAAACCGTGGCAGCCTGATCGCGTCGACGTCCCGATCGTGTGGATCGAGGAAGGCGGGCCGCGAGAGTGCGTCCGGACGGTCGGTTCGGCTCGTCGGGACGCGGACCAACTCGAGGGACTCCGGGTTCTCGCGTCGTCGCTCGACGAGTTCCTTCCAGAGCCACCAGCCACCGTCGGTCCCCTCGTAGGCCTCCGGTCCCGCCACCTCGTCTCCGGTGCGTAATTCCTCCTCGGCGACGCTCTTGCCCTCGTCGTAGGCGAGTTGGACGAGTGGCCGACTCGTCTCCCGGGCGAGCCGCTCGACCTCCCTCGGGTGGTCGTTGCCGAGCGCTGCGTCGACCCCGAGGGCGTACGCACGGAACATCGCGTCTTCGCGAGAGAGGCTCGCCCACTCCACGTCGAAGGCGGTCTCGTACATCTACCGCACCTGGTCGACCTTCTGATCGGGGTGGACGGCGATACCACCCGACGAGAAGGAGACGGCGTGCATGTCGCAGTCGATATCGGTACCTCGCATCTTGATGACCTGGACCGCCCGTCGCATCCCCCCGGCCTCCATGAAGTTGTGGAAGAAGATGACGCCGTGAGCGAGGAAGTGCTCGGCCGAGTACGCCGAGGGGTCGGTCATTTCGGAGATCAGGACGATGGTGGCGTCGGTCTGTTTCAGGCGGGTCGCGAACTCGGTCAGGGCGTTGTCCGGATCCTCGACGAAGTGGGTGAGCAACATCGTCGAGTCGATGACGGCCCGGTCCACGCCGATCTCCTCGATCATCGCGGCGACACGGTTCGTCAGGCCCCCCTCGGTCCCGTACTTGGTGAGCGACATCCGGGCCTTCTCCGAGGTGAGGTTGAGAAAGCGCGCGTTCTTCGCGGTGATGGCCTGCTCGAAACCGAACTCGAAGGAGGCCATGTCCTGGATCAACTCCTCGCGCGTCTCGTGCATCGTGATGTAGAGGCTCGTCTCGTCGTTGCGGGCGCCTTCGGTGATGAACTGCGAGGCGAACGTCGTCTTTCCGCTTCCCGGCGGCCCGCTGATGACGTACAGTCGGTTCGCGGGCAACCCCCCATCCAGCAATCGGTCCATCCCTCGACACCCCGTTGGCACGCGCATTGGCACGACGATGGCGACGCTGGACTATAGGCTTCCGGGATTTCCGGAGACGAGACTTTATAGCCCTTGGGCGGTCTATCTGGTTTCGAATGGCCGAGGTTCGCGACCAGGAACTCGTCGACCGATTCGAGACGTTCTATCGGCGGTACTACGCCGACGAGATCGCCGAACTCGCGCGGGGCTACCCCCGCGAGCGCAAGTCCCTGGAGATCGACTGGGAGGACCTCTTCCGGTTCGACCCGGACTTCGCGGACGACGTCGTCAGCTATCCCGACCGGTTCCGCGACGCCGCCGAGGAGGCCCTCCGTCTCTACGACCTCCCCGTGGACGTCTCGCTCGCGCAGGCGCACGTCCGCATCCAGAACCTCGGCGAGGTAACCGAGATCCGGGAGATCCGCTCGGATCACATCAACACGCTCGTGAGCGTGCGTGGTATCGTCCGCAAGGCCACCAACGTCCGCCCGAAGATCCAGCAGGCGACGTTCGTCTGCCAGCGCTGTGGCGCGGAGACGATCGTGCCCCAGACCGACGCCGGCTTCCAGGACCCCTACCAGTGCGAGTCCTGCGAGCGCCAGGGTCCCTTCCAGCTCGACGCAGAGGATTCCGAGTTCGTCGACGCGCAGAAACTCCGCGTCCAGGAGAGTCCCGAGGGGCTGGGCGGCGGCGAGACGCCCCAGGCCGTGGACATGAACGTCGAGGACGACCTCACGGGCGAGGTCACGCCCGGCGACCACGTCGTCGCGACGGGCATCCTCCGTCTCGACCAGGGCAAGGAGAACGCCGACTCCCCCATCTTCGACGTCTACCTCGAGGGCGTCTCCCTCGACGTCGAGGACGAGGAGTTCGAGGAGATGGACATCACGGAGGCCGACAAGCGCGAGAT
>JBNJDE010000145.1:0-4486 GCA_051744605.1 Halobacteriota archaeon
TTCCCGCGGAACTCCGTCGTGGCGGTCGTCGACGCCGGTAGCCCGTCCTCGTCGATCGAGCGACCGGTGAACGGGACACTCGAGAGACAGCCGGCGACCCCGCCGGTCGCGGCGACGCCGACGGTCGCGAGGAGGTCTCGACGCGAGAGCCGCTCGGTCATGCCTCGTCAGTCCGCACCGGAGCGGTATAGGGTTTGGCTCGCCTCAGGAACCGACCCTGGCGAGCAGCCACCAGCCAGCCACGACGAACGCGATGCCCGTCGCTCCCGTGACCGCCAGTGGTGTGGGCCCCTCGCCCGGTTCGACGACCGGACCGCCCACGGAGGCCCCGAACAGCACGGACAGCGCAGCAACGACGAGAAAGACCCCGCCAACTGCACGAACGACGATCGCGCCGGACTCCTCGCCCGACCGGAACGCCCGCCCCACACCAGCCCCGACGACGGCGAGCAGGTACAGGAAGACGGGGACGCCGATCGGGTGGGCGGGCGTCAGGAGTGGGATGACCATCTCGACGACGTCGTAGGCGACGATGAGGAAGTACGAAGGGATCTGAACGGGTTGGAGCGCTACGTAGCGGAGGCCGTAGAACACGACGAGCACGCCGTAGGCCACCGCGACGTCGCGTCCGAGGAAGGTGCGACGGAGGGATGGGCGGGCGACCATGTGGGTTCGGTCGAACTGCTGAAGTATCAGTCTCTCGGCGCAATCGCCCGGCCGAGATCGGCACGGCTGCCCCTGTCGACCGCCTCCCCGGTCCCGCCAAGTGCTCCGCTACTCGTCTGGCGACTCTCGGAGAATACCCCGAAACCAGCGGGTTCCGGGGTGGTACGGTTTCATACGGCTGGTTGGTCGACGGTACCGTCGACCGCTCGGGCTGTCTTCGAGGGAACTGGCCGTCGATTCCGTCCTCGGTCAGACTCCCTCCCCGTCGTCTTCGACCGACGCGCGCTTGCGTTTCACTTTTCCGGCCAAAGGCCACACGTTCGTTGACTTCATTGCAATTTATCGCTGTGGATAGTCAGTAATAAGCGCTTTGAGCTAGGTGTTGTAAGGTATTGGGTCTGTTTCCGTACGTATAATGCCCTCTAGGGGAGAGACGTGCAGTATCTGGATTAATCGACGAGAATAATCTGACGAATGTACGTCACTAACGGAAACAATATTCCGTTACATTCACTGTTTCGTGTTAATATCGAACGAATAGTCGAAGTAGGCGTGTCGGGGCAACGTGTCCCAATTCAGGACGGTTGCTGGATGCTGCACTCGGGTAAGACGTTCTTATTTTCGCCACAGGACGCATTACAAGGGTACTGGGCCCCGAACACGTAGCATGGACATCCAACGATCTATCACCTCCCCGATGGAGGGCGAGAACTGGCTCAAGACCATCCTCATCGGCGGCGTCCTGGCATTCTTGGGCGTGTTGATCGTCCCACTGCTCCTCGTCTATGGGTACGTCGTACGGGTCATCCGTGGGACGCTCTCGGAGGCCACCGAGCCGCCGACCTTCGACGATTGGGGCGACCTCCTCGTCGACGGCGTCAAGGCGTGGATCATCAGCCTGGTCTACATGCTCGTCCCGTTGCTCGTCGCGGGATTCGCCGTCGGCGGCTCGATGGTGAGTTTCGCGACCGGGACGGAGGCTGGCGCTGCCGCCGGGGCTGGTGGGCTGTGGCTGGGATTCTCCCTGTCGGCGCTTCTCGCGCTGGTGTTCGGGTATCTCGCGGTCATCGCGATCGTCAACTTCGCCCGAGAGGGGGCGTTCGGCGCGGGATTCGACGTCGACGTCATCAGGACGGTCGCCGTCGACCGGGAGTACGCCATCGCGTGGCTCGTTTCCGTGGTGATCTTCGTCGTCGCGGGTATCGTGAGCGCGGTCCCCTTGGTCGGCTGGATCCTGACACCGTTCGTCAGTTTCTACGCCGCCGTGGTCGCCGCCGATCTCTGGGGCGGCGGATTCGCGCAGGCCCTCGAATCGACGGGTGCGATCTCCCGACCGCGGGACGAGGACGTCGCCGTCTGAGCGCCGTTATCTCCACGCCTTCGGGTTCGCCACGACTTCGTGGCGTATTCGAGCGGTGGGTGTACCCCACACGTCGTCGTTTCGTGGTGGGCGGTCGGAGGAGCGGAATCGCCAGTCGGCACGTCATCGTGTTCTCCAGGCGGGATGGGCTGGGTGGGTTTCGGAGAGCCGAACGAATCTTGTAGGCCGTTACCATTGGTTTCCACTATCGAAAAACATTTTGTGTCAGACACGAATTACTGGGTCGAATGGAGGGTACACTTGGGGTCCTGCACGTGGACGACGATCCCCGTCTCTCTGAACTCACCGGGATACAGCTGGAGCGGATCGATACCCGGTTTTCCGTGACGACCGAGACGAACCCGGACCGGGCGCTCGAGCGCCTCTCCACGACCGATTTCGACGCCGTGCTCACCGATTACGACATGCCCCAGATGAACGGAATCGCCCTTACCGAGGCGATCCGCGAACGGTGGCCGGTTCTCCCCGTCGTGCTCTTCACCGGCAAAGGCAGCGAGGAGGTCGCCAGCGACGCCTTCGCGGCAGGCGTGACCGACTATCTCCAGAAAGGGGTCGGCACCGACCAGTACCAGGTGCTGGCCAACCGACTCGCAAACGCCATCGACGCCGCAGCGTCGCAGCGACAGCGACGGCAGTACGAGCGCGCTATCGAGGCCTCGGGCCACGCCATCCTCGTCACCGATCGCGACGGGACCATCGAGTACGTCAACCCCGCCTTCGAGGAGATCACTGGGTACGCGGCCGACGAGGCGATCGGTCGGACGCCCCGGATCCTCAAGTCTGGCGAACACGACTCACCGTTCTACGAGGGCCTCTGGGAGACGATCCTCGACGGCGAGACCGTCGAACACGAACTGACCAACCGGCGCAAGTCGGGCGAGCGCTACCCGGTCGACCAGACGATCGCGCCGATAACGGACGACGCGGGGGCGATCACGGGCTTCGTGGCCGTGAACGCGGATCGATCGCGACGCCAGGCCGAACAGCGCGAGCGGGCCCTCCTCCGGCGGGCCATCGACAAGGCGCACACGGCGCTCGTTCTGACTGACCCGCGGGCCCCCGACAATCCGATCGTCTACGTCAACGATGCCTTCGAGGAACTGACCGGCTACGACGCGGAGACGGCCGAGGGCCGCAACTGCCGGTTCCTCCAGGGTGCGGAGACGGATTCCGAGACCGTCGCGACGCTCCGTTCGGCGATCGACGCGGAGGAATCGGTCACGGTCGAGATCCGCAACTACCGGGCCGACGGGACCCCCTTCTGGAACGAACTCACGGTCACCCCGGTCTACGACGCCGAGGGGGAACTGGTCCGCTATCTCGGCACGCAGCGGGACGTCACCGACCGCATCGAAGGAGAGCGGGAACTCCGGGAGTTCAAGCTCGCCGTCGAGGAGGCGGGTCACGCGATCTATATTACCGACGCCGACGGAACGATCGAGTACGTCAACCCGGCCTTCGAATCCTTGACGGGCTACGCGGCGGCAGACGCGGTGGGCCGTACGCCTCGCATGCTCAAATCGGGCGTTCAGGACGGGGACTACTACGACGGCCTGTGGGAGACCGTCACTGCGGGCGAGTCCTGGGAGGAGTCGATCGTCAACGAGACCGCGACGGGGGACCGCTATCACGCGGTCCAGACGATCGCTCCGATCACGGACGCCCACGGGACCGTCGAGAAGTTCGTCGCGATCCAGCGCGACGTGACCGACCGCAAGGCGTACGAGCGCGAACTCGAACGGAAGACCGACCGACTCGATCGGTTCGCGAGCGTCGTCAGCCACGACCTGCGCAACCCCCTGACGGTTGCGGACGGCCGTGTGGAACTCGCACGGCGGACGGACGACTGCGATCACCTCGCACCGGCGAGTCGCGCCCTCGATCGCATGGGGTCGCTGATCGAGGACCTGCTGTTGGTGACCCGGGAGGGCGACCGCGCGGTCGATCCCACGCCGGTCTCACTCGCGACCGCCGCGAACCGGAGCTGGGAGACCGTCGAGACGGCCGAGGCGTCCCTCTCGGTCGAATCGTCCCGACGAATCCTGGCCGACGAATCCAAGCTACAACAGATCCTCGAGAACCTGTTCCGGAACGCGGTCGAACACGGTTCGACGAGCCCAGAGTCGTCACCTCCCGAGGACACCGTGGAGCATGGCCCCACGAACCCCCTCTCGCAGGCTCGCGATGACGCCGACGAACACGGTCACGAGTCGGTCACCGTGACTGTCGGGGCGACCGCGGACGGATTCTACGTCGCCGACGACGGGCCGGGATTCGAGGCGATGTCTGGAAAAAGCGTCCTCGAGAGCGGCGTCACGACCGACGACGACGGCACCGGTCTCGGTCTCTGGATCGTGAAGATACTGGCCTCGGCCCACGGCTGGACCGTCTCGGTCGGGGAGAGTGCGGCCGGCGGCGCGCGTATCGATATACGCGGGG
>JBNJDE010000146.1:0-4420 GCA_051744605.1 Halobacteriota archaeon
AAGCCGGCGTCGCTCCTGCCGCGACGGCAAAGCCGTCGCGTTAGTCACTCCTTGGCCCGAGCGCTTCGCGCTCGGAAAATCGCGGCGCTTCCGGGTCCTCCGGACCACTCGCGCCGCGAATGCTTGACGGCATCCTTGAAATGGCGTCATCACATTCATTGGCAGAAATTCTGGTCGAGCATCCGCGAGCGAGCGTTCACGAGAGCGAAGCTCTCGTGCAGCCTCTTGGAGAGCAAAGCTCTCCAATGGTCGGCGAATCTTCGATTCGCCTCGACATCAGAAATCTACGATTTCTGAGGACGGTTCGGAGAACCCGAGCGAAGCGGTTCACCGCGCCGCAGGCGCGGGCCGACGAACCCCCGAAGGGGGTGAGGACGGCTTTTTCCCCAAGTTTTTGTTAGGGCCGCGCAGAGCGCGGCCCGCGACAAAAAGTGGGGGTTCAGGTAAGTTGGATGTCGTCCACGTCGTAGTGGCGATCGGCGAGGGCCTTTGCGGCGCGGATGTTCTGCCCGTCCGACCCGATAGCGACGCCGCGGTCGTCGTGGTCCACCTCGACGTACGCCACGACGTCGTCGTTCTCGCTGATGGTCACGTTGTAGACGGCCGCGGGCGCGAGCGCGTTGGCGACGAACGCTTCCACGGTGGCAGCGTCCTCCACCAGTTCCACCGTCCGCCCGACGATCTCCTCCAGTCGGTGGACGCGTTCCCCGTCGGGTCCGATGGCCTGTCCCATCGAGTCCGACGGGACGACGTAGACGACGCGGTCGAACTCGTCGTCCACGATGCAATCCACCGCGGTGACGCTGGTGACGTCCTCGAACACCGAAAGATACTGCCGTGCCTCCGCCGAGAGGGTGACCGTCATCCCTAGTCCGACTTGCTCGCGGACATGCGAAGGTCGACGTCGCCGGTCCCGAGTTTCACGGCCTTGCCGACGATGACGTTCTCGATGACGCCGTTGAGGTCGTCGGCCTCCCCGTAGATGGCCGCGTCGAGCAGGTGGTTCACCGTGACCTCGAACGCTGCACGGGCGAGGACGCTCTCCTTGTTCCCGGAGATGCCGTGCCGTCCGATCGACTGGATGGTGCCATCGTTGGTCATGATGTCCGCGACCAGCATGAGGTGGCGGATGTTCACGTCGCCGAGCCCCTGTTCTTCGAGGGTCTCGCGAGTCTCTTCTATGATGGTCTCGCGGGCGGCCTCGACACCCAGCGTGCTGAAGATCTCGTGGATGTTGTTACAGGTCGTCCGCGAGGCGTCGACCCCCTCGATGGCGAGGGTCTTCTTGAACGCGGAGCCCTCGGTGTAGAGGACGAACTGCTCGCCGTCGTCCATCTGCTCCTTGCGGATGACGACACGCGAGATGTCCTCGATACCCTTGAAGACCACGTCGCGAAGTTCCTCGACGAGCTGGAGGAGTTCGCGGTAACTGGGCTGTTCCGGCCCGAACTCGAGGACCGTCCCCTCCTGGGTGACTTTCACCCCGAGGGCGTCCTCCATCGTCTCCGCGATCTCGCCGGCGATCTGGTTCGTGCTGTCCAGGGTGGGCCATCGCTCCTGGAGCGTGTCCTCGTTGAGGTTCACGCTGACGATCATGTCCGCCACGTTGGTCGAGATGTCCCCCAGCGCGAGGATCTTCGTCGCCTCGATCTGCCAGACGACCTCGTGGGCCTTCTCGCGATCCGTGGCGTACTCGTCCTCGAGGTGGACCGTCATCATCGGGGTGTCCGGCGTCTTGCGCGCGTCCACCAGCTCGATGAGTCGCGGGAGGCCCTGGGTCACGTCGATCTCGGCGACGCCCGCGTAGTGGAAGGTGTTCATCGTGTTGTGCGTCACGACGCCCGCCGCCGTCGTGAACGTCTCCAGTCCCTCGACCGACAGGTCGTAGACGTACTCGTGGTCGCTTGAGACCGTCTCTATCGAGTCGATGCGGTCCCAGACGACGTCTCCGGCGACCGCCCGGCGGAGGGCATCCATCGAGTCACCCTCCACGCCGGCGGCGTCCGCCTCACGGAGGAGGCGTTCGAGCCGGTTTCGACCGATGCGCTGTCGGTTCGATGCCGCGTTCACCTGTCGACTCGGAATGTCGGCCTCCGCGGCGACCGCTCTGAGGCTGTCGCCGAAGTTCGGGATCTGGTCCGTCGTATCCGGCCCGTCGGGGTCGATCTCCGCTGCGAGCGTGGCGATGTCCTCGCCACGGTCCCCCACCATTCCGATCCGGTCGGCAAATCGGCGGACGTGCTTCGTGGGGATGCGAAGCGTTCGCGAACCGTCCTCGGTTCCCAGCGTGGCATAGACGTCGAACCTGGCCAGGAGAAGGGCAATGCCCCCCGTGAGTTGCTCGCTCCTCGAACTTGCCCGCACGGAATTGCGACCGACGTTTCCGTCGCCGCTGAAGTAGCCACGGAGCAGACCCCGAACGAAGGCACGATCGGCGCCGAACGCGAAACCGGGCACGACCTTCTCCCCGTCACGCAGGCAGGTCTTCCCGAGCAGGTCGGCCAGAATCGTGCCGTTGACGCGAATGTCGTAGCCCTTCGCGAAGCCGCTGTCGTTCTCGTATTCGTTCACCGACAGGTCGAATCGACTGGCGAACGCCCGAACCCGTTCCTGAAAGTCCGGATCCACGTTCGAGACGGAGACGTAGTGGTCGGTCAGGGACCCCTCGGCGAGCCAGGCGCCGACGAAGAAGCCCGTCTCCGCGTCGAGCGGGAACCGCTCGGGAAGCCCGACGGTCCCGCCGACCGGGTAGACGGCGTTCGCTTCGAGGGAGCCCTCCTCGAGGGCTGCGCGCTTGTTCCGAAGCTGGTCGGCCCCGCCAGGGACGGCGTCCACGCCGCCATCGGTCAGGAGTGACGTGTACCAGTAGTCGTTCGACGGCAGGTGCTCGCGAAGATCGAGCGTATCCGTCCCGGAGCCGTCGAAAGATCCGACGACCGGGAGCCAGTCCCCGGGCGCCAGTTCGTCGCCAGCGACCGGGACGACCTCGTTGTCCCGTCTGGTCACGAACGAATGCGCCTTGGTCGCGCGGATCGTCCGTCCGGATTCGAGTTCGAAGTGGAGGAGTTCCGCCGGCGTCTCGTGCCGGCTGACCTCCTCGACCGGTTTCCATCGGACCCGCTCGTCCTCGTCGAGACTCAGCGTCTCGAGTCCGTCCGGAGCGAGCGCGACCTCGTGGTCGTCGATCGAGCGTACCGACCCATCCTCGACGATGTCGTCGACCAGAGTGCCGATCTCGACAACGTCAGTCTCGTCGTGGCGTCGAACGAGTACCCGTTCGTCGTACGGAACGCTCATCTGCGTTCCCGGTTCGCCGATGGACTGCGCCGAGACGGTCCCGACGGGGTCCAGTGGGGGAACGCGATTGTCGAGATATTTCGCTTCGACGGCCGAAGCGATCTCCTCGATCTGTTCGAGCGAGAGGTCGTCTCGTTCCTCGACGGTCTCGTAGACGTTCTCTCTGAGCCTGAGCGGCAGTTCCGTGTCCTCGACGACCGCTTCGACCGCGTCGGTAATCTCAGTCATCGGACTCCACCTCCCAGCTCTCGCCGTGTTCGGAGAGATTCGTCGGTAGCTTCGGGCCGCTGAGGAATTCCTCTTTCTCGGCTTCGTCTTCGAACTCGGCCTCGATGACGCGATCGGCGATCTCGTCCACGTCGATCTCGTAGTCCTCACTCGAGGAGACCTCGACCGGACTGGTGCCGTCCTCGCCGAACTCGAACTGGACGATAGTATCGCTCGTGTCCCTGACAGTCCCGTCGTACTGCGTCTCGAGTTCGGAGAGGGCGTTGATGAGTCGCCGCTGGAGGTACCCGGACTTGGAGGTCCGGACCGCCGTGTCGACGAGCCCCTCGCGGCCCCCCATCGCGTGGAAGAAGAACTCCTTCGGCGTCAGTCCGCCGGTGTAGGAGTTCTCCACGAAGCCGTGGGCCTCCGAGGACAGGTCGTTGGGCTTGAAGTGGCTGAGCGTCCGGTCCTCGTAACCGCGGTTGATGCGCTCTCCGCGCACCGCCTGCTGACCGACGGCGCCGGCCATCTGTGTGAGGTTCAACATGGACCCACGGGCCCCGGAGCGGGCCATGATGACCGCCGGGTTGTCCTCGGCGAAGTGGTCCTCGGCGATGTCACCCGCGGAGTCGCGGGCCTTCCCGAGGGTCTGCATGATCTTCATCTCCAGGGTCTCGTCGATGGTTCGACCCGGGAGACTCTCGAGTTCGCCGCGCTCGTAGGTCTCGATGAGTTCCTGGACGCGGTCGTAGGCGTTCTCGATGGCCTCGTCGATCTGTTCTTGGGCCTCGCCCGGGATCGTCTCGTCGTCGATGGCGATCGAGAACCCGAAGTGCATGATCGAGCGCACGGCGATGCCCGATATCTCGTTGATGAGGATGCGAGCACGCGTGCGGCCGTACTGCTTCGTGAC
>JBNJDE010000147.1:0-4383 GCA_051744605.1 Halobacteriota archaeon
AGCGGCCCCACTCTCTCGACCGCGTTCGGTCAGTCGGCCAGCCGTCGAGCGTACTTCTCCGCGATCTGTCGGCGCGCGGCCGTCAACCGCTTGGAGACGGCCCCCTGAGAGATGTCGAGTTCGTCGGCGATCTCCTCCTGTGAGGTCCCTCTCGGTCGCTCGTAGTACCCACCTTTCAGGGCCACGAGGAACGCCTCCCGCTGTTTGGCGGTCAGCATGTCCTCCGCGTGGCGGTCCGCACTGGCGGGCGTGATCCCCTCGAGTCTGACCGTCGCACCGGTATCGTCGAGACTGTTCATCAGGGACGCGAGGCCGGACCGGTCCGGGACGGTGATCGCGAACTGCAACGTGCCATCGTCCACGCCGGTCATCTCCCAGACGCAGTCGTGAGTGTCGAAGACGGGACACAGACACTGGTCGCCGATCTTCGCCGTCTGGAAGCTCGTCGACCTGCCGGAGCCGATGACCAGTCGGCATTCGGTCCCCGATTCGTTCCCTGCCGACGACCGACGCACCGACTCGGCGGTCTCGGTCACCAGCGGACAGGTCGCCTCGTTCGGCGGTCGGATCGCCAACCGGACGTCGAGCGGTGCTGACGCGTCGGCCTGTGATTGGATCGGTGACGCCGTCCCGGCCATATCCAATCATTGTAGTCGAGCACCATAATTACTAGTGTTTTCGAGTATGATTCAACCGCTATTTATCGTAGTTGTGGTAGACGGCCAATCCAATCCGTTCGTCCTGTACGGACGTGGGCCCGCTGGTAGGCGGTGGCGCGCTCACAACGTCTTGGCAGACCGAGCCTGCTCTGAACGCCGGTGTAGCTGGTCGAGTCGCCGTTCGTTGGCCCGTTCGAGGTCGTCGGGGAGGTCACCGCTAGCCTCGGCGAGTCTGGTCTCCACGCGGGCGAGTCGATCCTGGACCGTTCGAAGGCTCTCGTCGGCACGTCCGCGGTCGCCCGCGTCGGCTCGCTCGGCTGCACGGCGGGCGGCTTCTGCAACGGCATCGAGCGCTCGAGCGAGACCCTGGAGTGCGTTCTCCGCACCACCGCCCGACCCCCCAGTCGAACTTCCGTCATCGTCACCGTCGCCCACGTTGCCGACAGCGGCACTCGTCTCCTCGGCCACGTCGGCGAGATACGCCGCGAGCGGCGTCTTGCCGGTTCGCGGCTCGCCGATGCGGACACGGGCCTCCTCGGCCGGATTGACGCGGTACGCACCGATCTCGTCGGCAGAATCTCTGACCTCGGTCGTGTACGCGCCGCCCCGGTGGAGATAGACCGCGTCCGGCTCCGTGAGAGGCGCATCGTAGATTCGGCCGGCGAAATCGTCCTCGACGGCGAGGTCGGTCAGGTCGGCGTCCGTACCGTCGGGATCGACCTCGAGTTTCGTCGAGTTCTCGCGGGCGACCAGTGGGATCGCTCCCGCGACACCGGCCGTCGTCAGCCCGTCGTCGGAGGATCCGACGGAGACCGTCTCGCTGTGGGGTTCGACGCCGGCGCCGTTCACCGTCAACCGGTGATCGCCGTCGGGGACGTCCTGGACGACGGCGAGTCCACCGAATGTCGGGATCGCCGCCGGTTCGCTCTCGAGCAGGGCGATCGACTCGACGGAGAGCGCCGCTGTCGTTATCCCCTCGTCATCGGGTGCCTGGTCGTCGGTGACCGCCTCCGTGACCGTGGCGACGACGGTGTTGATCGCCGGTGGCTCGCCGATGACGTCGTATCGGTCCGCGAGTGCCGCACGGTGGTTCGGTTCGGAGATGTCGTCGGCGGGCTCGTCGTATCGAGGTTGCTCCCACGGGACGCCCGAGGTCGTGATGTGCCCCGCGATGGCGTCCTCCGCGAAGTCCGGGACGGCGAACTCGAAGCCCAGTTGTGGCCCCGCGAAGTCGGTGATGTGTTCGAGCTCCTCCGACGGGACGAGGTCGTATTCGACATCCCCTTCGTCATCGCGACCCGCGGCCTGGAATATCAGTCCCGTCGCCCGTTCGGGAAGGTCACTCGGCGGAGACGTGAGGTCGGCGAACGACCGGATCGTCAGCTCGTCGGCGATGAGGTCGTCGCGATCGACCGAGGGGAGTCGCTCGTGGTCGTAGATCGGTTCGCCATCGAGCTCCGGGACCAGATAGGGAAGTCTCGACCCCTCGTCCCTGGGAAGCCCGTACGCAACGGGGATGTTGGCGACGTCCTCCAGGCCCTCGATCGCGGTGTTGGTGATATCCGCGAACGTGTCTTCGACGGAGAAGCGCTGGAACTGGTCCACGACGTCGTTGATCGACAGGGCGCTCGAGTGCGATCCCAGTTCGGAGAGGATCCGCGGCACGTGGTCCGGTTCGGGGTCGAGGAACTCGTTGTTTGGGACCCGCCCCGAATGGGAGCTGGCGACGAACAGCTGTGGGTCGCCGGAATCCGTGTCGACGAAGACGTGGAGGACTTCCCAGTCGTGCCAGTGGAAGTTCGTCGTGAACTGGTCGAACGCCGAGTAGTACCAGAACTGTACGACGGCCAGCGGCGAGTCGTCGTACTCGACCGCGTGGTAGAATACCGTCGGATCCACCGGTCCGTCGGACTGCTTGAAACGATCGGTGTAGCCCTCGAAGGCCGCGAAGCCGTCCACGACCGTCTCGCCGTCCCGATCGGTCTCGTACGGTCGGGGATCGGTCGGGAACCACTTCTCGTGCTCGTCGAAGTATAGCGTCGGCGCGAACTGTTCGGCGAGTTCGCGTGCCCGTTCAGCGTCCACCGTCGACGTGTCCTCGTCATCGTCCCGGCTGATTGCCGAACAGCCCGCGAGGGACGTCACCCCGGCGAGGCCGACCAGCGACGCGAGATATCCCCGTCGGTCGATTCCGACCGTCGATCCGTCCGTCTCGGCCGTTCTCTTTTCGGTTCGAGCGTCTGTCCGTTCTCGAGTGAGTCGTCTCGAAGTGTCGTTATCCATTGGGGGTCAGGCCACCTGTTCGCTGTCCTGGAACGTGACGGTCTGGTCGTTCGTCTGTACGGTCGTGACGATGGTGATCCAGCCATCGCGCTGATCGATCTTTCGCGCGTCGAGGAGCGATAATTCGACCCGTCTCGTCGTCGTGTGTGCCTCACCGGCCCCGAGAGTGCCTACGTCCTCGCTCCCCTCCCAGACGATGTCGGTCTCCTCGGTGCTGTCTTCGCCGGCAAAAACCCGCGTGTAGACGGTCACGCCGGTCGCGTCGTCGTCCTGTTCGTTGGTCAGGGTGGCGGTGACGTCACGGCAGGTCATCCCACACTCCTCGATATCGCCGATGGAGAAGGTGAACGGCTGGGTCTGGGTCGTCGGCGCCTCGGTCGTCTCTGCCCCGGTTACCGATTCCTGGGTGGACCCATCCCCTGGCGTGCCGGTCGTGTCCGTCTCGGCCGACGTCTGGGTGGGGAACTCCGAGAGGGTATCGCCGGAGTCACTCCCGCCCGGCGCCGGCCCGACGCCCGACAAGACGGCGGCGCCGATGCCCAGGGCCAGGACCAGCACGACCAGGACCGCGCCGACGACGTAGTTTCGGTTCATGTGGTGCGCTCAATCGGGTGGTGTCGTGGCGAGTTGCCCCCGACTGTCCGTCGTAACGGCAGTGGGGAATCGTGGCTGGTCGGAATACCGTCCTCGAACCGACCGTGCGGTCGGGGAGGGCCATGGGTCGGAGTCCGTTCCGAAGTCACGTCGTGAGATGGGGTGATAGCTCCTTCTACGGGCCGGAGAGCGGAAAACACTTCTGGGGACTCGATCGGTGGTAATCGGCGATTACCAGCGTTTGCCGTGGGTGTTCGCGTCGACACGGAATTTCCGCACTGGGGATTCAGATCGACCGGTGGCTGACACGTCTTATCGCCTGTCGACCGATCCATCCCGGTCTGTTAACGGCCACCTCGCCCGTTCGGCCGTCACGGTTAAAGGCCCTGTCAGACCATGGCAAGGTATTACGCGCGGTCCGATAGTTTGTCTTTCACGTCGAGCGTTGTATTGGGGAGGAGAGCGTTCGACAAGCCCAACCGTCCGTCCTCTGGTGTGACCAACGTGTGTCACACCGTTTCAGTACACTCGCCTCACAGTACCGACGACCGCCGGAGCGTCGTCCGCAAGTGGTGGGTTCGATCTGTTTCGGCAGCGTTTCGTTCTCCCGGCGCGTCACCGCTCTGGCTAGTCGAGCACTGGCAGGGTGACGAGTTCCCACCGCGGGTCGTCGAACCGACCGGCAGCTGTGGGGACAGTGGAGCAGTAATTCTCATCAGCTTTTGCCATTCTCTCGTGGAGACCCGCACCGATTTCACGGATGGGGGTGATCGCGGTTTCGATACTCGCACTGCGCCTCTGTTTCACCAACAGTTGATACTTCCTCGAACACCACGGTCGAGCGGGG
>JBNJDE010000148.1:0-4330 GCA_051744605.1 Halobacteriota archaeon
ACTGAGCAGACGAGTCGCGAGGCGCTCCCGGAGTTGCTCGAAACCACACTCGACGCGCGATAGCCCTCCTCAGGGACCCACGTAGGGCTTCTCGATGTCATCGTCGACGGTCACGATGGCGTTGAGCCCGCGGGTGATCCAGTCGAAGAACGTGATCAGCGGCGAGAGGACCCGCTCGACGACCCGGAGGGGAACGGCGACCACCAGCGACCAGCGTTCGGCGTTACCCAGACCGTACGCCTTCGGGACGATCTCGCCGAACACGAGGACGAGGAAGCTGGTGAGCAGCGTCGTGACGAGGACGGCCGACCCCGGATCGAGGAAGCCGGTGACGATGACCGCCACGATACTCGAGATGGCGATGTTGACGACGTTGTTCCCGACCAGGAGCGTGACGAGCAGTCGGTGCGGGTCCGCGTGGAGGTCGGCGAGGACGACGCCCCGATGGTCCTCGGATCGTGCCTGTTGGTCGAACCACGCGTCGGGCAACGAGAACAGGGCGATCTCCGAACTCGAGAAGAACGCGCTCACCAGCAGGAGGACCACGACCGAGAGCCCGCCGACGGCCGCGAATGCCAGGTCGCTCATACGACCCGGTTCGGCGAGACACCTAATGAACGTGGGGTCGACGTGGAGTCGGGGACGGTGGGACGGGCCGCTGACCGGTCACTCGACGCTCGGGACGGGGACCGAATCGAGGACCTGCCCGATGATGTCGGTGGTGCGAACCCCGTCGACGCTCGCCTCGGGCGAGAGAACGAGACGGTGGGACAGGACCGGTCGGGCCACGCGCTGGACGTGATCTGGTGTGACGAACGAGCGGCCCGTCAATCCGGCGTACGCCCGCGCCGCCTCGAACAGTCGCTGCGTGCCGCGCGGCGAGACGCCGACCTCGACGTCCTCTCTCGTCCGCGTCTCCCTGGCGATGGCGACGACGTACCCCAGGAGGTCCTCGTCGACGTAGACCGACTCGGGCATCGCTCGCAACGCAGACACGTCGTCCGCGTCGGCGACCGTCCGTACCGACGGTGTGGAGGCCTCGCGCCCGGCCCGGCGACGCAGGAGTTCCCGCTCGCCGGCCTCGTCCGGGTAGCCCATCGACGTCTTCACCAGGAATCGGTCGACCTGGGCCTCCGGGAGCGGGAACGTCCCCGCCTGTTCGATGGGATTCTGCGTGGCGATGACGAAGAAGGGGTCGGGCAGCGCGTGGGTCGCTCCCCCGACGGTCACCTGCCCCTCCTCCATGGCTTCGAGCAGCGCCGCCTGCGTCTTCGGTGGTGCACGGTTGATCTCGTCCGCCAGGAGGACGTTGGCGAAGATCGGGCCCGCTTCGAAGGTGAAACTGTGGTCTCGCTCGTCGAAGACCTCCGTGCCGGTGACGTCGGCGGGCAGGAGGTCCGGCGTGAACTGGATGCGAGAGAACGAGAGGCCGAGCGCGTCGGCGACGCTCCGAGCGGTCAACGTCTTGCCGGTCCCGGGGACGTCCTCGAGGAGGACGTGACCTCGCGCGGTGAAGCCCACGAGAATCGTCTCGAGGAAGGAGCGCTCGCAGATCACCACTTCGCCGACCGCATCACAGATCCGATCACACACCTCGCTGGCCCGGGTGGCGTCCATGTCCCGACGGTCTCCCAGGCGGACCAAAGCAGTTGCGTTCGTGTCTGCCAGACGGCGGTTCACGTCTCCCACTCGAACGCCAGCACGTCCCGGGGGCCCAGCACGACGACCAGCAATCCGGCCGCGAGAAGCAGATAGACCACCGCGACGAGCGAGAGCGGGCCGTCGACGAGACGCGGCGCTCCAGCACCGATCGCGACGATCACCGCCCCCGCAGCGGTGCTCGTCCCCGCGTGGACGAGTTCGATCTCCGTCGTCGCTGCCCCGCGACCCAGTTGTCGACCGAGGCCGATGGCGTTGTGGCCGATGTCCCACGCGAGCACGGCGGCCGTGATGGCGACCGTCACCGTCAGTCCGCCTGCCCCGTCACCGGCGGCGATGATCGTGGCGACGACGATGCCGGCGGCGCCGACCGAGAGCACCCGCCGGTCGGACACGAGTAGCGCCAGCCCGATCGAAAGCCAGCCGATGGAGGCGGCCATGACCGAGAACGGGGAGGACGACAGCGTGAGACTCCACGCGATTCCGGCAACGGAGACGGCGATCCACGAACTGAGTTTCGGTGGCGACTCCCGGTTCGCGGCGGAGTCCACACTCATCGCACACCTCCCAGCGCCCGTTCGAGCGGTTCCTCCCAGTCCCACTCGACGATGCGGCCGGTCGCGACGCGAAGTTCGTCGATACGGCGGTCCCGCTCGCTGGCGAGCAGGCTCGCTTCGGGGCCGGTCGCGGTCGTCGGGTCCGGCGAGAGGATCGTCACTGCGAACCCTCGACGCCGAAACTCGCGGACGAGGGCCGCCGACTCGTCGTCACAGAGCGGGCTGACGAAGACGACCTGGGCACCGGGAGGGACCCGTTCGAACTGGTCGAGATCGACGGTCGAGTCGGCCGGTGGACTCGGCGAGAACGCCTCCGCCGTCCCCAGCAACCGCCGTCCACGGTAGCGGTGCTCGTCGCCGCGCCCGGGGGAGAGGTAGACTGCATCCGGGCCGACCGATGCCAGACCGACGCTGTGTCCGTCGCTCAGCAACGACCCGAAGATGGCCGTCGCACCGGCGACCGACCGGTCGACGGCGTGCTCGAATCCCGTCCCCGCCGGGGCCAGGTAGGCCGCCGGTCGTGTGTCGACCGCGACGACGACCGTGGCCGACCGCTCCTCGACGGAGGAGACGGTCGTCAGTTCACGAGTCCGAGCGTATCGGTTCCAGTCGATGTGCGCGACCGGATCGCCGGCCTGGTAGTCACGGACGCCGTGGAACTCGACGCCCTGCCCGGGCGTCTCCGTCGAGAGCGTGCCCGCATAGCGCAGCCCGCGATCCGGCAGCACCGACTCGACGGAATCGAGGACGCCGACCGTCGGGAGGCAGGTGATCGTCGTCTCCTGGTCGGGAGAGAGTCGTCGCTCGACCTCGGTCGCTCCCGTGACGGTCCGAGCGATGAGGTGTGCCGGTTCGAATTCGAACTCGCCACGCCGGGCCGTGATCGAATACCGAACCGTCGCGACCCCACCGGATCGTACCACCGTGCCGAGACGCGGTGACCCATCGGCGACCGACAGGGCCGACGGGACCCCATCGACGAAGCGGAGGTCGGCGAGTCGACGGGAGCCGTCGTTTCGAATCCGTACCTCGACGGTCACCGCGTCGCCGGGGTCCGGTTCCGGGTCGCTGACGACGCGCTCCAGCGTCACGGCGACGTCAGGGTCACTGCCGAACCGGCTGTACGCGGCGAATCCGATGCCAACGGCAGCCGCCAACAGGAGAGACGGGAGCTGATAGTAGACGCCGAGGGTCAGGCCGACGATGGCGATCACGCCGACGCCGTCCCAGTGACCCGTTCGCCGTCGGATGGTGTCGGTGTCGGCGTTCGCATCGGCCGACCCTTCTCGAGGAGCCGCGTCCTCGGGCGCCGTTTTCGGCCCGTTTTCCGCGCGGTTTTCGGGCGTGGCTGGCCCACCAGGTCGATACGCATCGTCCACGGCGACCCCACCAGCCCTCGCGACGGCACCCATAGCACGACGGAGTTCGCGACGGGCGTAGATGGCCTCGAAGTCGAAGCGACGCCGGAGTCGATCGGCGAGCGAGCGGTCGGGCGTGATCGAGGACCCGAGCGTCGCTGCCGCAACCTCGTCGTCCGTCCAGGTCCCGGCCGCGAGTGCGTCCGCCGGATCGCCGTCGGTGGTCGACTCGAGAACCCAGCGCGCCTGCCGACGAACCCGGTCTCGGATCGACGCGTAGGCCGGGTCCGACCGGTGTCGAATCGAGTCGATGCTGCGCCGGAGGTCGTCCTCGGGCGCACCGACGCGAGGGGCGGCCTCCCGGTTCGGCGGCCGAGCCTCCTCGATCGGGTGTCGGTATCGATGTCGCACGACGCGGTAGCCGTGGACGAAGAACAGAAAGAGCACGGCGTAGAGGGCGAGTCTGCCGACGACCTCCAGGGAGACCAGCGCCTCGTAGGAGAGACGCCGCACGAGTTCGATCCCGAAGTGAAAAAAGATCGCTCCGACGACGAGCGAGACGAGCGCGAACGCCAGCACGGCCGTTCTGAGGTGCTCGTCCTCCATCAGGTGTCGACCTCGCCGTGCAACCGTTCGAGGATCGCTTCCGCCCGGCGTTCGTCCGCATCGGTCAGTGTTGCGTCGCCGTACCGTATCGACTCGAAGAGCGTCGCGAGTTCGTCGACGACATCGGAATCGAATCCGCGCGCGTGTGCG
>JBNJDE010000149.1:0-4296 GCA_051744605.1 Halobacteriota archaeon
AACAGCTGCCGAATCGCTTCGGCCTGTTCGATCTCGACGTCCTCGGCCTCGAGAACCGCGAAGAGGTCGCCGTGCTCGTGGATCGCCGAGAGTGCGGTCTTCGGACCGAACCCGGAGAGCCCGTCGTTGAAGTCCGTCCCGATCAGGATGGCGACGTCGACGAGTTGTTCCCAGGTGATATCGTGTTCCTCGAGGGTCCCCTGGAAGTCCATCCGTTCGGGATTGCCCCTCGTCGTGAGTTTCCTGAGCGTCACGGGCGCACCGAGCAGGAGCGTGTCGTAATCCTCGCTGCCGGCGTAGTCGACGTCGTCGTCGGTGCGCGCCATGTACGCCGCCTGCGCCTCACCTTCGGCGGGCGCCTCGATGTAGGGAACGTCGAGGTGGTCCAGCAACCCGCGTGTCGTCTCGTGGATCGTCTCCGTGAGTCGCTGGGTTCTGGATTCGAACCGGGCCGCCGCCTTCGCGTCGCCCGCCTCCCGGGCCTCGGCGAGTTTCGCTTCCGCAGCTGCTTTGGCTTCTCGACGATTCTCGACCTCTTCTGCTTTGAGTTCCGTGACGCTCCCGTCGAAGACGAAGACCGGCGTCAGGTCGTTCTCGAAGAATTTCGGGAGGCCCTGGACGATACCGATCAGGTTGGCGACCTCCTCGCCCGCGCTCGTCGTGTACACGGACTCGTTCGTGAACTTCACCGTGATCGTGAGATACCGATAGAGCCAGTTGTGCGCGTCGACGGCGACGACGTCTCCATCGAGGTCGTCGAAGGACACCTCCTCGATGACGGCCAATTGCCGGAGGTCAGCGTTTCCCATCGCCGTGATATTGGATGGCCCCTGATTTAACGGTCAAGGTTGGGACCGTCGGTGACCGGTGGTGGACTGGCGTCGAGGTGATCTTCGACGAATGTCCGCTCGGCATCGCTCAGATCGCGGTCGGCGTATCGCTCGAGTCCAGCGCGGTAGCGTGCCGTGGACCGCTGGGCAGGCCGCTCCAGTACCAGTTCGGCCAGCCCGGTCGTCTCACCGACGAATCCGAACCCGGCCTTGTAGAAGGACTGGTACGAGAACGGGTTGTTTGCCCCCGTCCGTATCGTCGCGTATCGGTCGAGGAGGGGGTCTGCTGCGAAGGCCGTCAACTTCGTCCCGACGCCTTCCCCCCGCCAGTCCTCGCGGACGGTCACGTATCGAATCCAGCACCGGTCGTCGTCCGTGCGGTCTTCGTTGAAGGCGATGGCCCCGATTATGTCGCCATCCGCACTGGCGACGGCCTTCCCGCTGTTCGACATGACGAACTTCCCGGCGTAACTGAACCGGCGCCAGTCCAGTTCGAGCGTCGGGCCGTCCGCGGGCCATCCGAGGAACTCGAACTCCATCGATACTGCCTACGTCGGGCCGTTCATATATGTTCGGTCCCTCATCATCGTGTACTCGTGCACGACGTCCCGTTCTTCGACCGGGTGGCCCCTCTCTACGATCTGGTCCTCCCCGGCACCGACCGCGAACCGCTCGCCGATGGACTCTCGCTGGCGGAACGTCAACTGGATACCGTCGTCGACCTCGGCGGGGGCACCGGTCGGGCGGCCAGAGCCCTCGATCGCGACCCGATCGTCCTCGACGGGAGTCTGGGGATGTTGCGGAAGGCCCGCGATCACCACCTCCGGTCGATTCGCGGTGACATCAGAGCACTTCCCTTCCCCGACGACTCAATCGACGGGCTCGTCTCCGTCGACGCGTTTCACCACTTCCCATCGGTCGCACGGACGCTCGAGGAGGCCTTTCGCGTCCTCGAGGTCGGTGGCGTTCTCGTGGTGCGGGAGTTCGACCCAAGTACGCTCCGGGGGAAGGTATTGGTCCTCGGTGAGCGCCTCGTCCGCTTCGACTCGACCTTCCTCACGGTCGACGAACTCGAGTCCGCCTTCGAGACCGCCGGGTTCGAGACCACGGTCACCGAACTGGGGTTCACGTACACGGTCGTCGGCGTGAAACCCGGGAAAACGTGAATTCAAGAGCGGCGCGACGTAATCGGTGGTATGGCATTCGACGTCGATTCGCGCGCGGTTCGTCGCTACGCAGTCGGTGACGTTGTAGTGATCGTCCTGTTCGTGGTCCTCGGCGAACTCTCTCACGGAGCGAACCCGCTCACGATCCTCGGTCCGATGGCCCTGACGATGAGCACCTTCCTCTTTGGGTGGTTTACCGTCGCGATCGTCTCGGGGGCCTATGGCGGCGGGACGCTCACCGGCCAGCGGAGTGCGGTGGCCCTTCCGGTCGTCGGATGGGCGTTCGCGGATGCGATCGCGCAGGTGCTTCGCGCGACCGAATTCTTCCCGGGGAACGCCGACCTCTCGTTCTATCTCGTCGCGTTGATCTTCGGCGGTGCATTGCTGGGGTTCTGGCGGTACCTCGCCTTCAGGATCTCACAGCGGACTCCCTGATTTGCGGACTGTGAGGATCGTCGCGAGCACTGACGCGCCGACGGCGATAGCCGCGAGGAACACGAACAGGCCTCCCGCAGAGAAGAACTCGAGGATTCCACCGGCGATGGCTGCAGCGGAGGCGCCGACGCCGAAGACCCCGAGGTACGTGTAGCCGTAGGAGAGTCCCCGCGTCCCTGCCGGCGAGTACTCGGCGACCGTCGCCTGGTACAGTGGCTGGACCACGAACAGGAAGAAACCGAGGACCGCACCGACGACCATGAAGGGGACCAGGCCGGCGTTCGCCGCCGGGAGGAACACCACGGCGAGGACGGCGAGCATCCCGAATGCGCCGGCGAGGGCGACCTCCTTCGGGGCTCGTTCGGTCAACTTGCCCCCGACGTACTGCCCGCCCATTCCGACCATGAGTAGGCCGACGTAGAAGTATCGGGACGGTTCGAAGTCCCTCCCGGCCACCGCGATGGGTTCGAACATCGGGAACTCGGAGATGACCTCGGGGAGGAAGGTCAGAAAGCCCCTGTAGTACAGCCCGGAGCCGATGGCGATGACGAAGATGCCGATGAACGGTCCGAAGAACAGTAGCTTCGATTCGGAGACGAACTCCCCGAGCGACGAGACGGCCGAGGTCTTGGAGTCCGATGCGGTATCGTCGACGGCCGCGGACTCGTCGAATCGAATGCGGAGCGCGAAGGCGCCAGCGAGCAGCGCTGGGAGCGCGAGCAGGAGCGCGACGACGTTCCAGTCGGTGAAGAGGAGTAACACCGTCGTCGCCAGCGGGCCGAAGGCAATGCCGACGTTGCCCGCGATACCGTGAAACGCGAACGCGTCACCTTGTTTCTCGACGCCTTTGCTGATGAGCGAGAGGCCGGAGGGATGGTAGACGCTGGCGGCGGCCCCCCACAGGAGCAGGGAGGCGGCGATGACCGGTATCGAGGGTGAGAGCGACAGCGCGACGAACGACCCACCCATTCCAAAGAGGGCGACGACGATGAGCCGGCGGGACCCGAACGTGTCGGCGAGGACGCCACCGGGCAGCGCACCGAGCCCGAACAGTGCGTAGCCGGCCGAGACGACGAGCCCGAGCTGGCCTGCCGTGACGGCAAACGTATCGAGCCAGATAGTCATCAGGATCGGGATGGAGAGCTCGTACGTGTGGACCATCGCGTGGGAGATCATCACGAGCCCAACGATGGACCGATCGTTTCGGTTCACGTTCGAGTGCTGGGTAATCATTGCACAAAACGCATCCGGTTTCCGCAATGCGGGTCGCTCGATGCAGTTTCTACAGGCGGAACAGGCCGAGTGCCTCGGGGCTTGACCCCGAGGGTGGAGACCGTAAGCTCGGCTAAACGTGTTCCGTTCGCTCGATGTACTGTTCAATCGTATCGGTCGAAACGTCACCAGCCGTCCCGACGTAGTACGATTCTTCCCAGAACCCACCGCCCCACAGGTATTCTTGTAGCAGGGATTCGTGCTGTTGCCACATCTCTCGTGCTGTAATGCTCTTGACTGTCCGTACAATCTCGCTCGGGGCGTGTTTGGGATGTGCCGACAAGAACAGGTGTACGTGGTCGGGTGAGATGTGCAACGACAGAATCTCGTAGTTGTACTCGTCGCACACCTCTCGAAAACTCGATTCCAGTGAGTCTTCTATCACGCCCAGTATTGGGTGTCGATACTTCGGACACCACACAAAGTGGTAGTTGACGTTGTATACCGTGTGGTTTGACCGTTTCTCGCCCATACAAACAGTACGTGGACAAGACTTAAGCATTTCAGTGAATAAGCAATACGTGTGAGATGACTAAACGACTCACCGTGGACTTCGAGGACGAGCTATACAAGGAGTTCTCGAAGCAATGCAT
>JBNJDE010000150.1:0-4291 GCA_051744605.1 Halobacteriota archaeon
GTCATGGATTGAGGGGTCCGAAGTCGTCGCTGCGCGTGGAGTGCCCGAGAGAATCGCGCGTCACCGCTGACTGCGCGAGCCTATCGACGTACTACGGCGAATGCAACGACGCGCATACTCGCATCACACGCGCGCCCGCTGATAAAGATTGCCGTCTCGGACGGCCGTGGCGGTCGGTGTGGCCCGTTCTACCGGTATTTGGGTCGAACCTCCCGAAGCGCGGGGTTTTAGGCATGCCCAAAAATCAGAACACTTTTCTAAATTTAGGGTAGCCTAATTTAATATGCAACGCCGCCGATTCGTCCAGACTGGTACCGCGACTGTGCTCGCCGGACTGCTCGCCGGGTGTGCGAGTCCCGACGACGGGAGCGAGACGACCACGACCGAGGGCGACCAGACGACGACCGATACCCTCGACGGGACGACGACCGAGACCGAGGGGGCCGACGAAACCGAGGACTCGGGGTCCTATCGCGTCTCGATGGTCCCCGTGGGCGAGGTCACCTTCGATTCGGTCCCCGAACGAGCGGCCGTCTACTGTTCCGGCTACGCCGATATGCTCGTGGCCCTCGGTCACGGCGACGCCATCGCGTCCGTGGGGCAACTGGCCCGGTTCCCGACGACGGGGTACGACGAACTCGGGGTATCCGTCGATGAGAGCACCATCGTGGACCTGGTCTCACAGGGGGTCTCCCGTGAGACCTTCCTGGCCATCGACGCCGATGTCCACCTCATCGATCCGAACTGGCTGATCAACGTCTTCGATACGATGAGCGAGGACGACGTCGCGCAGGTCGAAGAGCGGGTGGGCCTCTTCTTCGGGAACACCATCTTCCGCCGGACCGACACCTGGCACGACTACGATTACTACACGATGTACGAGGCCTTCGGGAAGGTCGCCGAAGTGTTCCAGGAGACCGACCGCTACGAATCGTTCCGCTCGTTCCACGACGACGTGGTCGACTCGCTCGCTGCGGACATCCCGAGCGAGGGGCCCAGGGCCGCACTCGTCTGGGGTGGCGACGATCAGCCGACGTCGTTCTCCCCGTACCGGCTCGACGGACAGGGGGCGAACAAGAAGGCGTTCCACGACCTGAACGTCCAGGACGCGTTCGCCGATTCGGGCGTGGAGGGGCTGAGCACCGGCAACCGGTCGGAGGTCGACTACGAGACCCTCCTCGAGGTCGACCCGTCGGTCCTGTTCGTCCGCGGCCACGAGGCCAAGAGTCGTGCCGAGTTCGAGGACACCGTCCTGGCGTTCATGCAGGACCACGAAACGGCCGGCCGAATCACCGCCGTCGAGAACGGCGACGTCTACCGGGGCGGCCCCATCTATCTCGGCCCCATCCAGCACCTCTACCTCATGGAGCGCTTCGCCACCCGTCTCTATCCCGACGCGGTCGAAGACGAACTCTTCGACCGGGACGAACTATCGACCATCATCCGTGAATAGGCGGAACGTTTTTCCGCAATTAGGCTAACCTAAGAACAAAACGGTCCGTCCGTCCCCGCCCAGTCATGTCACACCAGAACCGCGTTCGCGACGCCCTCACGCCCGACTTCGATTCGACGGTCGTCGGCATCGCCGTCGCGAGCATCGGGCTCTCGGTGGGGGCGGGACTGGTGCAGATACGGTACGGGGCGTTCCAGATGTCCTTCGAGACCGCCGTCAGGGCGTTGCTCGATCAGGCGGTGTGGACCCGCCCGCGCGTCCTCGCCACCATCGTTCTGGGCGAGTCCGCGGCACGGACCGTCGGCCTCTACGCCGACCTCGCGTCCCTGACGAACGCCACCATCGTCGTCTGGACCATCCGGTTACCACGCGTCCTCGTCGGTGCGCTCGTTGGGATTAACCTGGCCATCTCGGGTGCCATTTTCCAGGCCATCACCCGGAACGAACTCGCCAGTCCGTACGTCCTCGGCGTCTCCTCGGGGGCGGGCGTCGCCGTCGTCTTCACCCTGGTGTTCTCGCTGGGCACCGTCCTGCTCCCGTTCGCGGCCGTGGTCGGCGGGGCCGCCGCTTTCGCCATCGTCTACCTCGTCGCGTGGCGGGGCGGGACCACGCCGGTCCGACTCATCCTCGCCGGCGTGGTGGTCGGGACCATCTTCAACAGCCTCCAGACGGGGATGTTCTACTTCATCGAGAGCAACGGCGTGATGCGGACGGCCGTCGCCTGGTTGGCCGGGTCGCTCGTCGGCGTCGGTTGGGAGTCCGTACGGGTCGTCGCGGTACCCACCCTGATCATCGCCCCGCTGTCCCTGCTGGCTGCCCGGCACCTCGACGTCCTGTTGCTCGGCGAGCGGACGGCACGGTCGCTGGGGATGTCCGTCGAACGGGCCCGTTTTCTGCTCTCGACGCTCGCCATCGTCGCGGCCTCTGCGGCGGTCGCGGTCGCCGGACTCGTGGGGTTCGTCGGGTTGGTCGTTCCGCACGTGGTCCGAACCTTCGTCGGGAGCGACTATCGGCGACTCATCTCCGGCAGTCTGTTCGCGGGCCCCGCACTCGTCGTCACGGCCGACGCCGTGGCTCGGCTGGGCCTCCCCGGCGCGCAGGTCCCCGTCGGCGTCGTTACGGGGCTGCTGGGCGGGCCGTACTTCCTGTATCTGTTGCGTCGGACCGGGTCGCTATCGGAGTTCTGAACCATGTCACGACAACGCCACGGCAACTCTGACGATTCACCGACGGTGCCCTCGGAGGACGGGGCCGCTATCCACGCCACCGACCTCCAGCTGGGGTACGGCGACGAGATCGTCGTGGACCTCGACACGCTCGTCATCCCTCGCGGCGAGGTGACCGCACTCGTCGGCCCGAACGGTTCGGGGAAATCGACGCTCCTGAAGGGGTTCTCCGCCGAACTCGAACCCGAGGGTGGGAGCGTTCTGTTGCACGGTCGCTCGGTCCACGAGCGATCGCCGAAGGAGTTAGCCCAGGAGCTGGGACTCCTGGACCAGGAGAACTCCGCCCCCGGCGACCTCACGGTCGAATCGCTGGTCACGCACGGCCGCTACCCCCACCGCGGCTTCCTCGACACCCTCGACGAGGCCGACGAGCGAGCCATCGACCGTGCCATCGACCTCGCCGGCGTCCGGCCGCTTCGCCAGGAACCGGTCTCCGAACTCAGCGGCGGACAGAAACAACTCGCGTTCATCGCGATGGTCCTGGCCCAGGAGACGGACGTCCTCCTGCTCGACGAACCGACCACGTATCTCGACCTCCACCATCAACTCCGGGTGATGGAGGTGGTCCACACGCTCAACCGGGACCGAGACGCGACCGTCTGCGTCGTCCTCCACGACCTTCAGCAGGCCGCCCGCTTCGCAGATTACCTGGTCGCGCTGCACGACGGGAGCGTCTACGACTGGGGCCCCCCGTCTGCGGTGGTCGACGAGCAGTTGCTCGGGGACGTCTTCGGGGTCGACGCCACCGTGACTGACGGGGCCGTTCCCCGGATCGAACCACGTCGCGCCCTCGAGTGACTACGGTATTGTCGACGATTCTCCTGTGCCGACCCGGAATTCCCCTTCGGACCTCGAACGACGCGTCTACCATTTCCCGTCGCCAGAGTTGGCCGGGAAAGGTCCGATCGCCGGTCACGCAACTCGCCGCACTGCGCCATCGCTCACTATCCGAACAGCCGTCGATTCTCCCCGGCAGTTCGATCGAACCTATCGGATATCGATTGTAATAATACGAATGATATATACTCGAAAATCGCGCCGGAACGAGCGATCGTTATTCTCGGTACCGGCCGTCTCGATACGGACACCGCCGTGGTGTCCGACCCCATCGACCACCTCGCTTCGCGGATCGGTGTGATCTGCCAGGTGGATCCGAAATGGCGTGTATTGGCGGGCGAAGCCGTCGATTTCTCCGCTCGTGGACGCTCATGGGGGACCGGTCGAGGGGGTGGCCGTTCGAGGAGCCCGGGACGGCGCACGCTGTCGTTTCTGGCGAGCGCAGTGGCGGAATAGGGGGCGAGCCCTGGCGGTCTCGATCGAAGCGCCGGTTGTCGCGTGCCGCCGGAAGATGAGATGGCGGCGTCGGTACCGTGACTCGCTGGGTCGAACCGTCGACGGCAGCTATAATGTATCGAATTTCAGATAGTACCGAGGAATAATCAGTCATAGAACAATTATTGCCGATGCGGGACCTCCCGGACCGGGTCCGATCGAGTACTGTCGGCGACGGAGGGAGTGGCCGATCGATTCACCCGCTCCCGGTGACGGTGACCGGGACGTCAGCGTTGAGGATCACCGTCTGGGTGATGCTGCCCAGAATCGCCTTCTCCGC
>JBNJDE010000151.1:0-4265 GCA_051744605.1 Halobacteriota archaeon
GCGTCCCGGTGGCGCAGCGCCGTCCAGACGCCGATGGCCCCGAACAGCAGGGCCGGGAGCATGGCGAGAGCGACGTAGACGCCGTATCCGGCCTGGAGACCGATGGTCAGATACCACACCGCCGCCGGGACGACGACCAGCGTCAGGGCGATGAGCCCGACCAGCAGCCAGCCCCGCGGCCCCGAGAGATCCGTCGAATCCGCCATCAGTACTCCCCGTCCGGGACGACGACCACCTTGCCGAAGCCCTCGCGGTTCTCGATCACGTCGTGGGCGGTGGCCGTCTCGCTCATCGGAAGGACGTCGCGGATCCGGACGTCGAAGGTGCCGTCCCAGACGAGCGAGAGCACGTCGTCGAGTTCCCCGGGCGTCCCCATGGTCGACCCGATGACCGACAGCTGATTCCAGAAGATGCGACGGATGTCGGTCTCCGGGTTCGGACCGGTCGTCGCGCCGCAGGTGACCAGTCGGCCACCCTTCGCCAGCGAACGAAGGGAGTCCTGCCAGGTCGCCGCGCCGACGTGATCGACCACCACGTCCACGCCCCGCTTCCCGGTCATCTCGCGGACGGCGCTCGCGAAGTTCTCCGACTCGTAGTCGATGGTGTGGTCGGCGCCGATCTCCGCGGCGTAGGCGAGTTTCTCCTCGGTGCTCGCCGTGGCGATCACCTCGGCTCCGGCGTAGTCGGCGATCTGGACCGCGGCGTGACCGACCCCGCCGCTCGCGCCCAGGACGAGGACCGTCTCACCCGGCGAGAGATCCGCCCGCGTGACGAGCATCCGCCAGGCCGTCTGGAAGACGAGCGGGGCGGCCGCAGCGGTCTCCCAGTCGACGTGGTCGGGGACGAGGACCAGGTTGTCCTCGGGGATCGACGCGAGTTCGCTGTGGACGCCCGGAACGTGTTCGCCGATGATGTGGTAGCTGGCACACATCGATTCCTCGCCGTCGCGACAGAACTCGCACTCGCCACACGAGACGCCGGCGCTGAGCGCGACGTGATCGCCCGGTTCGAACCGGGAGACGCCGTCGCCGACCTCGAGGACGACGCCCGCCCCGTCGCTCCCCGGAACGTGGGGCATCTCGAGGTCGAGGCCCGGGAGCCCCCGGCGGGTCCAGATATCGAGGTGGTTCAGCGCCCCCGCCTCGATGTCCACCAGTACGTCGTTTCGGCCGACGGCCGGGTCCGGCGCCTCCTCGTACGCGATGACGTCGGTATCACCGTGTCCATGGAACTGGACTGCCTTCATGTCCCAGTCCTTGCGGGTCGACACCTTTACTGTATGGCCGACGGTGGTCGTCAGCGGCCCCGGGCGACCCACTCCGCGGACGAACCCGACGGCGTCGAAGCTTTAGGTAGTCCGCGGGCAAAGGGAGGCCATGGTCGATTACCAGTCGCGCGACACCAGGATCGACGGCGATGACGAGGCGGCGAGCGACGAGCAAGCAACCGACCAGGACGAGACGGGCGAGTCGGAGCACGACGCGGGTAGGGAGCCCCAGCAGCCCGAATCTCGCGAGGACCCTGCCGACGACCACGAAAACAGCGAAGACCGAGCACACGACCACGAGGTCCACGAAGAACACGGCCACGAGCACCACGCCCACGACAAGACTGAACTCGGCGTCGGCGTCGTGACGATCACCAGTTCACGCTCGCTGGACGAAGACCCGAGCGGTGACGCAATCGAGGAGATCCTCGAAGCCGCGGGCCACGCGGTCGTCACGCGGGAACTCGTCCGCGACTCCAGAGATGTCATCCAGTCTACCGTGGACAACCTGATCGACCGCGGCGACGTGGACCTCGTCGTGACGACCGGCGGAACGGGCGTCTCGCCAGACGACGTGACCGTCGAGGCGGTTCGCCCGCTCTTCGAGAAGGACCTGCCGGGCTTCGGCGAGGTGTTCCGGGCGGCGTCCTACGAGGAAATCGGGACGAAGGTCGTCGGGACGCGGGCCACCGCCGGTATCGCGAACGGCGTCCCGGTGTTCGTCCTCCCCGGAAGCGAGAACGCAGTCACCCTCGCCACGGAGGAGATCATCTGCCCAGAAGCGGGGCACCTGGCTGGACTCGCGACCCGCGACCGGGACGAAGACGAGGAGTGATCTCGTCGCGGTACGGCATCGGCAAGCATATACGTCGAAGTCCGCTAGTACTGAACGGAGTTACAATGGCAACAGGTACGGTCTCGTTCTTCCATGATCGGAAGGGCTACGGTTTCATCGAAACGGACGATTCTGACGACGACGTGTTCTTCCACATGGAGGATGTCGGCGGCCCGGACCTCGAAGAGGGCCAGGAAGTCGAATTCGACATCGGCCAGGGCGACAAGGGCCCGCGCGCCGAGAACCTCGAACGTCTGTAACCAGGCGATATCGTCAGCGAACAATCGGTCTGGTGCGTTCGGCCCACCGCCAAACCGTCACTATCGGGCCGCCATATTTCACACCGAAGAGCGACGGCGCTTTCCGCCCACGGGTTCGAGTTTATCAGTGATAACACACAATAGTGACACGATGGCCCGCCCCGGAGAGTACGCCGACGAGGCCCGCGAGCGGGCGGACGACGCCCTCGCGGCCGCCCTGGCCCACCGCGACGGCGAGCCCCACTGTGAGACGTGTTCGAATCCGGCCGACTTCTTCCTCTACGAACCGGAACGCGTCGCTACCTTCGTCTGCTGGGAACACGTCAGCCCGGTCTCCGCGGTCGTCGACGAGGAGCGGCCGACCGACAGACCGCTGGCCGTCCCCCTCTCGGAGGAGTTCAGTTGAGATGAGCGATAGTAAGCAGGCGATCCGCGAGCACGTCTGGGACGCCCTCGAGGCCGCGGGAGTGGCGCGCTTTCCGTTCCCGCCACACGATCGCATCCCGAATTTCGCGGGGGCCGAAGAGGCTGCTGCCCGGCTGTTCGATCGACCCGAGTGGCGGGCCGCCGAGACGGTGAAGTCCAATCCCGACGCACCCCAGCTCCCGGTCAGGCGCGGAGCGCTACGAGCAGACAAGCGACTGTTCATCGCGGTGCCCCGACTCCGGGACGAACGATGTTTCCTGACACTCGATCCGGAAACCATCGACGACACCGACGCCGCCGCGACCATCTCGCACGTCGACGAGTACGCCACCCGGGTCGGTCCCGACGGGATGGACCCGGTCGACCTCGTCGTCGCCGGCAGCGTGGCGGTCACGCCAGCGGGCGATCGAATCGGCAAGGGCGAGGGCTACAGCGATCTGGAGTTCGCCATTCTGCGCGAGGCCGGGCTGGTCGGTTCGGAGACGACCATCGTCACGACCGTCCACGAGATGCAGGTGCTCGACCGAACGGTCGAGACCGAACCCCACGACGTCCCGATCGACCTGATAGTAACACCCGAGCGAACCATCGAGACCGGCCGCCGGGACGATCGACCGGCGGGTATCGAGTGGGAGCGCCTCGACGAGGCGACCATCGAGGCCATTCCGATCCTTCAGCGACGCCGTCCCTCGCGGCGCGATCGCGGTTAGCCCGGCGACGGGGCGAACGTCGCGGTGAGGACCGCCCGCTCGTCGGTCTCGTTCCGCGCGCCGTGGACTGCGCCTGGCTCGTGGACCACGACCCCAGGGGCGGTCACCCGTTCTTCGTCGTCGTCCTGCACCACGACGACCTCGCCCTCGACGACGTGGAAGACGTTCGTCGAGCCCTCGTGGGCGTGTGGGTCCAGCGTCGCGTTCGGCCCGAGCGCGAAGACCTTCACGAGGACGTCCGCGGAGTAGGCGAGTTCCTCGTCGATGACAGTTCCCTCGTCCGGATCGAGGTCGGGGAGACGGTCGAGTGCCATAGCAGCCCTTCGACCGCCCGGAGCAAAACGATTGGCAACCCGGCGTTACGCGCTGATCGAGGCGACGAGTTCCTCGGCGACGACGTCGGCCGAGAGCAGGTCCGGGTCGACGGCGAGGTCGAGTTGGCCGGTGACGAACTCGGGGACGGAATCGGTGGTGTAGAAGACGATACGGATCGACGGGTGACGGTCCTTGGCGACGGGGACGGCGGTCGCCTCCGCGGCGTCGGTGATGACGAGGAGGTCGGCGTCCGCGAGGCCCGCGTCGTCGAGTGACTCGCCGGTCGCGAGGCCCTCGACGCGGGTGGTTTCGACGTCGTGGGCCGCGAGCGCCGCTTCGATGCCGCGGTCCGGGCCGACGATGACTGCCTGCATGGTCGTCTCTCGGTGGGGAGTGGGTATGAATTTGGTGTATGCGAGGGGCCGACCGGAGGGAGGGCCCTCGAAATTGCG
>JBNJDE010000152.1:0-4107 GCA_051744605.1 Halobacteriota archaeon
GAGCATCAAGGAGGTCGTCCTGCCGTTCGACCGCCTTCCGGACTCCGATCCCCGGCTCGGCCCCGAGATGAAGTCCACTGGCGAGGTGATGGGCACGGCGACCACGTTCGGCAAGGCCTATCAGAAGGCCCAGATGGCGGTCGGCAAGCCGATACCCCTGGAGGGGACCGCACTCGTCGACCTCTCGGACGAGGAGTTCCCCGACCCCGAGAGCGAGGCGGGCAAGGAGCTCCTCGAAGGGTTCGCTGGCCACTTCGCCCTCATGGACTTCTCGGACACGGAGCGGTTCATGGAGGCCATCCAGGCCGGCGATATCGATCTCATCATCTCCCGCAACGAGGAGCCACTGCGGGTGGCCGTCGAGGAGGAGATCACGTACTTCTCGACGTACCCCTCCGCGAAGGCGGCACTCTCGGCCATCGAGGCCCAGGACGAACCGCTCGACGTCGAGTCCGTCCAGCGCCGGACGAAACGCGAGGAGTACTGGGGCCAGCCCAAGTAACCGGCGCCACACGCTTTTGTCCCGTCCCGTCGTGTCGACGGTATGGCAGACCCATCACCAGCAGTGCAGGTCCGCGAGGCCTTCCCCGAACAGGACGCCATCGAGGACCAGGACATTCGTACTGGTGTCTCGGCGGCGTGGACGACGGCGATGGCCGAGACGGACGTCGACGACCTCGCGTCGGTCCCGTGGTATCCACCAGTCCAGCGGCGCCTCGGTATCGAGGGGGAGACGCTCGTCGACCACGTCCGCGACGTGACGACCATCGCGACCGACCTGGCCAGAACGCTCGTCGACCGACGAGGGACGAACCTCTCGATAGACACGGTAATCGCCGGTGCGCTCGTCCACGACGTGAGCAAACTCTACGAGTTCGACGGCCTGGAAGACACCGAGGTCCAGCGACTGCTGGGCCACCCACATTACGGAGTCCACGTCGTCGCCGCGGCCGACCTCCCGGTCGAGGTACAACACGTCGTCCTCTCACACTCGGGGCTGACCAGCGTCGAACCGGCGACGATCGAGGCGGCTATCGTTCACGCTGCGGACGGCATCGCCGCCTCGGCGATCGAGATACAGGCAGTCGACGATCTCCGTACCGTATAGCTCAGTGTTCGTAGCCCTGCGTCTCGCCGGGATACGCCTTCTCCCCGGCCTCGATGCGGACGTCGAGCCAGTTCTCCGTCGGGATGAGGGGGCACTCGTAGGCCTCGTTGTACGCACAGGTCGGGTTGTACGCCTCGTTGAAGTCGAGGATCCACCGGTCGTCGACCTGGTCCTCGCCGTAGTGGAGGTCGAGGTACCGACCCGCACCGTAGGTCTCCTCGCTGTTGGTCTCGTCGCGGAATGGCACCCAGAGATACTCCTCGTGGGGGTCGGCCTTGTACGCCTGGAGGGTGACTGCCTCGCCATCGATTTCGAAGCGGAACTCGCCCCATCGCAAGTACTCTCGCTGGCTCCCCGTCGTGGTCTCGACGATCAGTTCCTCTTTGTCGTCGTGTTCGTGGAGCGTGAGTTCGAAACGCAGGTCCTCGTCGACGGGGAAGTACGCCAGCCCCTCGAAGTCCTCGCGCTCTTCGGGCGGGATGGGCGACCGGGGATTGGTCCCGAAGTACTGTGCTTTTTGCTCGCGCTCCTCACGCATTCGCGTTACGTAGTCACTGGGCATACGAACCACTCAATCGCGAAGCGTCAAGAATGGTGAGGTAGCGGACAGCGCTGAGGTCAATCCGCCCGGGACGGATGGCGGCCCTCCGCGGCCATCGCGAGGACGTCGTCGAAGAAGCCGAGCGTGTCGTGAGGGCCGGGGTGGGCCTCTGGGTGGTACTGACGGGTGATGATGTCCTGGTCGGGCGATTCGAGGCCCTCGGAGGTGTCGTCGTTGACGTTGATCTGCGTGACCTCGAGGTCGCCCGGGTCGGCGACGCTGTAGCCGTGGTTCTGGGTCGTCATCACGACCTTCTCGGTCCGCACGTCGAGCACTGGCTGGTTGACCCCGCGATGGCCGAAGTCCATCTTCTCGGTCTCCCCACCGGCCGCGCGGGCGACGATCTGCTGGCCGAGGCAGATGCCGGCGATTGGCACCTCGTCCATCGAATCGACGACGAGTTCCTCGGTCCGTTCGAAGTTGGCCGGATCGCCCGGGCCGTTCGAGACGAACAGGAGGTCGGGGTCCACTGCTTCGACGTCCTCCCGGGTGGCGTCGTGGGGGAAGACGTGCACGTCCGCCCCGCGCTCGTTGAGCGAGTCGACGATACTCTTTTTCGTGCCGCAGTCGACGAGCGCCGTGGTCAGCGGGTCCTCGGCCCCACTCGGGTGGAACTCGGCTTCGTCGACGGAGACGCGATCGCCGATGTCCGTGACGTCGCTCATGTGGGGGCACTGCTCGAGTTGCGCCTTCGCGTCTGCCGGGGTCGCATCCGGCCCGGCGGCGATGCCGCATTTCATCGCACCCCGTTCCCGGATGTCGAGTACCAGGTCGCGGGTGTCGATCCGGTCGATGGCGGGAACGCCCTCCTCGGTCAGCCAGTCGGCGACGTCGTCGGTGAGTTCCCGAGCGACGACGGCGGAGGGGTGGACGCGGTCGGACTCGAATCGCTCCGCTCGGACGCCGTAGTTCCCGATGAGGGGGTACGCGAAGGTGAGCACCTGCGCTTCGTAGGAGGGATCGGTCAGACTCTCCTCGTAGCCCGTGTAGGGCGTCGTGAACACCAGCTCCCCGTAGGCCTCACCGGGCGCCCGGGAGCGAGCGGTCACCACGTCACCCGTCTCCAGGGCGATGTAGGCATCCGTCATTATGAGATTCGAAAGTATGGAGCGTACTAAAGCCTTGCTTTCGTAATGATGTTACGATATTCGTAACGTTTAGGAGACGGGAGCGCCTGGGCCCGCCATGGACGACCTCGACCGAGAGATACTCGACTTCCTGCGGCGGGACGCGCGGACGCCGTACACCGAGATCGCCGACGCGATCGGCGTCTCGGAGGGCACGGTTCGCAATCGCGTGGACCGACTCGTCGAGGATGGCGTCATCGAGCGATTCACCGTCGCCACCCACACGGGGAACGTCAAGGCGATGATCGAGGTGAGCGTCGCCGTCGACGTGAACACCGCGGCCGTCGGCGAGCGGATGACCGACTGGGACGAAGTCGACTTCGTCTGGCAGGTCAGCGGCGAGGAGGACATCGTGGTGGTCGTGGACGCGGCCGACACCCAGCGGGTCAACGACCTCATCACGAAGGCCAGAGAGCAGGACGAGGTCGTGAGCACCAAGACCCGGCTCATCCTCGACGAGACGCTCGGATGACATCCTCGCCGGGCCCGGAGCAGACCGCAGGATAAATTATCCGGGTTCGCCTTGAACCGGTATGGCCGACACACCCAGCGCGGGCCCCGACCGCGAGGACGAGACCGCGGAGAACGCCAGCCAGGACGTGATCGCGGTCGATGCAGAGGACACCCCACAGGGGACGGTCAACCGTCTCGACGCCCACACGGGCGAGGGCGTCCGCCATCGCGCCTTTACGTGCATGCTCTTCGACGAGGAGGGGCGAGTCTTGCTCGCCCAGCGGGCCCCCCGGAAACGACTCTGGGACACCTACTGGGACGGCACCGTCGCCTCCCACCCGGTGGAGGGGCAGACCCAGGTCGAGGCCACCGAGGAACGCCTCGAGGAGGAACTCGGACTCACGCCGGACCAGTACGACGACCTGGCGGTGACCGACCGCTTCGAGTACAAGCGGTACTACCTCGACGAGGGACTCGAGTGGGAGGTCTGTTCGGTACTGACCGCGACCGTCACCGACCTGGACTTCGAGCCGGACGAGGCCGAGGTCGGCGGCCTGCTCTGGGTCGACTACGAGGACCTCTACGAGAACGCTCGCTACTACCGGCAACTCCGCCTCTGCCCGTGGTTCGAGATCGCGATGCGCCGCGACCTCGATCCCTCGGTCGACACGACCGAACTCTAGGCTATCGGCGACCTCGACTGGAGCGTGAGGACTTTTCTTCCAGGCCGTCGAACCGTCGATCGTGCTGGTCCTGACCCGTGACGCCTACGAAGACGTCCTCGACCACGCCCGGGACGACGTACCCCTGGAAGCCTG
>JBNJDE010000153.1:0-4039 GCA_051744605.1 Halobacteriota archaeon
CGAAGCGAGTCGACCGTGTTGATCAACAGCGGTTCGGTGTTCGCCATCCCGTTCTCGGCTTCCACGATTGCGGGGTCGAGCACCCAGTCGTAGACGATGTCCTCCGAGAGGCGTTCGGCGTCGCGATTCAGGTGCGCCGCGAGCTGGGTCCATACCTCGGTTTTAATCTCCTCGCGAGTGCACTCGCGGGCAGGCTTGCCGTACACCGTCCCCGGGGTCTCCCAGTCAGAGATGATGACCGAGAGGACGCCCTGGACGGCGTCGTCGGTGTCCCTACCGATGTCGAACGGGCCATCCTCCCAGAACTGCCGCTGGGAGATGGCGGTCAGGGCCCACGGCGAGTCGGTGTATGCCTGGTGGCCGCGCGCCAGGGAGACGTCTTCGGTGAGGTAGAATTGGATGCCGTTCATCCACGCCGTGTCCAGTCTCCCCACGTTCGAGAGTGACGGCGCCGCCCGGACGAGTTCGGGGGTTACAAGCGACGCCATCGCCTCCACGGGGAGCGCCACGACGTAGTGGTCGGCGCTCACCCACTCGCTCGCCGCCAGTTCGACGCCGGTCACGCGCTCGCCGTCTGCCTCGATGTTCGTCACCGGCGTCTCGGTGTGGAACTCGACGCCCAGAGATCGCAGATGTGCCACCCACGGGTCGATCCACACCTCGCTCGTCGGACCGTTGAGCACCCGCTCAGTGGGACGGTTGGGATCGAGCTGATCGAGCAGCAACTGGACGTATATCTGACCGATGGTCCGGGCGCTCCCCCGCTGGGGCTTGAGCGCAACGAGTGCCTGCGTGCTCTCCGCGAGGTATTTGCGGTAGGCAGGTGACTGTGCCTCGGCGTCCACGAAGTCCCACCACGAAACCCGGTCGAGTTCGCGCTCGCGCCGCGCCCGACAACTCGTCAGCAGGACGAGCAGGCGCCCCATAAAGTAGCTCGTCTCCGCCGGGCGCAACTCGCCGCCACCGATGGTCGGTTTGATCGCCTCGGCCCACTCGGTGACCGTCGTCGGTGTTCGCGTCTCCGCGATCGTCTCCTGGCCATCGGTCGCCGCGATGAGCGTCTCGTCCGTGTGGACCAGATTGTCAGCCACCGTCCCGCCGTCGGGCAGCGGGATCTGACACATCGTCTCGTGCAGGTTCCGGTAGAAACCGGGGAAGAACCGAAAGCCGTGTTCGGCCGGGACGGTGCTACCCCGCGGGGTGGTGACGGGAAAGCTGCGGGCTTTCCCGCCCAGGCGGTCCCGTGCTTCGTAGACGGTGACGCTGAAATCGCGGGTCGCGAGCTCGTGAGCGGCAGTCAGGCCCCCGACGCCCCCGCCGAGAACGGCTACCTGGACTGGTCCCTGTGACATGTAGAACAGATAGTGTGATCGAGCATATCTCTTTCCCATCCACCGGGCTCTCGACGGCCCGATTCACGGCGAACGCAGCCTGTCCGGAACGGTCTCGGAACACGACGATGGTCCATTCCCGAAGAACGGCGGCCTCGGCACTCACGGAATGGTGTCTTGGTACCATTATAATAATTTGACTGTTACTGCGATGATGCACAGAGCAACGGAGGCATCGATAGATGGCTGACTGGAGAAAACGTGGGTATGTCACAAGACACCGGACTGGTGAAAATCTACGCAACGGTGAACCGGAAGGGGGACCTGACTGCACGCAGGCGACGAGAAAAACTATACGAACATACGTACGTACCTGCACGAACCCATCCAGGAGGCACGGGCAATCAGAGAGGAGCCAATTCGGTTACCCAACCGAACGCTTATTCCCCTGCTTCACCTTTTTTGGTCTAT
The DNA here is from genome assembly GCA_051744605.1 of Halobacteriota archaeon. GTDB lineage: Archaea > Halobacteriota > Halobacteria > Halobacteriales > Halobacteriaceae > Halanaeroarchaeum. The sequence goes on from JBNJDE010000153.1 coordinate 1,803, forward strand.
GGCGAGCGCAACGCGAGACGAGCCACCCGAGGAAGGGGTGGAGTTTATCCACGAGGAGGATGGCCGCATTACTGCTCGTGACCTCGAAACCGGCGTTGCCTCGTTCGGAGAGACGAAGACTGAGGCACTCCGGATGCTCGCGGAGGCACTGGAATTGCACGAGGGGGGCGGAGAGCCCGTTACTGAGGACGATCTCGAAGAGTGGGGACTCGACGACGGAGAACCGGGTAACAGTGAGCTTCCCGAGTTCATGCGGTGAATGGTCCGGACGAATTTTTCAGGACGTGAGATCGCATCCGTCCCAATTGATCACGGATTCGTCCGGAGTGGCCGCGTCGGGAGCCATTTGATACTCCGCTACGAATCGCCAGAGACGGACGAGGTACGTATCGTGACAGTCCCGATGAAATCGACGGACGACATTCCGACCGGAACTCTCCAGTCGATCGCCGAGCAGTGTGGCGCAAACGATTTCCACGCGTGGTGTCGGTGGATCGACCGGAATCGATAATGGGATTTCTGACTGGCAGGGTAGCGCGGGTTACAGCCAGTTCCCACTCGTCAAATCCGGGGTGGACGGTTATCGACAGACGAAAAACGGTAACGAGCCGCTATTTCGCCGCCACGGCTCTGTTAGAAGGTTCCAGTGCATGGCCCACCGTCCTCAAATTCCTGCCGAGAATCGCTATAACGAGTGGTGCTTGAGTCAAATTCGCGTTCAAGCGATGGAACCGTCGTAAAAGGCCTCGGCACTCATAGGGCTCGTCATCATCGGGTGCCGAGTCCGACTCGGAACGAGTGCATCGTCATCGGCCACCTGCTACTCCGTGACGAGCGCACAAACCGATTTCCCACCGGGACCGCCGCTACCCGGTGACCGACTCGGGGATCGCGTAGGGCTGGCCACAGCCGTGGATCTCGAACTCGCACGCCGGACAGACCGTGTGTTTCTCGCGCCGGTGGGGCACCGACTGGCGCTGTCGCTCGGGGTCGGCCTCGAGGCGGTCGCGAACAGAATCGGGGAGCTCGGTGAACGGGACGACGTCGGTTCCGCAGGCGGGACAGGACTGGGTCATGGAGGGGACATTTGGGCCCACCCCGCAAAGGGCGTGTCCTTGCGGAGCGGATTGCCTCGGCTCTGCGAACGAGTCCACGCTATCGGCGAGGTTCCGCGACCCCGTTTCGGAGCGTCCCGATACCTTCGTAGGTGATCTCGACGGTGTCACCGGGTTCGATGGTCCCGGGGTTGGCGGGGCTCCCGAAGGCGATCACGTCGCCCGGTTCGAGGGTGACCCGTTCGGAGAGGAAGGCGACGACCTCGTCGGGATCGAAGAGCATCTGGTCGGTCGAGGCCGCCTGTCGACGCTCGCCGTCGACGTCGGTGTACATCTCGATACCGTGGGGGTCGATACCGGTCTCGATCCAGGGGCCGAGCGGGGCGGACCCGTCGAAGGCCTTCCGCGCGGTCCGCCCTGGCTGGTCGAGAGCGTCGACGTCGTTCATGATGGTGTAGCCGCGGACGACCTCGGGAACGTCGGTCGGATCGACGTGCTTCGCGCGTTCGCCGATCACCGCCGCGAGTTCGCCGGCGTAGGTGACCTCCTCGGAGAACGTCGGATAGGGGATGTCGGTCTCCGGCGGGAGGACGGACGCGGGCGGCTTGATGAAGAAATCGGGGTCCGCTGGCCGGTCGTAGTCCATCTGGTCGAGCGTCGCGGCGTAGTTGCGCCCGACGCAGTAGAGCGCGGTCGGCTCTGTCGGCGCGAGGAGGTCGGCGCTCCCCGCACAGACGTCGTATCGCTCGTCGTCGGTGACGATGGCGCCATCGACGTACTCGCCGGTCACGACGCCGTCGTCGGTCCAGGCTCTGGCCAGTCGCATTGGCCGACAGACGGGACGGCTCCGTCTATGCGTTTCGATGGCGATACGCTCGGCGGGACCTGTGCCTAGATTGAAGTGTGCTGATGCCGGACACCACACCAATGAGCCACCGGTCCGACACGTTGCAGTTTCTCTCCAACTCGCCACACCGCGTGGAGATACTGCGGACGCTCCGGGGCGACGGTGGTCTATCCCGTCGCGACCTCTACTCCGCGATCCAGGCCTCACGGCGGACGGTGAAGCGGTCGCTCCAGAAATTCGACGAACGCGGATGGATCCACGAGCGCGACGGCGAGATAACGCTGTCCGTGGGTGGCGCATTCGTCCTCGACGGCTACGAGGATTTCGCGGATCGA
>JBNJDE010000154.1:0-3989 GCA_051744605.1 Halobacteriota archaeon
CTGGAGGACGGCGAACTCAGGGTGGACCGCTCGCCGAAGAAAGACCACCTGGCACGGTCGACCCCCGAACTCATCGTCGAGAAGTTGGCGGGCGAGGACGACCGGCAGTTCTACGACCGGCTGCTCGAGAAGTTCTGAACCGCCCGCGTCGTCACTCGAAGGTCACGAGCGGCTTGACGACGCCGTCCTCTTTGGTCTCCATGAGCCGGAACGCCTCGTCCACCTCGTCGAAGTCGAACTCGTGGGTCGTCATCTTCGTCGGGTCGACGCGACCCTCGTCGAGCATCCGGAGCAATCGACCGAGTCGCAGGCGACCACCCGGGCACAGGCCCGTCGCGATGGTCTTCTCGGCCATGCCGACGCCCCACTCTTCGCGCGGGAGGTTGACGTACTCGCCCTCGCCGTGATAGCCGGCGTTGGAGATGGTGCCGCCGGCCTTCGTGACCGCCACGCACTGTTCGAAGCTCACACTGTTTCCGAGCGCCTCGATGGCGGCGTCGACGCCTTCGCCGTCGGTCCGTTCCATGATCGCCTCGACGGGGTCGACGTCTGCGAAGTCGATGACCTCGTCGGCGCCGTACTCGCGGGCCAGTGCCTGGCGCTCCGGGACGGTCTCGACCGCGAATATCTTGCCGGCCCCCTGGAGAGCGGCCCCTTTGGTCGACATCAACCCGACGGGCCCCTGGGCGAAGACGGCGACCGTCCCGCCCATCGGGATGTCGGCGTTCTCGGCGGCCATGAATCCGGTGCTCATCATGTCCGTGACGTACGCGGCTTCCTCGTCGGTGACGCCGTCGGGGATGTGCGCGAGGTTCGCGTCGGCCTCGTTGACGTGGACCAGCTCGGCGAAGACGCCGTCTTTGACGTTGGCGAACTTCCACCCACCGAGGGCCTCCCCGGACTGTGAGGGGTGGCCATCCTGGGCCGCGTCAGACCCCCAGTCGGGCGTAATCGCGCCGACGGCGACTCGGTCGCCCGGCGAGAATCCCTCGACTTCCGAGCCGACCTCCTCGACGGTTCCGACGACCTCGTGGCCCAGGGTCAGGTTCTCGCGTTCGCCGATCGCCCCGTGGACGGTGTGGACGTCCGAGGTGCAGACCAGTCCCTTGGTCGGTCGGAGAATCGCGTCGGTCGGTCCGGGCGTCGGTTCGGGTTTCTCGGCGAACCCGACCGAGCCGAGTTCCTCCATGACGAATGCTTTCATCGTAGATTCCTCCAGGTGTGTAATATTCTTGTATTGATAATATAGGTTAGCCATCATGATGGGGGGTCGGTAGCCACCTGGACGGTACCCTGCCACAACCGCAAGCAAGCGATACGATTCGGGCGACGTCGTCCGGGCCGAGCGAAGCGTTAAGTAGCTACGACGGCGTGGTGAACGTGATGGCCGACGACTCGGATGGGGGAATGTTGTCCTGGGACGAGTCGGTGTTCCGCGACGAGCACGTCCTCGAGATCGACTACGTCCCGGAGGTCTTTCGCCACCGCGAGTCACAACTCGAGACACTGAAATACGCGCTCCGGCCCGCGGTGCGTGGTTCGCGCCCGCTCAACGTGATGGTCCGTGGGCCACCCGGGACGGGCAAGACGACCGCGATCCAGAAGGTCTTCGCCGAACTCGACCACCAGCCAGGCGTGCGGGCCGTTCGCGTCAACTGCCAGGTGGATTCGACGCGCTACTCGGTCTTCTCGCGCATCTTCGAGGCGCTCTTCGAGTACGAACCGCCCTCCTCGGGCATCTCCTTCAAGAAGCTCTTCGGGCAGATCGCCGATTCGCTGGTCGACGACGAGGAGGTGCTCGTGGTCGCCCTCGACGACGTCAACTACCTGTTCTACGAGAGCGAGGCCTCCGATACCCTCTACTCGTTGTTGCGCGCCCACGAAGCCCACCCGGGGACCAAGATCGGCGTCATCGTCGTCTCCTCGGACCTCGACCTCGACGTCATCGACGACCTCGACGGCCGCGTCCAGAGCGTCTTCCGGCCGGAGGAGGCCTACTTCCCGGTCTACGACGTCACCGAGATCGTCGACATCCTCCAGGACCGCATCGACGCGGGCTTCCAGGAGGGGGCGGTCCCGACGACGGTCACCGACCGCGTCGCCGAACTCACCGCGGAGACGGGCGACCTGCGGGTCGGCATCGACCTGCTCCGCCGTGCCGGCCTCAACGCCGAGATGCGCGCGAGTCGCACCGTCGAACCACAGGACGTCGAGGACGCCTTCGACGAGGCCAAACACGTCCACCTCTCGCGGAACCTCCGGTCGCTCTCCGAGACCGAGCAGACGCTGGTCGAGGTCGTCGCCGAGCACGGCGATCAGCGCGCCGGCGACGTCTACGACACCTTCCACGAGCGGACCGACCTGGGCTACACGCGGTACACCGAACTCGTCAACAAACTCGACAAACTCGGCATCATCGAGGCCGAATACGAGCAACTGGAGGGCCGTGGCCGGTCGCGGACCCTTCGGCTGGCCCACGACGAGGACGCGGTGCTCGATCAGCTGTAACACCACTTTTTGCGCTGCGTGGGGTGGCTCCGCCACCCCACTCGGCAAAAACTTGGGGAAAAAGCGCGCGGACTCCCGTCGCGTCGCTTCGCGACGCGGTGGTCCGTCCGCGCTACCGCTCGCTGACGCGAGCGGTGAATCGCGCACCTTCCGGGCTCTTCGAGCCCCTCGGTGCGCGAATGCTTGTCCGAAAATTGAAAATGGATCAGTAGTGCGAAGGTTCAAATACAGAAAACGAACCAACCGCGGCTATGTTGTAACGCTCGGCCCGGAGCGAACTCGGCGGGAGCGTAGCCACCCGCTCCGGGGATCCAATGGCACGCGTGTTGTCCCTCCTCGCTCCCCATTGGGCGGCCCGCTTCGCACGCCACCCTGCTCGCGGCTTCGCCGCTCGCTTGCAGGTGGCGCCTGTCGGTGGTACCCTGGCTACCTGCTCGCAATCAGGTTCCGTGCTGCCAGCTCTGCAGATAGTCCGTCTGCTCCTCGCTGAGCGAGTCGAACTCGACCCCCTCGGCCGCGAGTTTGATCTCCGCGACCTCTCGGTCCAGGTCGTCCGGGACCTCGTGGACCCCGGCGTCGTAGTCGTCGCCGTTCTCCAGCAGCTCGCGGACGCTCACGGCCTGCACCGCGAAGCTCTGGTCCATGACCTCGACCGGGTGCCCGAGCGAGACCGGCGTGGCGAGGTTGACCAGGCGACCCTCCGCCAGGACGTTGATGCGACGGCCATCCTCGAGTTCGTACTCGCGGATGCCGTCGCGAGCGTCTCGCTGCGCGGTGGCGAGGTCGGCCAGTTCCCCGAGGTTGATCTCGACGTCGAAGTGGCCCGCGTTCGCGAGAACGGCGCCGTCCTGCATGACCTCGAAGTGCTCGCGGGTGAGGACGTCCCGATTGCCGGTCGTCGTGATGAAGACGTCGCCCTTCTCGGCAGCCTCGGCCATCGTCGTGACCTCGTAGCCCTCCATGTGGGCTTCGAGCGCGCGGCGGGAGTCGACCTCGGTGACGACGACGTGGGCGTTCTGGCCGGCGGCCTTCTTGGCGACGCCGCGACCGCAGTGGCCGTAGCCGGCGACGACCACCGTCTTCCCCGCCCACGCGAGGTTCGTCGTCATGGCGATGCTGGCGAGCGAGGACTCGCCGGTGCCGTGCACGTTGTCGAAGAGCCGTTTCATCGGCGTGTCGTTCACGGCGATGACGGGGTACTCCAGGGCCCCATCGTCGTCCATCGCCCGGAGCCGGTGGACGCCGGTCGTGGTCTCCTCGGTGCCCCCGACGATGGAGTCGATGAGGCCAGGGTGCTCCTCGTGGATGCGGAAGACGAGGTCGCCGCCGTCGTCGACCGTGACGGTCGGTTCGCGGGCGATGACGGCCTCGATGGCGCCGTAGTACTCCTCGTCCTCGGCACCGTGTTTCGCGTAGGAGGTGATGGCGTCGTTGGCGTCGAGCGCGGCGCTCACGTCGTCGTGGGTCGAGAGCGGGTTGCA
>JBNJDE010000155.1:0-3985 GCA_051744605.1 Halobacteriota archaeon
GATGGTGTTCTCGGAGTGTTCGCCGTCGACGACGAGGAAGTCGAAGCCCTCGCCGGCCAGTACCTCGAGGACCACCGGATCTGCGGTCATCGACCAGGCACCGACCAGCGGCGCCCCTCCGCGGAGTGCGCTCGGAAGCGTCGGGCTGTCCATGGACAGGTCATCGCTGGCGACCACCATATCGGTTCGGCCGTCAGTCCTCTAAGTTTAGAATCTATGACAGGTTTTATCTTCGTCGTCCCCGTTGTTCCAGTAATGAACCGTTCGCTCTTGCTCGCCGTCCTGCTCGCGGTCTCGGTCCTCGCTCCCGCGGTGTCACTCGTCGCCGACGGCCAGCAAGCGACCGTGGCAATCACCGACGTCACGACGGCCCCAGAACAGCCCAACCCAGGTGAGACGTTCCGCGTGACGACGACGGTCACGAACGGCGAGTCCGCGCCCGGGGCCTTCGATATCACGGACGTATACGTCCGGCGGGCGGGGAGTGCACACTCCTTCGCTCGCGTCGAGGACGTTGGTGGCGTCCAGCCCGGCGGTTCACTCTCGGTCCCGCTGCCGATGACACTCGAGGACGCCGGGACGTACGACCTGCGCGTTTACGTCGTCGGCGAACTGAACGGGACTCGGACGCGACTGCAGTATCCGCTTTTGGTCTCGGTCCGCGAGAGCGGCCCCCAACTGCTCGTCGAGACGAACGACACGGTCGTTGGAGCCGACTCCACAGCCAGCGTGACCGTCGTCAACGCCGGGAAGACGTCGGTCTCGCCGGTGCGACTTGCCGTCGGTGGCCAGAACGTGACGGTGGACTCGCCGAACCGCATTCTCACCGGGCTGGCGGCCGGCGAACAGCGGACCCTCGACGTTACTGTGTCGCCGACGGACACCCGCGCGACCCTGCAGACGGCGCTCTCGTACACGACCGAGGCTGGGGACGAGCGCACGGTCAGGTCGACTGTGCCCCTCACATCGGCCCCCCTCGAGCGCGACGTGACCCTCGAAGCCCGACGGCTGTCGGAGGGCGCCGATCCACCCATCGGCGTCACCATCCGGAACTTCGGGAACGCGCCCCTCGAAGACGTCTCCGTCGCAATTCTCGTCGACGGCACCGTCGTGACCAGGCGCGCGGCGCCCGACGTGGCGGCCGACGCGGAACGCGACCTCCGTGTCAACGTCTCCGACGTCCCGACCGGGACGGTCGACGTTCGGGTCGCGTACGAGACCGCTGGCACGCAAGCGAGCGAGCGGACGACCGTCCAGTACCGTTCGAATCCCGGTCGGGTCGCGGTGACCGGGGTTGATTACGAGGTCGCGGACGAAACGGTGTTCGTCACCGGGAGCGTGGCAAACGTCGGTCTTACCGACGTTAACGGCGTCGTCGTGCAGGTCGTCTCGGCGCCCGGCATCGACCCGGTACGTCCCGCCCCCGATTACTTCGTGGGGTCGATCCCGGCTAGCGACTTCGCTACCTTCGACCTCTCGGTCGCGGTCGACGAGGACGTCGACACCGTCCCTATCGAGGTGCACTACCTCGTCCAGGGCGAACAGCGGACGGCGACCACGAACGTCTCGGTCGCGGACAGACCCGCCCCGGCCCCCGAGGATGGCGGCGGTCCGCCGACGCTCGCTCTCGTCGGCGGTGCGGTGATCGTCCTCGCGGTCGTGACCGTCGCCGTGTATCGCTACCGCCGACGATGACCATCGTCGAACTCGAGGACGTCTGGAAAGTCTACGAGGGTGGCGGCGGCGAGCGCGTCGAAGCGCTCCGCGACGTCGACTTTGCGGTCGAGGCGGGGGAGTTCGTCGCCGTGATGGGACCGAGTGGCAGTGGCAAGTCCACGATGCTCAACGTCATCGGGCTCCTCGACGCGCCCACGCGGGGGACCGTCCGTCTCGACGGTCGCGACGTGACGGATCTCACTGACGTGGAGATGACCGACGAGCGCAAACGCTCAATCGGCTTCGTCTTCCAGAGTTTCTACCTCATCTCGTCGCTGTCGGCACTGGAGAACGTCGAATTGCCGACGCTGTTCGACCGTGACTCCGCGGGGCGAGCGCGGGCGATCGACCTCCTGGAACGCGTCGGTCTCGGTGATCGCCTCACTCACCGGCCCGACCAACTCTCCGGGGGGCAAAAACAGCGCGTCGCCATCGCCAGGGCGCTGGTCAACGAGCCCCGTCTCCTCCTCGCCGACGAACCGACCGGGAACCTCGACCGGGAGACCGGCAGGGAGATTCTCACCGAGTTCGAACGGTTCACGACCGAGGGGGTCGCCGTCGTCGCCGTGACGCACGACCCGCAGGTCAGCCGATTCGCGGACCGGACGGTGAACCTCGTCGACGGCCAGGTCGCTCCCGAGGGGGCGTGGACCGATGACTGAGCGGTCGGGCGGGGACGAGGGCCAGCAGGTACCAGCCGACCCGTCTTCGGGCGTCGTTTCGCGGGTGTACCACGCCTTCCCGTCGATCCTGGTGGCGCGGCGGAATCTCGGGCGGAACCGAATCCGCTCGGTGCTCGCGGCACTGGGAATCGTCATCGGCGTCCTGGCCATCGCCGCGCTGGGGATCTTCGGGACGACGCTGCAGATCGGTACCGCAGAGCAACTCGGCGACATCGGTAACGAGATCAGCGTCACGCCGAACCGTGAGGCCGGCGTCGAGGGCCTCACCGACCGCGACGTCATCGAGATGCGCCGCGTGGCCGAGGGGACCGTGATCCCCGTCGAGTCCACGACGGTCAGGCTCTCGCGAGGCCAGACCCAGTCGATCGCTACGGCATACGGCATCGCGAACCCTGCGGCACTCTACGCCGCGTCGGACGGGCGGGTACCCGACCGCTTCCAGCGCGGCGTCCTCGTCGGCGCGACGGTCGCCGAGCGCTTCGACCTCGCCGCCGGCAACGCAATCGTGGTCGACGACACGACCTACCGGGTCATCGCCGTGCTCGAAGAGCAGGGCGGCATCACGCTGTTGGACCCGAACGCGGCGGTCGTCGTCCCACCGTCGGCGATCCCCGGCGATACCTACTCGCAGGTCGTCGTCACTGCCGAGAGCGGTGCGGCGGCCAACCGGAGCGCGGTGGCCATTCGCGAGGAACTCAACCGCCGGACCGAGCGCGTCACCATCTTCGAACTCGGCACCATCACGGAGAGCATCGACCAGGTGTTCGGCCTCATCAACGCGTTCCTCGTCGGTGTCGGCTCCATCTCGCTGGTCGTCGCCGGCGTGAGCATCCTGAACGTGATGCTGATGAGCACCATCGAGCGCCGCCAGGAGATCGGGGTCCTCCGGGCGGTCGGCGTCCACCGGCGCCAGGTCATGCGTACGATTCTCGCGGAGGCGGCCCTGCTCGGGATCGTTGGCGGTGTGGTCGGCACCGCCCTCGCTCTCGGGGTCGGCATGGCGCTCAATCAGTACGTCAGCGGCGACCCGCTCGCCACGTTCACGATGCGCAACGCCCGCTATCTCGTGCTGGCGTTCGGCTTTGCGCTCGGGACGAGTCTCCTCTCGGGACTCTACCCGGCCTGGAAGGCGGCCAACGAACCGCCGGTCGAGGCGCTCCGGAAGTGACGACGGGATCGGCCGCTCGGTCTGTCGCGAGCGGTCAGTCCAGATACCTCGGACACACGCCCTCGAGGTGTTCCTCGACCAGATCGGCGGCGGCCGCGTACGGCGAGACGCTCGCTTTTGCCCTCGATCCCTCGGGCCGGTCGGTGCCGGCCGCCGCGAATACGTGGTCGATAAACACCGATCTGACCGCATCGTTTTCGAAGAGACCGTGGAGATACGTGCCCACGACGCCGTCTTGCGTGATACTCCCGGGTTCGAGCGGTTCGTGCACCTCGCCGTCAATCGTGGACGTCCCCATGTGGATCTCGTACCCGGTGACCGATCCGGTCACGCCCGCCAGTGGTCCGGCGCCGTCGACAGCTATGGTGCGACGTCTCACCCGCTTCTCGCGCGAGAACGTCGTCGTCACGGGGAGACG
>JBNJDE010000156.1:0-3931 GCA_051744605.1 Halobacteriota archaeon
CTGTCTGGCGATTTTAACGCGATTAATCCACGGGCGCTGCAGGATTCGAACCAGAGGAAGACGTTCCTGCTCCCCTCGCTTTGCTCGGTTGCGCGGGCTACGACTTCCAGGGCACGAATCCTTTGCGCCGCTCCGTCATTTTCGCTCTGCGAAAATGCCTACGGGCGCTGCAGGATTCGAACCCGCGGCCCCTTGGTCCGAAGCCAAGTGCTCTGTCCAAGCTGAGCTAAGCGCCCGCGATACCCAGTAAGCCGAGATGGGTGTTAAACTTCCCGATGCGAGTCGGCCGTCTCACGATTCGACCGGCACTCCCCGCCCCGAGACCAACGCCTTTGTTCCAGGCCGGCATGAATAAGCTATGCTCGACGTCGACGCACCTGCCCCGCCGTTCGAACTCTCGAATCACGACGGTGAAACGGTCGCACTCTCCGACTTCGACGGCGAGTACGTCGTCGTGTACTTCTATCCCCGGGCGGACACGCCTGGGTGTACGACGGAAGCCTGTGGATTTCGCGATGCCTGGGACGAGTACGGCGCAGCAGCCGTCAACGTGGTCGGTATCAGCGACGATCCGGTGGACGACCTCGAAAATTTCGCGGAGAAATACGACCTCCCCTTCGACCTGTTGAGCGACGAGGATGGATCGACCGCCACACGGTACGACTCCTACGGGGAGAAGAACATGTTCGGAAACACGTTCGACGGCGTCTTCCGGAACACGTACGTCGTCGGACCGGAGGGTTCTATCGTGGCGACATTCGAGGGTGTCGATCCGGAGGAACACGCCACGGAGGTACTCGAGGCCATCGAGGCGGCGAAAGCGACTCGGTAACTTCGATAGGGACTGGGTTCCGGCGTCGATTCGACCGCTTTATTGTGCCGCGCTGGACTTTCGGTGACATGGACACCGACGCCCTTCGTGGCTATTACGAACTCGCCCGTCCCACCAACACGTTCGTGGCGGGCGTGCTCACGTTCGTCGGTGCGTTCGTCGCCGGAGGGGCGGGAACTCGTCCGGTACTCGCGGGGGCAGCAGTCCTCGCGACCTGGCTCGCGACCGCTGCAGGCAACGCGATCAATGACTACTTCGACCGGGATATCGATCGCATCAACGCGCCGGATCGAGCAATCCCACGAGGTGCGGTATCGCCAAGGGGGGCGCTTGGCTACAGCGCCGTGCTGTTCGGTGGCGCCGTCGTATTTGCGTTACTGTTGCCTCCGTTGGCCATTGCTATCGCAGCGATCAACCTCGTCGCACTGGTGGCATACACCCGCCTCTTCAAGGGGCTTCCCGGGGCCGGGAACGCCGTCGTCGCGTATCTTGGTGGGAGCACGTTCCTCTTCGGTGCGGCCGCTGTCGGCGACGTCCGGGCGGGGTCCGTCCTGTTCGTGCTCGCGGCGCTCTCAACGTTCACTCGCGAGGTGATCAAGGACGTCGAGGACGTCGCGGGCGATCGCGCCGAGGGATTGCGAACCCTTCCGATCGTCGTGGGCGAACGGCGATCACTCCTCGCCGCCGGTTTCGTCCTCGTGATAGCGGTTGCAGCAAGTCCGATGCCATTCCTCTGGGGCATCTTCGGCCTGCCCTATCTCGTCGTCGTGGTGCCGGCCGATGTCGTGATGGTCGCGGCGGCAGTGCTCGCCTTCGACGATCCCACGACCGGGCAGCAACTCCTGAAATACGGAATGTTCCTCGCTGCTATGGCCTTCGTCGTCGGGCGTCTTGCCGTCGTCCTCGGGTGACTGCCCGGGGTTCGACGACCTACAGCTTCTTGTCCCAGGCCGGCGAAGACGCCGGTATGCCCGTGGATTCAGACGCGGAACTCGAATCGATACTCGCCAAAGATCGTATCGCCGTCGTGGGCTGTTCGACCACCGAAGGCAAGGCGGCTCACGACGTGCCGAAGTACCTCCAGGAGCATGGCTACGAGATCGTTCCTGTCAACCCCTTCGCCGACGAGATACTCGGTGAGACCGCCTACGATGCAGTGACCGACGTCCCTGGAGAGGTCGACATCGTCGACGTCTTCCGGCCGAGCGAGGAGGCACCAGCGATCCTCGATGCCGTCCTGGAGCGCGACGACGCTCCCGTGTTCTGGCTTCAGCTGGGTATCGAGCACGACGACGCCGGGGCCCGGGCCGAGGCGGCGGGACTCACGTTCGTCCAGGATCGGTGTATGAAAATCGAGCACGAGCGACTCGTCGCCTGATCAGGCCTCGGTGGCCTGGTCGGTGGCGTCGTCTTCGGTACTGTCGTCGGTCTCGACGGTCGCTTCCGGCACGTCGACACCGTCTGCTTCGGCGAGTGCCTCGAGTATCTCTCGCTGCTCTTCGAGTTCCGTCTCGATGGCACCGACCCGGTCGTTCGTCGTGTCGATCGTTTCCCGGATGGCCGCCATCTGCTCTCTGACCTCGTTGAGTTTCCCATAGAGGTCGTCGGCCATGTCGACGACCGATTGTAGCTTCTTTGCCGTGCTCCCGAATCCCATACGTGGATAATCGAACCGGAGGCCTTTGGCCGTTTCGACCTGGCCCAAACCGGTGGGGATCGCTCGCCGTCCTGGCGTTATCGACCCGAAAGGCCCTTAAGAGGCACCCGAGTACATCCGGTTGGACTAGGTCGGGCGGTTTGGCCCCGCCCGTCACCCGCTCTATGGTCATTAGCGGGGACCGAACACCGGGTGCGTCCGGTCAGACCGGTCCGGACCCCGGAAGCCGACGTGGAAGCCTCGTCCTGCGGGGACGGCGGCACGTGGCGGACGCCTGCAGGGGCGTCGCGCCCACGTCTCGTCGGTGGCAACCCGCCAGGCACGGAAGTGAGCAGCGGACCACCGAACGTTCGTCGCTCGTAGGGTCGCGGGGTGGAGGAGGCGACCGGGACTATCCGGGCTGGAACGTCGGGCAACCCCGGCCGTCCACATTCATCTGGCTGTTACACGAAAAGCGAGTGGCTTCTCCAACGAGACCGGGCTGCTATTCGAGGTGGTCGACCGATGGGGAACCCGAAATCTCCACCTCGCCGTCGAGGGTTCGAATGGGGTAGGGGATGTCGATACCAGCCTCGTCGAAGCGCTCTTTGACCGACTGGACGTACTCGCTTTTCGTCTTCACGAAGTCGGATCGGGAGGGGTCGTCGATCCAGAATCGGGATTTGAGACCGACGTAGGAGTCGCCGAGTTCGGTCAGTCTGACGGTCACGCCCGGGTCGTCCATGATCCCGTCGTGGGCCTCTGCCTCGTCGACGATGATCTCGGTGGCCTGGTCGATGTCGTCGTCGTAGCCGATACCGAAGAGGAACTGGAGGCGGAGTTTTTCTTTGGCGACGGGGTTCTTGAGCACACCGTCGGTGAGCGTCGAGTTCGGAACCGTGAGTAGTTCGTTGTCGAACGTGCGCACGCGAGTCACACGGAGGCTGATGTCCTCGACGATTCCCGAGTTGTCGTCCCACTCGATCCAGTCGCCGATCTTGAAGGGGCGATCGGTGTAGATGAACACGCCGGCGACGAAGTTCTTGATGACGTCCTGGAGGGCGAACCCGACGGCGAGCGTCCCGGCCGCCGCGATGGTGGCGAGCGACTGGAGGAACCCGGTGAAGCCGGCGAACCCGAACGCCGCCGAGATAGCGACGAAATAGACGACCGCGTTCGTCAGTTTGAGTAACGGGCGTTTGGCGTGTTCGTCCAGGTCACGTCGGTCGAGTAGTCGGCCGACGAGTGGGCTGACGACCGCTCGTCCGACGAACGTGATGGCGAGGAACGCGATGACGAAGTACAGGGCCTGTGTCGCCGCGAGTGCGTACTGTTCGGGCAGGAGGTCCCGAACGATTGGAAGTGCCGTAACCATCGTCAGATCAGTGGTAGACGGCCGTGTTTCCTCTCGTCTCGAACAGTTCGGCGTCGACCCGCTCGGCGAGGGCTTCCGCGAGTGCTTC
>JBNJDE010000157.1:0-3780 GCA_051744605.1 Halobacteriota archaeon
CGACTTCGTCGGCAACACGAACCTCCTCGCTGGGCGGATCGCCACCCTGGCCGACGCGACCTGTCGGGTCGAACTGGACGGCGTCGACACCGACGTTACGTGTCCAGTCGACAGTCCGGATACCGACCTCGCCGTCGGCGACCACGTCGACGTGGCCATCCGGTACGAACGCTTGCGGGTCGGCGACGACCTCGCGACCGACACGGCGTTCGACGGCGAGATTGCAGAAGTCACCTTCGAGGGCGATACGATCACCTACGAGGTGGCCGTCGCGGGCGACGACCTGATCCTCTCGGTCACCGAACTGAAGACGGCCCGCCGCGACCTCTATCAGCGAGGAGAGGCGGTTCAGGTCGGCTGGAACGTCGAGTCGGCGACGGTCTATCCGGCGACCAACGCCCACCACCCGACGACGATCGATACATGAGCGACGGCACCGAATCCGAGCGACACCCAGTTCGATGGACGGTCGCCGATCGCGCTATTGCGCTGAAAGAACGGCTGCCCCGAGGGATCTACCAGGACCCGCCCGACTGGATGGGGTACCTCCTCGTCGGACCAGCAGTGGCACTGGTGGGCGTGCTGTTCGTCGGTCTCCTCCTCCTCGCTGGCTACAGTTTGCTCACCTTCGACGCCATCGAGTACGTCGTCTACGAACTGTCGACGGCGAACTGGCGTGCGGTGTTGACGACGGACGCGTATCACCAGATATTCCTCCGGACGTTCGTCCTCGCGACGATCGTCACCGTCCTCTCGGTCGCACTCGGACTGCCGTACGCCTACCTGACCGTCCGGGCGCGGTCCCCACTCGTTCGCAAACTGCTACTCGTGAGTATCTTCGTCCCGTTCTTCACGGGTGTGATCGTGCGGGCCTACGGCTGGTTGATCGTCCTCGGACGGAACGGGGTCGTCAACGCCGCACTCGGTCTGGTCGGCGTCGAACCCGTTCGGTTTCTCGCGACCGATTTCGCGGTTCTGGTCGGACTCCTCCAGATCATGCTCCCCTACGCGATAATCATGATCGCCCCGGCCGTCCAGAACATCGATCGCTCACTCGAACTGGCGGCGAGCAACCTCGGTGCGAATCGTGCACAGACGTTCCGCCACGTCGTGGTTCCCCTGGCTATGCCCGGCATCGCAGGCGCGAGCGTCGTCGTGTTCACGATTACGGCGGCGACGTTCGCCATCCCCGACCTGATCGGTGGCGGACGCGTCGATTTCGTCGCCAATCTCGTCTATCGGTCGATGTTCAACTCTAGCAATCTCCCGCTCGCCGCGGCGGTGAGCGTCCTCCTCGTGGCGGTGACGTCGGTCGTGGTGCTCACCATCTTCCGGACGGTCGGCCCGGGAACGTTCGGCTTCCAGGGAGGGGACCACGATGCGTGACGACGGGAACCGGTCGGTGACCGACTCGCTGACTGCACTCGCCCGTCGCCTTCCCGGCGAACGACCGCTCCTCTCGACGCTCGTCGCCCTCGAAATCGTCTTCTTGCTCGTCCCCACGGTCATCGTCCTGGTGGCCTCGTTTCAGCCCGGCGACATCATCCAGTTCCCGCCCGACAGCCTCTCGCTTTACTGGTACACGACGCTGCCGGGACAGGAACGGTACTTCGGCGCGTTCGCCAGAAGTCTCTTCGTTGCGCTGTTCGCGACCGTCCTGTCGATTCCCGTCGGCGTCGCGACGGGGCTCGGGATGATGCGCTACGACATCCGGTTCGAGTCCGAGCTCCAGATCTACCTGTTGCTCCCCTTCACCGTCCCGCTGGTCGTCTCCGGCATGATCTTACTGTTGGTCTTCCGCGAGGTCGGCGTCCTCGGCCAGCTGTGGACCGTGGGCCTGGCGCTCGCCATCATCAACCTCCCCTTCATGATCTGGAGCGTCTCGGCGCGGGTCAACGCCCTCGATCCTGAACTCGAACGGGCGGCGATGAACCTCGGTGCCGAAGAACTGCAGACCTTCGTTCACGTGACCCTCCCCTCGCTTTTGCCCGGCATCGTCACGGGGTCGTTGATCGTGTTCGTCCTCGGGTTGAACGAGTTCCTCGTCAGCCTCCTCATCACCACGCCCGACATCGTGACCCTCCCCGTGCTCATCTACACCTCGATTCGGGCCAACGTCAGCCCCGTGATCGCCGCGGTGGCCAGCGTCTACGTCCTCGTCGCGTTCGCCGCTGTCCTCGTCGCCGACCGGCTCGTCGGTCTCGAGGCGTTCTTGCGGTCCTGAGCGTACCGCGTCGTCCTCCCCACCCGCCGATTTATGCCAACTGCGGCCGACCCCCTACACATGACAGTAGAATTTGACTTCAGCGGGGACGTCGCTCTCGTCACCGGCGCTGGTGGCGCACTCGGCAGTGCCGTCGTCGACGCGTTCGTCGACGCAGGCGCGACCGTCGCCGCCAGCGACGTCGTCGACATCGAGAGCGACGATTCACTGCTCGACGACCGCGAGGGAATCCACTTCTACCGCGCCGACTTCACCGACGAGGCGGCAGTCGCCGAGACCGTCGACCGGGTGCTCGAAGACCACGGTCGCATCGACCACCTGCTCAACGTCGCCGGGACGTGGCGCGGTGGCGATCCCGTCGAGGCGACCGACACCAGCGAGTTCGACCTGCTGTTCGACGTCAACCTCAAGACGATGTTCCTCGCCACCAAGCACGCCCTCCCTGCCCTCCAGGAGGCGGAAGGGTCCATCGTCAGCGTCTCGGCCCGGTCGGCCCTGGAGGGCGGGGAAGGCGACGGACTCTATCGAGCGACGAAGGCCGGCGTCAGGATCCTCACCGAGTCGATCGCCGAGGAGAATCTGGGGACGGTCCGCGCCAACTGCGTCATGCCGAGCGTGCTCGACACGCCGATGAACCGCGAGATGATGACGCCCAAAGAGGAGTGGGTCGCACCCGCGGACGTCGCATCGGTCGTCCTGTTCCTCTGTTCGGACGGTGCCGACGTGACGAGTGGTGCGGCCGTTCCCGTCTACGGCGAGGCGTGACGTCCCACCGGCGTGGCGCACGCTCGACGGACGGATCAGGGCCACACCCAGGCCGTATCACCCGCTCGTTCGATGGGGACCCCGACGTCGAGGTCCGCGTCGACGAACCAGATCGGACTCTCGAGGAGGACGTTCGTGGCGTTGATCGCGACGTACTCGACGGCGTGGTCGGTGCGGTCGCCACCGGTCTCGCTCACCGCCACCTCGTAGTGACGGGGAGCCTCCGGAGTGATGACGATTCGGACGTCCTCGTACGTGACCGTCTCCCGATCGAGCGGATTCGTGGGTGGTGCCGGTGTCAAGTCTGACATTCGTGTCTCCTGGCGTTCGGACGGCAGCCACGCGTCCGACGTCGGTGGTGACGCCGTCCAGACTCATTGTTATAGATCTCTTGAACCACCGGACGGCGCCATCGTCGTCCGACGAGGGTGACGGACTGTCGGAACGACCGTGCTAAGCGGTCGCTAACCGCCACCGAATCGAACGAGGAAGCGGCGACGCGACGGATTTCGCCGCACACCGTCTCCGGCATGTCTGACCGCCCCCACACACGATATCGGCCCCGACTGACGGCGACCGACCGTGACCGCACAGTCCCCGACCGTCAACGTCACGAATCGACGGCCTCTCGCTCCGTGAACGCGTCCAGGCCGGTCGAGGTCGTCTCGGAGAGGTACTCGCGGATCCGCTCTCGATCCCAGCCCAGCGGCGAGACGACGCTCTCGGCGGCCCGGATGGCGCGGTCCCGGTAGAAGGCGACGTCGTAGGTGTCGGGGTCCTCGTGGGCGAGT
>JBNJDE010000158.1:0-3696 GCA_051744605.1 Halobacteriota archaeon
TATGCCCAAGATAAGCGTCGAGGTCCCCGCGGAGTTGCTCGCGGACCTCGACGACCACGTCGGTGCGGACGGCAAGTTCGTCAACCGGAGCGAGGCGATCCGCGCGTCCATCCGCAAGACCCTGGACCTGCTCGACGACATCGACGACCGACAGGGCCGCCTGGAGGACGACGAATGACCGACCGCCTCGCGACGGCGCAGGTCGCCCTCGTCGGCCTGTTCGTCACGGCACTGGTGACCGCCCAGTTGACCGCGGCGAAAGTCCTGGCCATCGACGTCCCCGTCTCGTTGCCGCTCGCAGGCGAGACGCTCTTCTTGCCCGGCGCCGCGCTGGCCTACGCTATCACCTTCTTCGCCTCGGACGCCTACGCGGAACTCTACGGTCGACGGGCCGCCCAGGTACTGGTGAACGTCGCCTTCTTCCTCAACTTCGTCATGCTGGCGCTCGTCTGGAGCACCATTGCCGCGCCGGTCGCCCCGACCTCACCCGTTGGTGCCGAGGCCTTCGCCGGCGTCCTCGGGCCGAGCACGAGCATCGTCGTGGGCAGCCTGGCCGCCTATCTGGTCAGCCAGAACTGGGACGTGCTCGTCTTCCACGCCATTCGCGAGTGGACCGACGGCGCCCACCTGTGGCTCCGGAACGTCGTCTCGACGGGGACCAGCCAACTCATCGACACCGTGATCTTCGTCACGCTGGCCTTCTATGCCGTCCCCGCCTTGCTGGGGACCGCCGACCCGCTCGAGCCGGCGGTGCTGGCGGGATTGATCGTCGGGCAGTACGTGCTCAAGCTGGCCATCGCACTGGCAGACACCCCCTTCGTCTACGCGGTCGTCGCGCTGGTGCGGAACCGAGAACGGCCGGAACCGACCACCGCGGCGGCGGACTGACTGGGAGGAGACTGGGTCGCCCGGTGGCACCGACGCCCGAGTCGATACCCCACACCCCGCAACTATTTCCCCGCAGAGCCCACCTGTCCGGGCATGCTCGGGCCCACCCTCGCACTCTGTTTCGCACTCCTGATGGGATTCGCGAGCATCTTCTCGCGACGCGGACTGGAGACGGGGTCGTTCCGGGCGCTGCTGGTCATCTCGCTGGCGGTGGGATCGCTGGTCTTCCTGGGGATCACCGCCGTCACGACCGGGTTCGCCGAGACCCCCCTCGTGGGGATCGTCTACGCCGGTATCGGCGCCATCGTCGGGTCGGTCGCCGGCCGGTCGCTGTACTTCCTCGGGATCAACTACCTCGGGCCGGGAAAATCCCTCTCCGTCTCCGCGACGTCGCCGCTGTACGCCGCCATCCTCGCCTGGCTCGTCCTCGACGAGACGATCACCCCGCTGGTCGTCGCGGGCACGGTCGCCATCGTGGTCGGGATCGTGGTCCTCTCGAAGGACATCAGGACGCAGACCGCCGGAGAGCGCTACTCGAACTGGGTGGTCCTCTACCCGCTCGTCGCCGCAGTCATGCTGGCGATGGCGGTGACGCTCAGGAAACTCGCCCTCGACACGGGGATCGCCCCGATCGAAGCGGGGACGGTCAACATGGTCGTCGGACTGGTCGTCGTCCTCCCGCTGTTCGCGACCCGGTGGCGCCGGGAGATACTCGACACCGACCCCACCGCACTGCGGCAGTTCACCATCGCGAGCACGTTCATGGCGGTCGCGTTCGTCCTCTACTTCGTGGGCCTCCAGATCACGGACGCCAGCATCTTCTTCCCGCTGGTACAGACCCAGCCCCTGTTCGCGCTCGCGTTCAGTGCGGCCTTGCTTGGCAATCTGGAGGTCATCTCCCGGTGGTCGGTGCTCGGCTCGATCATCATCGTCGCGGGGGCGGCGCTCGTCGTCCTGGGCTGACGGCGGCGTCGTTACTCCCCAGTGCATCGTCCCCCCCCCCCTTCCCGATTCACCATCCCAGACGTATCCCGCCAGCTATCCCGGATCGGCGACCGTTGCCGTCTCCGCTGTCGACGTGGCTGGTGACTGGCTCTCGACCGTCCGGAGCCGAAGACTCCCGTCGGCCCGAACGGTCACGAGGTGGTCGCTCACGCGTAGTTCGACCGCCAGGTCGCCCCCTTTCTCCGCGAGGAACAGCCGGTCGAGCGCCTCGGGGGCGACGAAGTCGTACAGGAAGAACTCCAGTTCCGTCGGGTCCGTTCCCTCGATAGCAGCGATGGTCTCGACGATGGCGATACTCGGCGGCCGTCCGTCACGGTTCCAGCCCGCAGTGACGTCAGTTGTTTCATCAGTTCGCGGTACACCCTTCATTACCGTGGCACAGGGTCACCGCCACTGTAAACCCACGTTCCCTTCTCTGGGGCTGAAAACGTGCTAACGCACCCGGGTACGGCGTGGTAGGTAACCGGTACGGGTCGCCCGTCGTCGAACGATCCCGGAATCGCGGCGTCGTCTATTCGAGCGGGAGTTCGACGCGAACGACGATCCCGCGGTCCGACGGCGCCTCGAACGACGGCACGCCATCGGAGTGGTCGACGTGTGAATCGGCGCTCGTCGGGAGGATCGGCTCCGGTCACTGCTGGGTCGGTCCACTGGCTCATCCGATGCCGTCCGGGTGGGACTCGGTGGCCGCCAATTCGACGCCGAAGACCGCGCCCTGTGGGTCGTTGTCTTCGATCCACACGGATCCCCCGTACGTCTCGACCAGGGAATTGACGAGGAACAGGCCCATCCCAGTCCCGGTACTGTCCAGGCCCTTTTCGGCCTGACTGAATATCTGCTCTTTCATCGCATCCGGTATACCAGGGCCGTCGTCGGCCACTGTCACGACGACCGAATCGCTCTCGAGTGTGCTACGGATCACCACCCTCGGTTCGGCCGAATCGTTGTGCTGGATCGCGTTGTTGATGAGATTTCGGAACACCGATGCGAGCATCGAGTTCGCCCGGACCGTCGTCCCAGGGGGGACCTCGTCGTGTACGTCGATCGTTGCCTGGGTGAAGGTCTCCCGCCGTTTCTCGACCTCCTCTTCCAGTTCCTGGGCGATATCGACCGGCCCCAGATCGGGATCGCTATCGGTCGTGATGTCCTCGACGAGGTCACCCGCCTCCTCCGTGATTTCGACGATGTGTTTGGCCGAATACGTGACCCTGTCGATGTACTCCTCGCCGGCCGGCGCCACGTGCTCGCCCACCATCTCGAGCCACCCGATAATGACGTTCAGGTCGTTGCGAATGTCGTGGCGGAGCACCCGGTTGAGGATCTCCAGTTGTTCGCTCCGGCGACGGAGCGACCTCTCCAGTTCCTTGAGTTGGGTGATGTCGTGGTTGACCGCGATGAATCGGTCGATCTCGCCAGCCGTATCGGTAACTGGTGCGATCGTCTGATTCAGAACGTACGTCTCCCCGTTCTTGCGCTCGTTCGTCACCACTCCATCCCAGACGTCGCCTGCCAAAATCGTGTCCCACAACTCCTCGTAGAACGATTCGTCGTGCTCGCCGGACTGCAGAATTCGGGGATTCTTCCCGACGACCGCCGCGGCCGTGTACCCGGACTGTTGCTCGAACGCCCGGTTCACGTACTGAATGGTTCCGTCGGTATCGGTGATGACGACGCCGTGTCCCGCATGCTCGTCCCGGATTGCCCGTATCTGGTGTTGCTGGGTGGCGATCTTCCGGGACTGTTCGCGCATCTGGACCAGCGTCCGTAGCTGGTCGGTAAATCGATATCCCGCTATCGGCATGG
>JBNJDE010000159.1:0-3689 GCA_051744605.1 Halobacteriota archaeon
CGACCGATTTTCGTGCGATGTCGCGACCGGCTTTCAGGCGATGTCGCGACTCGTGTCCACCCTGACGCGTTCGGTCAGGTCCATCTTGATGGTCTCCGAGGGGACCCGGCCGCCGCGGAACTTCGTCACGGCCAGCCGGTTCTCGATGACGCCGCTTTTCACCTCGGTGCGCAGGTCGAGGACGACGTCCGCCATGTGCTGGGTCGTCTCCCGGAGCATCGGGGTGTGCGACCCGGACAGGCAGTGAAGGATGGCGATGCTGCCGGTGTTCTGCATGTGGTTCGCGAGTTCGTTCAACACGGTTTCGTACCGCCCCCGGTTCGTCCGTTCGAGGCCGTCGATGGGATCGACGATGACCGTCGTCCCTTCGCCCGCGCTCCTGAATGCTCGGCGGACCGCGTCGAGTGGGTCCTCACCGGAGACGTACCGGATGTCGGGTGACCCCGTCGGAGCGCGCGTCTCTCTGAACGCGTCGGCGACGGTGTCCTCGGTGCGATCGGTGGTCAGGTACAGCGTCGGGCGGGGACGGGTCAATTCGTACAGCAGGAGCTCTCCCTGGCTCGCTGGCGGGGACTGGTAGGCGACGACGCTCCCGGCCGGCAGCCCACCCGCCAGTTCGCGGTCGAGGACCTCGACCCCCGTCGACAGCCGTTCCGGCATCGTCATTCGATACGCGCGCCGCCGTAGTTAAGCATTTACCCAGCCCGTCACCGCATCGTCGTACGCACGGCGTGCGTCGGTCGGTGGATCGGGGGATGCCGGCACCGGAATCGTGGGCACGTCGCCGGCGACCCGTCGGAGCGTCTCGGGCACCGTGGACGACCGGTTGACGATCCAGGCCACTACCTCGGTATCCACCCGGCGTGCGATCCTGGCCGTCTTCGTCGCGTCCTCGATGGACGCCGGATCCGGCGTCGTCACCACGACCGCGTTGTCGGCCAGCCGGAGCGGCAGGATGGCGTCACGGGACCCACCGGCGGGCGTGTCCACGACCACTGGACGGTCGGTGACGAGCCGTCGGAGTGCCCGGTCGACCGGGCCCCCGGCGTACGACCCCAGGATTCGGATCCCCTCGTAGCGCCGGGAGACGGCACTGGCATCGTCGACGGACGCGCCGTCGGCGAGGGCCTCGATGCCGCCGTCGTCGACGTCGGCGACGAGGTGGAGGTTGGGTGTGTCGCGGTCGGCATCGACCACCACCGGATTCCGTCGCCGGGCGGCGAGCGCCACACCGACGCCGAGCGCTGTCGTCGTCTTTCCGACTCCACCTTTCCCACCGGCGATTGCGAGCATGGACAGCGATGGCCGCGGTTCCGTACAAGAAGGTTCGGTTCAGGCGCCCGGGACGCCGACGACCTCGGTCACGGGATGGTCGATGGCGGAGCGCACGACGAACGGGCTACTGCGCTCGTCCGCGTCGAACCGAAGGCGTCAAAGCGCCTTCAACGGGGGAAATCCTGCAGCCGAAGTGACCACGCGCTTCCACGGTCCATCTCGGATTCGCTCGATTTTTCGTCCAGTTTCGGTCGCGTTCAGGGGGACATTCGGGAGATTCAAGGCCTCCCGACACCCGGTTGCACTCGATGCGTCACGACCACATCATCACGGCCAAACAACTCTCGCGGGAGGACATCGAAGCCGTCCTCGACCTGGCGGCGGAGTTCGACCGGGACCTGTCGGGCCAGCGAGACCGACACCCGGGAAAACTCCTCGCGCTCGCGTTCTTCGAACCGAGCACGCGCACGAAGATGAGCTTCGAGACGGCGATCAAACGCCTCGGCGGGGACGTCATCGACATGGGCCCCGTCGAGTACTCCAGCGTGACGAAAGGCGAGACGCTCGCGGACACGGTCCGCGTCATCGAAGGCTACGCGGACGCCATCGCGTTGCGCCACCCCATGGAGGGGTCGGCGACGATGGCGAGCCAGTTCATCGACGTTCCCCTGCTCAACGGCGGTGACGGGGCCGGCCAACACCCCACGCAGACGCTTCTTGATCTCTACACCATCCGGGAGAGTGCGGGGCTGGACGACCTCACCATCGGGATCATGGGAGACCTGAAGTACGGGCGAACGGTCCACTCGCTGTCGCACGCGCTCACCAACTTCGACACGCGCCAGCACTTCATCAGCCCGGAGAGTCTGAAACTCCCGCGTAACGTCCGCTACGACCTCCACGAGGAGGGGGCGCAGGTCCGAGAACACGAGTCTCTCGAGGAGGTCCTGCCCGAACTGGACGTCCTGTACGTGACGCGGATCCAGCGCGAGCGGTTCCCGGACGAGAACGAGTACCAGAAGGTGGCCGGTCAGTTCAACATCGACCTCGAGACCCTCGAGGACGCCGCGGACGACCTCTCGATCATGCACCCGCTCCCGCGTGTGGACGAGATCGACCCGGCCATCGACGACCTCGATAACGCGACGTACTTCGACCAGGCCCACAACGGCGTGCCAGTCCGCATGGCACTCCTCGACATGTTGCTATGACAGACATCGATACCGAACTCCGCGTCAGCAAGATCCAGAACGGCACCGTCATCGACCACGTGACCGGCGGCGAAGCGCTGCACGTCCTCGCGATCATCGGCATCGACGGCTCGGGCGGCGAGGCCGTCAGTCTGGGGATGAACGTCCCCAGCGACCGGATGGGGAAAAAGGATATCGTGAAGGTCGAGGGTCGGGAGTTGAGCCAGTCCGAGGTCGACGTCCTCTCGCTCATCGCACCCGACGCTACCATCAACATCATCCGCGAGTACGAGGTGACCGAGAAACACCGCGTCGAACGACCGGAGGCGGTCACCGGCGTCCTCGAGTGTCCCAACGCGAACTGCATCACGAACGCCGGCGAACCGGTCGAGACCCAGTTCGCGGTGCTGAACGACGGCGTCAGATGTGAGTACTGCGATACGATCATCCGCGAGGACCTCACCGAACACATCGAGTCCTGAACGAGCGTCGGTCGATCTCGCCGTGGCGGTGCTGGGTGGGTCGGGGTGTACCCGTGATCGGTCGTGACCGTTCGCGCCCAAAACGGTTTATCCGATACGCCCGTATCGTGATACATGGTCAAACGGATCCTGAAGATCGCCGTCGCACTGCTCCTGGTCGCCCTCATCTGGAAGCTGGTCCTGGGGGACGACGAGATGGAACCGATCGACAAGATAGAGTAAGCATCCTTTTTGCCGACCCCTCCCTGGAGTCGGCTATGTTCGGCGTCGTCACGCGGGAGACCGAGGAACTCGAGTGGGCGGAGTTCGAGCGGGCGTTCTACGAGGTCAAGGACGTCACCGGTCGGCACACCGACCCGCAACCGAACGCGGTGAACATGATCTCCGCGTTCGGGGACAACGACGTGGGCCGGAACGACCCCTCGCTTTTGGCCGTCGACGATGCGGGGAATCGGGCGACGACGGAGCGCCCCTACTTCGACTGGGCGTACGTCTGTCCGTCCGTCGAGGAGTACAAAGAGCGCCTCTACGACCTCGTCGCGTCGGCCGCCGCCGTCAGCCCCGACGTCCGCCTCGACGACGTCGGGTTCCCCCGCGAGGAGTACTGCCACTGCGAGCGCTGCGAGACGGGGTTCGCCGAGAGCGACGGGGACTGGTGGGAGTGGCGAGCGGCGCAGGTGACCGACTTCGTCGCGACGGCCGACGAGCACATTCCTGGCAAGACGTATTTCACGCTCTACCC
>JBNJDE010000160.1:0-3678 GCA_051744605.1 Halobacteriota archaeon
CGTGAATCCCCTCACCAGGGAGCACGTCGACGAATCCCTCCGGGACCTCGAGCCGGAGAC
Organism: Halobacteriota archaeon; assembly: GCA_051744605.1. GTDB lineage: Archaea > Halobacteriota > Halobacteria > Halobacteriales > Halobacteriaceae > Halanaeroarchaeum. The sequence continues at coordinate 61 of JBNJDE010000160.1, forward strand.
GCGCGCCATCCTCTACGTTCACTGGGGAATCGAGAACATTTCGTTCCCGCCGGTTGAGGTCGTGGAGCTGGCGACGGAACTCCTCGAACACCCACGGGTCGCGGGTATCGTCGGCGCACATCCACACCGGACGCAGGGCTACACCTCCCACGGCCACGAGCGGGCGTATTTCTCCCTCGGAAATCTGCTCTTTCCGGATTTCCACCTTGAGCCCCCCGTCGCAGTCGCGGACGTCCCGGCCGATTTCGAGGCCGAGTACCGGACGAAGCGGTACCACCCCGTGACCGAGGTGACTCGAAAGACCTGGCCGGCGACCGCCCGGACCTCCCTGTTGGTCACCTACGATACCGCCGATGGAACCTTCGATCACGTTCCACTCTTCCAGGACGCGGCGGAACCCCGCGTTACGGAGTCGACCGGCCTCCGCCGACTCGCCGTGCGGGCCTGGGTGGGGATCTCGAAACTCGTCGTCGAAGGCCCACCGCTACTCCATCGAACGCTCCTGGCCGCCAATCGGGTGGGGTATACCCTCTGGAACACCCTCGGTATCCTCTGGTTTTTCTACCGGCAGAACGGGGTGGCGTGGCTGCTGCAGTTGTTCCTCGTCGGTCTGGTGGCCAGGCTGGACCCGCGGACTGCCGTGAACGACCGACTGTACGAGTTCTTCGAGGAGTGAGCGGCCGGTACTGGCGGCACCGATTACGGGGCGACCGTGATGACGGGGACCGGTGCGGTTCGAACAGTCTTCTCCGCCACGCTCCCCAGCAGGACCCGCTCGATGCCGCTTCGACCGCTGGTTCCCATGACGACGGCGTTGATGTCGTTCGAACTGATGTAGTCCGCGATCACCGAAGCTGGTGACCCGAATTCGACGTGTGTCTGGACGGCGGGCACCTCGTAGCTGGCGGCTCGCTCGACGACGTCCTCGATGGCTTCGTTCGCCGGGCGTTCCAGGTCGGCCTCGGAAAGCGTCGAGCGGGCCTCCGGCCCCATCCACGTGTCGTCCACCACCGAGAGCACGTGGACCGACGCGCCGAGCGTCTCGGCGAGGGCGAGTCCGTGCTCGGCGGCCGCCATCGCGCCATCGCTCCCATCGGTCGGGACGAGGACGTTCTCGTAGGGGAACGTCAATCGCTCGTCGGGCCGCATTCGAGCGGTGAGGACTGGCACTTCGGACAGCCGAACGACCTTCTCCGTGACGCTCCCGAGCAGGTGGCGCGAGAGACCAGTCCGTCCGTGGGTCTGTAGGACGATCAGGTCGTAGTCGAAATCCCTGGCGTACTCGACGATGGTCGGCGCCGGCATGCCCTGCACGACGTCGGTGTCGATTTCGATGTCGAGTTCCTCGAGCCTGCTCGCCACGTCTCCGACGACGCTCTCACCTTCTCTTACGAGTCCGTCCACCACTTCGCCGTCGACGACGGTGACGCTGTCGCGGGTCGTGTCCGCGACGAACAATACCTGGATGGCCGCACCCGTTCGTTCGGCGAGTGCGCCTGCGTGGTCGACGATGTCGCCAGCATTGTCGCTGCCGTCGACCGGGAGGAGGATGGAGCCGTACATTGGTGATACTGGTACATACAATGAACAGTTACTAAGTCGTTCTCACGACCGGCCTGGTTCGACTATCTTCCGATCAGAGCGGTGAGACGCTCCGGAAGGCGACGATGGCGGCGACACCGACGATCAGCGCCAGGAGGATGTTCTCCGTCCGCCACATGACGAGACCCGTCAGCGCCGCTGCGCCCCACTCGGCGGGACCGCCACTCGCGAGCTCGGGGCCGAGCAGCGCGACGACGATGGCGCCCGGGAGCACCGACACACCCGCCTCGAGGCGGTCGCTCACCTCGAATCGGCTCAACACCCACAGCCCGCCGAGTTTGGCGACGACCGTGACCGCGGCCATCCCGAGAATGACGCCCACGACGAGCGGGTCCAGCGCGAGGGCCTCACTATCGATCATACCGGATCACCTCGACGACGCCGGCGGCGATGCCACCGAGGAGGATGTACCATCGACCCGGTAGGACCTGGGCCGTCCCGAGCGCGACCACGAGCGCGGCCGTCCAGGGAACGATCGACGCCGTCCCGTCCCACAACTCGACGAGGAGGGCGACGAACACGGCCGCGAGGACGAAGTCGATCCCGTACGCCGCCGGGTCCTCGATCGTGCCTCCCGCGAGTGCACCGACGATCGTCGCGAGCACCCACGCCAGCCAGAGGGCGATCCCACTCCCGAGGAGGAAGGCGCCCCGACGGTTCCCGGCTTGCAGATCCCGAAGCGTCAGCGCCCAGTTCTCGTCGGCCATGAAAAAGAGGCTCCCGAAGGCCCGTCTCGCAGAGAGGTGTTTGAACCAGGGTTGCAGCGCCGCGCCCATCAACGCGTATCGGAGATTGACCGCGAAGGTCGTCAGCAGGATGGTGCCGACGGGAAGCGGATCGCCCCAGAGTTCGACCGCGACGATCTGGGAGGCCCCCGCCAGGACGGTCGCGCTCATCAGCGCCGCCTCCGCGACGCTGAAACCGGTCTGCTTGGCGAGGACGCCGAAGGCGAGGCCGTAGCCACCGACGCCGAGTGCGATGGGAAGCCCGATGACGAACCCGGCCCTGAGTCCGGCGCTATCGAAGCTGACAGTTCTCCCGTCCGGTCCCGGTTCGTCGTCGGGAGCGACCGCTGGGGTCGAGGCACTCGACTCGGACGACGTCGGCTCGGCCATCTTCCGTTCCACTGCTCGTTGCCGCCCTACCGGTGATAACGCTCTCGACTCGCTCGCGACCCGCGCGAGGGTCCGGTCGTGGTAACGAAATCCCTTTCTCGCGTGGCGACCTCGTCTCGACGATGGAAGCGAGGTCCGTACTGATTCTCGGCCTCGGGATCACCGGAATCCTCGCGGTATCGGTGGCCGGACCTGCGTTACCGACCGCGGTTTCGTTCGTGGACGCCGACGCGATGGACCGGCCAGACCTGTCCGACGCGGAGGAGCAACTGCTCGCAGAGCGGGGTGGCGGCCAGCCAGAACCGGTCGGTGACGTCTCGTTACCCGCCGAGTGGATCGTCCTCGGGGTCGCCGTCGTCGGACTCGGCGTCCTGGGTCGGATCGCGCTCGTCCACCAGGTCAGACGGGCCCTGCTCCTCGCAAGTGGTGCCGTCGTGGTGAGTGCCTTCGCCCTTCTCACCGCCTTCTGGCTGGGAAGCGGGCTCGCGGGGGTCGACACCGCGGTGCCGGACTCCCTCTCGACGGTACTCGCCGGTTTCTTCTTGCTCGTCGTGCTCGGCCTGGGGGCGACGAGTTACCTCCGGCGCGGAGACCGGGGGCGTCGAACCGACGCACGGGTCGGGGAGGCTGACGATTCACCGTCGAAGCGCACGTCTCGCGATAGCTCTCGACCCGAGGAGCGGTCGCGGTTTGGCGCCGACGTCCCGGCCGATAACGACGTGTATCGGGCGTGGCTGTTGCTCGAACGGGTGAGCAGTTCCGCGGAGGGACGGACCATGACGCCGGACGAGATCCGTCGGGCCGCACACGCGCGCGGATTCGATTCCGATGTCGTCGACGAACTCGCGACGCTCTTCGAGTCGATACGGTACGGCGACGCAACACTGACCGATGCGGACGA
>JBNJDE010000161.1:0-3602 GCA_051744605.1 Halobacteriota archaeon
TCGCCGGCCGGAATGCCACCCTGGTAGAGGTCGAACCCGAACGTCTCTTCGGCCTCGTGGCGGTCGGGCCATTCGACCTGGACGCTCACGTCCTCGAGGACGATGTCGTTCGCCAGCCGTTCGATCGCCTTGATCGTGTCGCGGTCGAGGCGCCGGAAGTGGGTGATGTCGATGCGCGAGGAGTGGGTCCCCTTCTGGGCGCCCGCCTGCCGGATGTGATCGCCGAGGATCTGTCGGGCAGCGTGGATGACCACGTGGGTGGCCGTGTGATGGCGCATCAGCCGCCGCCGTCGCTCGATGTCGATCTGGCCCCGGACGAACCCACCCTTGCCGGGGTTCTGGTCAGTCCGGTGGAGGATGACGTCACCCTCACGCTGGACGTCGCGGACGTCGACGGTCGTCTCGTCGGTCGAGAGCGTTCCACGGTCGGCGGGCTGGCCACCGCCCTCGGGGTAGAACATGGTCTGGTCGAGGACCACGTCGTAGCCCTCCTCGCGCTCGAAGACGTCGAGGATCACGGCCTCGAACTCGCTGCGGTACTGATCGTCGTAGTACAGCCGTTCGGTCTCCGGGAGGTCCGCCAGGCGTTCGTCCGCCTGCTCGGCCTCGCCGCCGCCCGCCGTCGTGTCGTGTCGCTGGGCCACGAGACTGTAGAAATCGTCGGGCACGTCGACGGTCGCACCGACCTCGTCGGCGATCTCCTCGACCATCCCCGGCTGGATGCCGTGGGAGTCGTACAGTTCGACGAGCGTCTCGCGCGGGATCGGCCGATCGTCGTCGGCGTACTCCTGGGCGATCTGGCGGACTCGCCGACCGCCACGGTCCAGGGTCTGCTCGTATTTTCGCACCTCGTTGCGGACGATCTCCCGGATGGTGTCGCGGTTCTCGTACCCGAGGCGATCGGCCTGCATGTCGACGAGCTCGTCGATGGGAGCGTCGACGCCGACGTCGTCGACGAGGCGCTTGGTGCGCCGGAGGACCATCCGGGCGAGGTACCCGGTCCCCACGTTGGAGGGGACGATTCCGTCGCCGAACATGTACGCGAGGGTGCGGGCGTGGTCGGCGATGGCGTAGATGTCCTCGAGCGGTGAGAGGAGGCGCTCGACGTACTCGGTCTCCAGGTCCAGCTTGTCCGCGATGTTGTTCCGGGCGGCGGTGATATCTTCGATCTCGTCGATGTCCATCCGGCCCGCGAGTTTCGAGGCGCGGTGGACGACCTCGCGTTCGTCCTCGTCGAGTTCGATGCCGGCGTTCTCCTTGAGGAACTCGATGGTCTCGGGATAGACGGCCTCGTACACCGTGGGCGTCCCCTGACTGACCCACGTCCACCGCTCCAGCCCGTAGCCGGTGTCGACGATGTAGGTGTCCATCGGGCTGTAGCGGTTGCCGTCTTTCATCTCGTACTCGCCTTCTGGGTCCCGTTCGAGGGACATGAAGACGAGCGTCGCGAGTTCCGCGCCCCGGTAGAGCACCTCGAAGGCGGGACCGGCGTTCCCGCCGCCCACCCACGGGTCCTCGATGTAGGTGACCTCCTCGGGGTCGGCCCCCATGTCCACGAAGAACTCGTCGCAGAGTTCGACGGTCTCGTCCTTCCAGTAGACCTCGCCCTGGTAGGCGAGGTCGTCGGGGGCGTCCTCGCGGGCGTTGAAGGCGTGGTGGGCCATCATCTCGAAGGCCATCGTGTGTCGCCCGGTCTTGCCCACGTTGTCGATGTCCTGCATCCTGATGCAGGGCTGGCTGATGGTCAGCGGGTTCGCCGGCGGCGGCGTCTTCCCGCTGGTCACCAGTGGCTGAAAGTCGTAGATGGACGCCTGCGTGAGCAGGACGTCGTCCCGCCAGCGGTTCGCCGCGACGGGGTATGGGTCGATCCGCTCGTGGTCACGATCTTCGAAGAAGGAGAGAAACGCCTCGCGCATCTCCTCTAGGGTGTACTCCTCGGGGAAGCCCGGATTGTCGATGAACGAGTAGTCGTCGCAGGGTGGCTCCCCGCAGGTCTCTTGGGACTCGTCCCGGGTCCAGAAGTGCGCACCGCACTGGGTGCACTGCTTGCGCATGAATCCTTCCTCCTCGAAGTACTCGAGGCGGTACGCTTCTTCCAGGTCGGTCATTGCAAGGTAGTGACCGACGCGGGAGTAAAACAGTTCCGGGACCGAGAAACGACACCGAGACGGCACGAAACGCCCGGAGAGGGCGGTTTCGACGACTTCGACCGACCCGGCCGTTCAGAGGACGTCGAGTCGCCTGAGGATCCCGTAGCGGTCGGCGTGCCAGTCGGTCGTGCGCTGGCCTACGGCCCGGGTCAGAGGTTCGCCCAGGCTTCGTCGACGGCGGCACCCGTTTCGGCGACGATGTCCGCCCACCGCTCGGAGTCCGGGGCCAACCCGACCAACCGGGCGATCCGCATGATCGAGACGTGGTACACCTCCTGCCGTCCGTCCTCGAGTTCTCGCACGATGACGTTGCAGGGGAACAGGCCACCGATCCGGCCATCGGTCGCGTCGAGGGCGGCATCCGCGACGGCCGGGTTGCAGGCGCCGAGGACGTAGTACGGGTCGCGACCCGCGTCGACCTTCTGGTTGAGCATCTCGGACGCGGAGAACTCCGTGGCGACGCCGAATCCCGCGTCGGTGAACGCCGTTCTGACGTGCTCGATCGCTTGCTCGTGGTCCATCTCGAGGACCGTCCGTTTCTCGCCGACGTCGGCCGCGTCGAGGCTGGTGGGGTCGATCGGCAACGATGTATCGTTCATCACCCTGACAGACGCACGCACCGAGCAAAACGGCGCCCCTACCGGCGACGCGCGCTCATTCGACCTCGAGGGCGACCGCCGCGAGCAGCGCCTCCAGCTGGACGCGCTCGTTCGCACCCGTGGTGATGCGGTAGTCGGCCTCACCGAGGCGGTCCATCAGGAAGACCGCCGTCTCCTCGTCGACGTCGAAGTCCCAGACCGACCGATGGAGCTGGTCGATGATGTCGCCACCCGCCAGGCCACGCTCGCCGATGAGTTCGTCGAGGCGAGCGCGAGCGGCGGGGAAATCGCCGTCGATAGCGCTCGTGACCATCTCCCGGATCTCCTCGGGTCGGGCCGTGCTCGTGATGGCGAAGACGCTCTCCTCGTCGACGACCTCGCCGGTCGCCGCGGCGGCCTGCAGCGCGTTGATGGCCCGTCGCATGTCGCCGTTCGCCGCGTAGACCAGGGCGTCGACGCCAGCGTCGGTGTATTCGATCCCCTCCGCCTCGGCGATGTCCTCGATCCGTCCGGCCACCGCGTCGTCGTCGAGCGGGGTGAACCGGAAGACGGCACACCGCGACTGGATGGGATCGATGATCTTCGAGGAGTAGTTACACGAGAGGATAAAGCGGGTGTTGTTCGAGAACTGCTCCATCGTCCGCCGGAGCGCGGACTGGGCGTCGCTGGTGAGCGCGTCGGCCTCGTCGAGGAAGATGATGCGGTAGTTGTAGCCGCCGAAACTCGACCGCGCGAAGTTCTTGATGCGGTCGCGTACCACGTCGATGCCGCGTTCGTCGGAGGCGTTCAGTTCCAGGAAGTTCTCGCGCCAGTCGTCGCCGTAGAGTTCCTTGGCGATGGCCGAGGCCGTCGC
>JBNJDE010000162.1:0-3582 GCA_051744605.1 Halobacteriota archaeon
CGCGTCGAGCTCGGGATGATCCCCCAGATCGTCGATACCGTCGTCTTCATCGAGGCCGGCCAGGTCCAGACCATCTACGACGTCGTCACCGAGGTGAAGGTCCCCGAGGGGCTCATGGAGCAGGACCTCGCCAGACCGGTCATCGTGGTCCGGGACTTCGAGACCCAGCGCCCGGCCTACGAGATCTACACGTTCAACCGCCAGGTCGTCACGGTCCCCCTGGAGGAGACCGGTGACGCCGCCGAGGAGAGCAGCGTGGACAGACTCGCGAAAAACGAGGTCGAACGCGAGATACAGGCCGCGACGCGAGGGCCCGTCGAGGTCGAGATCCGGAGCCCGAACCAGGCGGCCGTCTACGTCAGCGAGGACGACATCTCCCACGTCATCGGAAAGGGTGGCGGCCGGATCAGCGACATCGAGGACAGACTGGGGATCACCATCGACGTCAGGACCCTCGACGAACATCCCTCCTACGGGAGTGGCGGGGGTTCCTCGGGTGGCGGTGGCGGCGGTGGCGGCAGTGGAACCGCCGGCGGCGCCGGTGGCGAGATCGTCACCCCAGAGATCACCTCGCGGCACGTCATCATCCCGGTCGACGGGTCCCGTGCCGGCGAGACCGTCGAGGTGCAGGCCGACGGCGAGTACCTCTTCACCGCGACGGTGGGCCGCGGCGGCGACATCAAGGTCTCGCGCGGCAGCGCCATCGCCGAGGAACTCGAGCGAGCGATCGACAGAGAGACGATGATCACCGTCGAGTGAGCCGAGACGGCGATGGCGAACGAATAGCGACGATCGGTCAGACGGCGTCGGCTTCGTGTGTCTGTGCGTCGTCGTCCGAGGAGTCGGCCTCCTCCTGGTCGTCCTCGGACGGGGTAGCACAGGACAGTTCGTAGAGGCTCTGGCGGGCATCCGCGAAGTAGATTCCCTCTTCGACGCGGTCGCAGTCTTGCAGTCGCTCCAGGGCATAACGGACGGTTCGGGCGGAGAGCATCGTCTCTTCGACGAGCTGCTTCTGGGTGAGTGGGCCGTCGTACTGCAACACCTTGTAGACGAGTTTGGCGCTGGGCGGCAGTTCCGACAGGCAATCGTTTCCGTCCATCGTTACGAAACGAAACAGTCCACGAGCATAAAACGTGTGGGAATGACAGACGAGCCAGGACGACGGCTGTCGGCGGAACGAACGGCTTTTGCCCGACCACCACAGAAACGTCCGTATGGCTACTGAGACAGCGAACCGGATGACCGGCCACACGCGAAGCGTGGCGGTCACGACCATCGCGTCCCTGGGTGGCGTGGGGGCCGGCGTGGCCGCCGCGATGCTGGCGAGCGGTCCGACGGACACCCTGGGTCTGGTCATCGTGTTCGCCGCGTCGGTCGTCGAACTCGGCGTGATGCGGGTCGTCGGCATCGACGTGAGCGAGTTCGGCGCGAAAGACCACATCTACGTCATCTTCATGACGTTCGCCCTGTGGTTCGTCACGTGGGGCATCCTGCTCACCAGCGGCGTGTGATAGGATGGCCGACGACAGCATCGCCGTAGTCGACCTCGACCGTTGTCAGCCCGACCGGTGTAACTACGAGTGCGTGAACTTCTGTCCCCCGAATCGCACCGGCAAGGACTGCATCGTCACTCGCGATGAACACTACGAGGACGAGGAACCCTTCGAGGGCGAACCCGACCAGGTGCGCATCTCCGAGGAGATCTGTCTGGGCGAGACCTGTGGCATCTGCGTCGAGAAGTGCCCCTTCGACGCCATCGAGATCATCAACCTGCCCCAGGAACTCGAGGAGGACCCGACCCATCGCTACGGCGACAACTCATTCGCGCTCTACGGGTTACCGATCCCCGAGACTGGCAAGGTCACGGGCTTTCTGGGGCCGAACGGCATCGGGAAGTCGACCGCGGTCCACGCCCTCGCCGGCGAGATGGTCCCCAACCTGGGCCAGCACGCGGACCCGCCGTCCTGGGAGGAGGTCATCGACGAGTACCGCGGGACGGAACTCCAGGACTACCTCGAGGGCGTCCGCGACGGCGACATCACGGTCGCCCGCAAACCCCAGTACGTCGACCAGATCCCCGCCCAGTTCGACGGCACGACACGCGAACTCCTGGCGAGCACCGACGAGCGGGGCGCCCTCGACGACATCGTCACGCGACTCGGCATCGATCCGGTCATGGACCAGGCCATCGAGAACCTGTCGGGTGGCGAACTCCAGCGAGTGGCACTGGCGGCCGCACTCGCCCGGGATGCGGACTTCTACTTCCTGGACGAGGTGACCCCCTACCTCGACATCAGCCAGCGGGTCACCGCCGCCCGTCTCATCCGCGAACTGGCCGTCGAGGAGGACCGCGCGATGCTCGTGGTCGAACACGACCTCGCCATCCTCGACCTGCTCGCCGACTCGCTGCACGTCGGCTACGGACAGCCCTCGGTCTTCGGCGTCGTCACGCCCCCGAAGTCGGTCAGGGTCGGCATCAACGAGTACCTCGAGGGATACCTCACCGCGGAGAACATGCGCATCCGTCCCGAGGCCATCCAGTTCGAGGCCCACGCGCCGCGGCCGATCGAGAACGCCGACGTCCTCGTCGAGTACCCGGACATGTCGAAGTCCTACGGCGAAGGGGAGTTCTCCCTGTCCGTCGACGGCGGCGCGGTCCATCGGAACGAAGTCCTGGGCATCGTCGGGCCGAACGGCATCGGGAAGTCCACCTTCGCGAAGTTGCTCGCGGGCCAGCTCGAACCCGACGACGGCGAACTCGGGATGGACCTCGAGATCGCCTACAAGCCACAGTACGTCGAGGCGGACGAACACGTCCCGGTGGCCGGCTTCCTCAACCGTATCGCCGACGACTTCGGGACGTCGTACTGGAACACCGAGATCGCCCAGCCCCTCCAGCTGGAGCGCATCATGGACCAGTTGCTCACCGACCTCTCCGGCGGTGAACGCCAGCGGGTCGCCATCGCCGCGACCCTCTCGCGAGACGCGGACCTCTACCTCCTCGACGAACCCTCCGCGCACCTCGACGTCGAACAGCGGGTGCTCGCGACCCGCGCCATCCGCCGGTACGCCGAGAACCACGAGACGACGGTGATGGTCATCGACCACGACATCTACGTCGTCGACCTGCTGGCCGACCGGCTGATGGTCTTCGACGGCGAACCCGCGGCCCACGGCCACGCCAGCCGACCGCAGTCGATGCGCTCCGGGATGAACGAGTTCCTGGCGAACCTCGACGTCACCTTCCGTCGCGACGAGCGCCTCGGTCGGCCCAGGATCAACAAGCCGGGGAGCCAGCTGGATCGCCAGCAGAAACGCGACGGCGAGTACTACTACACCGGCTGACCGCCCTGGGCTCTCGGCTGGCGATAGTGGGCAGAATCCGCGGTAATACGTCCTTCATTCGGCTGAATCCGGCTGTACGAACGCAACGATTAATCACCCCTCGGCACCTTGCGGACCACGATGACAGAGCTCACTCGTCGCGCGATGCTCGGTGGCGTCGCCGCAGGCCTGACCGCGACTGCCGGCTGTCTGGACGTTCTCACCGGCGACGAACCGCTTGAATTCGTCGCTGAACCG
>JBNJDE010000163.1:0-3370 GCA_051744605.1 Halobacteriota archaeon
GTCGCGACATCGCCTGAAAGCCGGTCGCGACATCGCACGAAAATCGGTCGGTATGTTCTTCGAAGCCGCCATCGGGGAGAACAGTCGTATCGCTGGTCGCGGTCACCGAACGCCGGACTCCCTGCGAGAAGAACGCGCCGTCGGTTACTCTTCGTCGAGCAGTTCCTCGGCGTCGACGTCCTCGAGGTCCTCGTCGCCCTCGTCGAGTTCGTCGATGATCTCGTCGGCGTCGATGTCGGCGTCTTCGAGGGCCGCGTCGATGTCGCCGAGGCCGCCGCCCATGCCGCCCATGCCCATGCCGGGCATGCCGCTGCCGTCGATGATCTCCTGGACGATGACCCGGTCGACGCCGATCTTCTCCATGACGTCGCCGAGGATCTGCTGTTTGCTCATCATCCACTGCTGGTTGAACTGCAGCTGCGGGTTGCTCTCGATGTAGAGCGTCTCCTGCTCCTCGATTTCGGTGGTCGTCTCCGGTTCGGCGTCTTCGTCGTCGTCGGGTTCGACGGTGACCTCCGTCTCCACCTCGTCGGTCTCGATGGACATGTCGAGGTCGACGTCGAAGTACATCTTGAGCAGTCCACTGGCCTGCTCGACCCGGTCCTCGACGGTGTCGACGATCTCGTAGTCGTACTCGATGTCCTGGCCGGCCAGCGGGTGGTTGAAGTCCACGCGGGCCCGGCCGCCGATGATCGTCTCGACGTGACCGTGCTCGCCGTCGACGTCGACGTGGGCACCGGGGTAGCGGTCGTCTTCCGGGATCTTGTCGGCCTTGACCGTCCGGACCTGTTCTTCCTGATACTCCCCGAAGGCCTGGTTCGCGGGAACGACCACGGAGCCCTCGTCACCGACGTCCTTGCCCTCGATGTCGTCCTCGACGGCGGCGAAGAGGTGTCCCTCTCCGAGGACGATGGTTCGAGGCGAGAAGTCGCGACCCTCCGTCTCGATGCCCTCGTCCTCGGCGGTCTCGAGGTCAGTCGTATCGACGAGGTCGCCACCCTCGGTGGTGCGGGCGGTGTACGCAAGTTTCACGAAGTCGCCCGACTGCAGTCCCTCGTCCGTGGACGCCTCGTCGGTTTCCTCGGGCTCGTCGGCCGTATTCTCATCGGTCATACCAGTACCGAGTCCCGTTCTACCCTTAAGAATCACGTTTCTCGGACGTGCGACACGGGCCTCGGCCTGGGTCGATACGGAGCCAGGGAGTCGTGGCAACTCGACTGCTCTACGACCACCGCTTCAGGCCTCGCGGGTGTATAATAGTGCGAGGACCACGATGAGGACGAGCTGGACGACCTTGTCGCCGATGCCGAGCGGGGAGAACTCCGGTGCGTTCACGACGTACCAGGCGACGATCTGCCCCCCGGTGAACGGGATACCCAGGAGGTAGATGAGTCGCCGTCGGTAGTCGTAAAGGACCGCGACGATGGCGGCGAGGAAGACCACACCGGCGAAGAGGAATGACCAGCCCATCGGGTCCGAGATGAAACTCACCCCGAGGACGAGATGTATCATGCCCGTCACGAGGGCGAGAACGATGGCGATCCAGTGGAGCCCAGTCAGGGATTCCGTCCGAATGGAGGTCCCGGAGTCGGTGGTCGATGACATATGTCAACATCGCATAGTATCGGCTTGAATCTTGTGTTCAGCTGACGTATCGCCGGAACGCGTCCTGGAACCTGTGGGTCGCGAACCGATCCGGTGGGATGGTCGGGCGGTCCTCCCGGGCGATGGCGCCACTCACGGTTTCGATGGCGGCCGGGATGGAATCGAACAACCGGTCCTGGCGGTCCCGCAGTATCGCCTGCTGGCCCCCCTGTGCCGGCGCGAAGGCCACCATCCCGGCGGCGACGTACTCGGCCACCGACATCCCGAAGTGCTCGTCCGCTTTGACGTTCAGGCCGTACCGATGACTGCACAGGAGGTCGTGGATACGGCGGCGTGAGACGTCCGTCTCGAGGTGGACGTGCGAGCGCTTCTCGGCGGCCGCCGTGATTTGCCGAACGTACGTACGGTAGGCCCGTGGTGCGGAGCCGACGATGTGGAGATGGACGTCGTGGCCACGGTCTCGCACCCCATCGACGATGGATATCGCAGCCCCGAGTCGCTTGTCGGGAGCGATGCGACCCACGACGACGATACCCGATTCCCGATCCGCCCAGGCCGTCTCACAGGCTATCGGATCGACCGGAGGGTGCAGGACCGTCGGCCGAGTCCCGTAGATGGCCTCGAATACGTCCGCGGTCCATCCGGAGTTCGCGAGATAGGTGGGAGTGTCGGTCCCGCCACTCGCGTCGGGGGCGGCCACCCGACTCCAGAGCGGGTTCAACCGACCCGGGTCGGCGTCCGTCGCCCGGTCGAGGTGGAACTGCGGATAGTGCACGTACTGGACGGACGGAATGGGCAGTGCGACCTCGTTCGCCGTACTGACCGCCAGGTCGAACTCGTCTGCGACCGGGAGGAAGAACCGACGGAGGAGGACGCTCCGAAACGCTAGTTGCGGCCCGACCCACGGCGCCAGCCATGAGAGGGCGCGGGCGGTTCGGTTCGCGCCCGTCGGCATCCTGACGTCGACGTCGGGCAACGGGGTGCCAAAGCGGTCGGACAGGGTTTCGAGGGCCGTCTCGGAGACGGTAAAGAGCGTGACGGCGTGGTCGTCGGCCAGCGCGTCACAGACCGCCAGGCAGACGGTATCCGCGCCGCCCTGAAAGTCGAGCGTGTTGTGGAGGACCGCGACGTCGGCCATGGACTGTCTTCGACGGGACGGGTAATAATTTCGCGGCCGCTTCATTTTTGTCCTGGGTCCCGAATGCACTGGCGTGGAATGTGTCTTCGTCGGTGCGGGCGCGGTCGCGGAGCAGTACGCAGACGGTCTCGACGACGCTCCGCTGTCGTTGACTGCGGTATGCGATCGGCGATACGACCGGGCCGAAGCACTCGCCGACGCCCACGGGGCGACCGCCTACGAGGACCTGACGGAGCTCGTGGCGGCGGAAGCCGCGCCCCTGGTCGTCAATCTGACCAGCCACACCGCCCACGCGGAAGTGACCGAGACGGCACTGAAGGCGGGTCGACACGTCTTCAGCGAGAAGCCACTGGCGATGAGGGCCGACCGCGCGGCCGAACTGCTGGCGATAGCCGAACGAAACGACCTGGCGCTCGCAGCGGCCCCGATCAATCATCGCGGGGAGGCCCAGAGACACGCCGAGAACCTCCTCGGCGACCGTCGTTTCGGCGAGATTCGCCTCGCGTACGCCCACGCCCACGTCGGACGGGTCACGGAGTGGCACGAGAATCCCGAATCGTTCCTCGCGGTCGGCCCGCTCTACGACGGCGCGGTCTATCCGTTGAACCTGCTCGTCTCGTGGTTCGG
>JBNJDE010000164.1:0-3187 GCA_051744605.1 Halobacteriota archaeon
GGGCGACGTCGAGTTCAACGGCGCTGCCGACCAGGGCCTGGAGGAAGCCGACGAGTCGGTGATCATCGCGCTGGCGGCCACGCTCCACGACATCGGTCACGTCGTCCATCGAGACAATCACACCTACTACTCGATCCCCCTCGCCTCGGACCTCCTCGACAGGATTCTCCCCGAGTTCTACGACGTGGAGGCGGCCGTCCGCGTGAAATCGGAGGTGCTCCACGCCATCCTCTGTCACCACACGCCGGAAGACCCCCTGACGGCGGAGGCGGGCGTCATTCGGATCGCGGATGGCCTCGACATGGAACGGGGCCGCTCCAGGATACCCTACGAGCGTGGTGGCAGAGGCATCAACACCATCTCCAGCCAGGCCATCGAGAGCGTCTCGCTCGTCGAGGGCGACGGAACACCAGTGCTCGTCGAGATCAGGATGCGGAACGCCGCCGGCGTCTACCAGGTGGACGGTCTGCTCAAAGAGAAATTGGAGAAATCGGGGCTCGAGGACGACATCCGCATCGTCGCGGTCAACATCGGCGCGAAAGACGACCAGCTCGTCGAACGCATCGAACTCTGATTAGCCCCTTCTCACTCGACGAAGTCCTGCAGCGTGGCCTCGGTCTCCCCCGTCGTCGCTGTCACGCGGATCGCGAGCGCCTGTTTGAGGTCGTTGTCCTCGGCCCACGTTCGAAGTTTCCGCTCCGTCACGGCGCGGCTATCGGCGGCCGAGAGGTCGGGTGCAATCGTCGCGTCGCCGATGAATCCTTCCGCGAATTCCTCGAACGTGCGGCCGAGCTGTCTGGAGTAGAGGTCGCGATGTGGAGACTGTCGTCGCTGTGGGTCGGTCAACGCGGCAACCGATTGTGCCGGGACGACGTGGACCCGTCGCTCTCCAACCACGAGGACGAACGCGTCTGCCGTGATGGTGAGTAGTCGGTCGAGGGCCTCGCTTTCGTTCATCTCTGCGAGGCTGTACTCGGGGTCGGCGAGCGCCCTCGCATCGACCGTCTTCGCGACTAGCCCCGTGACCAGCTCGAAGTCGGGGACTGACGCGTGGAACACGATCCCGAGGTCGGGATCCGTATTGGACTCCGACGCGGTGTCTCCATCGGTCGTAACCGAGACTGCCCGGAAGCGAGCTGCCGCCTTCGAGGTGCCGTCGACGTGGTTCGCGACGGTGCGCGGCACCGCCCGGCGGACCGCCTCGTGGGGGTCGCCGTCACCGCTCGTGATCCGTTCGACCGGTTCTCGGGCGTTCGCAGTGGTCCGCGCGACCTCCTGGCTCGCCGCCTCGATTCGGTCGCCCAGGAACCGCACGAATCGATACGTCCGCATTCGTTGGAACGGTCGCACGGTCGGTATAAAAGGCTGTGCCTCTCCCTTTGTTCGGCAATCGGCGACGGCGGACGGTCTATTCCCGCTGGGTCGGATCGTACGGATAGTCCATCTGCTCGGCGATGGCCCGTCGCGCCTCTCGATCAGCTAGTTCCTCGACGAGGTACAACCCGAGGTCCAGCGAGGAGGAGACACCTCGACCGGTGATGACCGATCCATCGTGGACGATACGGTCGTCGACGACCGCGGCGTACTCTTCGAGGAGGTCGAACGCAGACGGATGGGTCGTCGCTTGTTTGTCCTGGAGGAGACCAGCAGCACCCAGGAGTAACGATCCCGTGCAGACGGAGGTGACGTACTCGCTCTCCGACGCAGTACCGATCCACTTCACGAACGCATCGTCATGACGAAGGGTTCGGGTCGCCATCCCGCCAGGGACGAAGACGAGGTCGTAGGAACCCAGATTCGGCTCGACCCGGTCGACGTCGAGGGTCAGGCCATCGGTCGTCACGGAGGCAGTCCTGGCGCAGACGTCCCACTCGAGCGAGAGGAAATCCATCCGGTCCAGTCGGGTGATGGGATCGTAGGCACCCACGAAGTCCAGGGCGGTCATGCCATCGAATGCGCAGAAGGCGATATCCATGGACTACGTACGGGGCCACGTGACTATTGTGTTATGCTAGCAGATGTCGGAAGCACGACGTCGGTACAGCGTTACTCAGCTCCCGCTCTCGATATCGCCGAGACTGGCGAAATACGAGGTGTTCGACTGGTCACGTGGTGGATGGTGGGGGTGGCTGTAACTCCCTTACCAGCCGCCAAACATCCCGCCGCCCATGTGTCCACCCATGCCGTGACCGTGGCCACTAGGGCCGTAGGCGCCCCCGTTACCGTAGCCAGCACCGGGGCCGTTGCCACCCCAGGGTCCGTTTCCGTTTCCACCGGGCATCATCGGTCCGTGGCCCCACCCGGGCGCCTGATTGCCGGGTCCAGCGCCGGGACCGTACTGCTGGTTATCTCCCGGTGCGTTCCAGGTTCCATCCGCGGGACCCATGTGTTCGGCCATCGCGGCCGCGATCTCGTCGACGGTGGTCCCGGTCTGCTGCTCGAAGGATTCGACACCGTCGGGCCCCATCCGGGTCTCCATCCATTCGGCCATGTACTGGGCCTGCGTCTCAGTCGCGTTCTCGTCGTCCGCATACGGCGTCGTCGGTTGTGAGTCTGTACTGCCGTGGGCACTCACGGCCGGGGCGACCACGCCGATGGCGAGGACCGCGACCAGTGCTCCAACGAGCAAGATGGTGATGTTTCGTCGCATTACATATGGACAGAGAACCCGGTATGTACTTCTCCGGATGGGTGAAAATCGACCGAGGAGAACGTCCGAGACTGTTCATCGACGGATCTAATCGTCTTTGAGTCGCGAGACCGTTCCTCCCAGGCGAATTCGACCGCCACGGCGTAGTGCTCCGTGCGTTCGACGAGGGATGCCCTTGGGGGGATAACGGGGAAGGATCGGTCTGAGGAATCAGTTACCAGTGGACTTCACACAGTTTCTCGATGTGTACCGCAACCCTGCCAGGTACGGTCCAGCCCTCGATACCATTTTCCGCGCCAACAGTGTATGGTGTATTGACATATGGCAAAACGACTCGAGTGCCCGGTCGACGGGTGTCATCGGACGTTGGAGGCAGCGACTGAAGACGAAATCATGGCCGATGCGGAGGAACACGCCAGGAGTGATCATCCCGACCTGGAACTGGACGCGGAGACGGTCGCCAGCATCCGGTCGGGAATACAGGACGTGTAGGAAATATCGCCTGGGTATTTTGAGTCAGACCGGCCATCGCTCGCG
>JBNJDE010000165.1:0-3181 GCA_051744605.1 Halobacteriota archaeon
CCGGAACTCGACCAGTACAATCGACCGCTCGCGTTCTTCGAGGACAACATCCACGACACCTGCGCCCTGCGCGGGTACTTCGACCGCGGCGAGTTCGCGGAGAAGCCGGGTGAGGACGGCTGTCTGTACGAGGTCGGCTGTGCCGGGCCGTACGTCCACTGCGACGAGTCCGAACGGCTCTGGAACGACGGAACGAGCGTCTGTCGGAACGTCGGCGCGCCGTGTATCGGGTGCATGGAACCGGCGTTCTGGGACCGCTTTTCGCCCTACTACGAACCGATCGAGCAACAGAACGTCTTCGGCGTCGACGCCGAGACCGCCGGCAAGGTCGCGATCGGCGGGGCCGCCGTCGGGATCGGCGCCCACGCCGCACGCAAGGCGGTCGGGTACGGCGACACCGAAGACGAAACACCAGAACCAAAGGAGGACTAACTGATGCCGGAAATCGAAATCGACCCGACGACGCGTATCGAAGGCCACCACAGCACGACCCTCGAGGTAGAGGACGGAGTCGTCACGAACGCCAAAAGCCACATGGACATGTTCCGTGGCATCGAGATCATCACGCTCGGACGGCCACCCTCCGACGCCCCCCAGATCACGCAGATGACCTGTGGCGTCTGTTTCACCTGCCACCGCCAGACCTCGATTCTCGCCATCGAGGACGCGGCCAAGCGCGCCGGCGTCTTCGACGGCGTTCCCGAGAACGCCCGGATCCTCCGCGACGTGATGGAGGGGCTGTTTTTCATCTGGAACCACGCTGTGCATCTGTTCGCCCTCGCGGGCCCGGATTACTCCGACGCGGTCGCGGATACCGGCTTCGACCGATTGAACCCGGCCGCCGTCGCCGGTGGCGAGGGTGGCGAGGGATACAAGCGCGCCCTGGAGGTCCAGCGAACGGTGCTGCAGGCGTTCTCCGAGTTCGGCGGCCGGGCGCCACACCCGCTCACGTACGCGCCGGGTGGCACCGCCGTCCAGCCCGACCTCGAGACGATCGAACAGGTCCGTTCGAAGATCAAGGCCGTCAACCAGTGGCTCGGCCCGACCGACGCCGTCCCCGAAGTGATCGAGAACGTCCAGGACGGGCAGGTGGAGTCCGATTACGCCCAGGGCCTCCACGACATCGTGAGCCTGCTCGTCGCCGCCAAGCAGGAGGGCGCCGACGAGGTCGGCGTCGGCCCCGACCGGTACTACGCCAACGGGGTCTTCTACGGGACGGACGCGGACTCCCTGGCACTCCCCCGCGGCGTCTACGCCGACGGCGAACTCCGACATCCCTCGAAAGACGACATCGTCGACTCCGTCACCGAGGACGTCGAATATTCCTGGTACACGGACGACTCCGGGGGCCAGCCGTGGGACGAGAAACCGCCGGAGCCGGACCCCGACAAATCCGGCGCGTACTCCTGGGGGAAAGCGCCCCGGTACAACGGCCGTTCGATGGAGGTCGGGCCCCTGGCCCGTCTGGTCGCCGCCGACGCCGACCCCTTCGACCTGCGGGAGACGCTGGGTGGCGGGGCGACGGCGAGCAACACGCTCAATCGACTCATCGCCAGGGCCCAGGAGACGCTCGTCGTCCGCGACCTCCTCACCGACTGGATCGACGCGCTCGATCCGAACGGCGTCTACAACGCCGGCTGGGACGACGACTTCACGGGTGAGGGCGTGGGCCTCTGGGAAGCCTCGCGTGGCGCAGTCTCCCACTGGGTCCGCGTCGAGGACGGTCAAGTCGAGAACTACCAGATCGTCACCCCGACGCTCTGGAACCTGGGGCCGCGGTCGGCCGACGGCACGCCGAGTATTTTCGAGGAGTCCGCCGAGGGAATGGCGGTCCAGTCGGTCTCGAACCCGATCGACGTGATGCGGACCATCCGGTCGTTCGATCCGTGTCTGGCCTGCTCGGTCCACGTCCAGAGTCCCGACGAGGAGTTCGAGTCGGTGGTCGAACCCGCGTCCGCGACCCCTGGAGGGAGTATGACGCGATGAGCACCAGCGACCGTCGGGCGCTTCACAAATTGTTGACCGAGGACATCTGGGAGCGGTACTGCGATTTCGATCCCCGATGTTTCGCGCTGTCAGACGCGGAGATCGTCGGCGAACGGCTGCGCCACTCGCTCGGTTCGCGGGTGGTCCACTGGCTCCAGGTGACCCTGATGACCGTGCTCGTCGTCACCGGGTACGCCCTCTGGTCGGGCAACTACGGTCCGATGAACGTCCCCATCTGGGACGGCTACTACGTCGCCTTCGGGTTGCACATGTGGGCGGGTATCTTCATCGTGGTCGTCACGCTACTCCTGTTCCCGTTCTATCACGTTTTCGTGGACGGACATCGCCAGCTCGCGGAGTACTCCGACATCGTGCTGGGGATCAATATCGGGCTGGCCTTCCTTGGACTGCGCGAGTACCCGCCGAACTACCACAAGGGGCGTCGCACCTGGGACGTGGTCAAAGAACACTGGATGGTCGGCCACCCCGCACAGAAGGCGTACTTCTGGTGGATCTCCATCTTCGTGGCCCTGGTCGCGCTCACCGGCTTCGGCGTCTACCGCGAGATCGCGACCGACCCGGTCTGGTGGGTGGTCTGGCTGGGATTCCCCGCCGATTACCTGGCCGTCGAGACGCTCAAACAGCTCCACCTGGTCCTGGCGGCCGTGATCACGGCGATGGTGATCTTCCACGCCTACTTCGGCGTCATGAAGAGCAACTGGGACTTCCTGAAGTCGATGGTCGTCGGGACGGTCCCGTACTACGAGGTCGAGAGCCCGACGGAGGACGGTGATGACTGAACAGGCGGTCGTCGGCGTGGGAAACCAGATCATGCGCGACGACGGGCTCTCGGCCGCGGTCGTCGACGCGCTCAGAGACGCTGGACTGGACGAACACCCCGACGTCAGCCTCTCGCACGCCGGCACGACCGCCTTCTTCGCCCTCGAGGCGATGGACGGCGCCGACCGAGCGATCGTCGTCGACGCGATCCAGGTCCCCGACGCCGAACCGGGAGACGTCCACCGGATCGTCTACCGGGAGGGGGCGTTCGAATCCGCCGACTTCGACATCAACATGCACGATTTCTCCTTCACGGAGGCGCTGGCGGCGGGCGATCACGCCTACGCGGTTCCCGAGGAGATCGTCGTGCTTGGCATGACGCCCGCGGTCGTCACCGCCGGGCTCCAGCTCTCCG
>JBNJDE010000166.1:0-3131 GCA_051744605.1 Halobacteriota archaeon
GTCCTCGCCCGCCAACTTCTCGACGATGAGTTCGGGGGTCGACCGTGCCAGGTGGTCTTTCTTCGGCGAGCGGTCCACCCTGAGTTCGCCGTCCTCCAGACCGATTGCGCGGATGCCATCGACAGTTACGTCGAACTCGCAGGCGTCGCGGACCTCGCCGGCGAGGTGTGAGACGAACACCGCCGTCGAGTCCGTCGATTCGAGTTCCTCCAGGATGCCGGCGATGATCCGGGCGGAGGCCCCGGGTTCGGTGATGCTCTCCAGTTCGTCGACGAGGACGAGTTTGGCCGCCGTCCCGTCGGCGATGGCCGCGAAGTCCCGGAGCGTGCTCTCGAAGGCCCCCGCGTCGAGGGTCCCCTGGGTCTTCGCGTGGTAGGCCAGTTCCTCGACGGCGGGCACCCGCGCCGATTCGGCCGGGACGGGCAGTCCCATGTGCGCGAGCACCGTCACGAGGGCGACAAGATCGAGCGTCGAGGTCTTTCCCCCGCTGTTCACGCCCGAGAGGATGGCGACGCCGTCGACCGCGTAATCGACCGGTTCCACCGCCTCGAACGCCTCGTCGAGGAGCGGGGAGCGGCCAGCCTCGATGGCGAAGCCACGACCGCCGCGCTCGGGCATCGTACAGTCGAAATCGGCGGCGAACCGGGAGATGGCGTACTCGACGTCCAGTTCGAGTGCGCGCCGGACCAGCCGCGTCGTCGCCTCGCGGCGGTCGGCCAGCTCGGCGGCGATCTCGCGCTTTCGCTTTGCGGCCCGGCGGTCGCGTTCGGCGACGATCGATTCCCGAAGACGCGAGATAACTCCCTCGTCGCGTTCGACCGGGTACGTCGGATCGTCGGGAAAGGCACGCCGGGCGATCTCCGCCTCGTCCTCCGCGAGGTCGAGGGCCGCTATCAGGTGAGCGCGGGCGTCGGCCACGGCCGCGTCGTACTCGTCGGCGAGTTCGCGGGAGAGCAGCGAGTCGACGCCGGCGCCCCGCTCGACCAGCGAGAGGAGGTCCGACCCCTCGATGGTCACGTCCCTGGCCTTGATGGCGTCCTTCAGTCGGTCGTTGGCCACCGACTCGGCGGTCGAGACGGCGACGTCCAGGTCGTCCACCGCCGCCGTGAGTCGTGCCAGTTCCTCGTCACCGACGACGCCCCCGTCCTCGTCGAGGTGCGAGAGGGCGTCGCCGAGTTCCTCCAGGTCGATGGCGGGGTCGAGATCCGCCGCCCGATGGACGTCGATGGCGGCCCGGATGGTGGAACGGTTCGTCGCAAAGAAGGCGAGGGTGCGTTCGGGAACGGTCGCCGCCGGATCCTCCAGCGCACGTGGTTCGACGCGGACGTCTCCCTCGACGTCGACCCCCGCGAACGCCTCGTCGAGGGCGACGACCGTCGAGTACCCGCGAGCGAGTTCCGCGAGATCGCGGGCGTCGTCGACGATCTCGACGCTCATCTCGGGGAACGCCTCGCGAGCGGCGGCGTAGGTCTCCCCGTCGGTCGTCGCGAGACAGCGGTCCCGGACGGTGACCGATCGGGGCTGGGCGAGTGGTTCGACGTCTCGCAGGGCCTCGATAGCATCTTCCTCGACCGACAGGCCCATCGCTCGTTCGGCGAACTCGCGAGTCTCGTCGATGCGCGATTCGGCGGTACTGGGGTAGAACGTCTCCAGCCGTTTCTCGGCGTACGAGGTCACGGCACGGTCCTGGAGAAGGCCGAGGGCACGGTCGTAGATCTCGCGCGACCGGTCGGTCGCGAGGAATCCGCCGGGGTCGTCGTGGCGGTCGCGGATCGCGCTCCGGACGATCCGGGCGGCGCGTCCCTCGCTGACCCCGGGGGCACCCGCGAGCGCGGCCACGTCCTCGCGTTCGAGGGCCCCCTCCGGGTCGTCGAGGTCCCGCAACGCCGCCGCGGTCTTCGCCCCGACGCCCGGGATGGCTTCCAGGTCCATTACCGGGGTGTCGTCGCCCCGGCGCTAAACGGTTGGGGTGCCCGATCGTGACGGAGCGATAACAGGACGGAGACGGCACCCGCTACCGCACGGGCCGGGACTCACCCACGGTTGGTCCAGCGGAGGACCAACAGCGTCCCCTCGAAGAGTGCGACCATCGTCGCGGCGACGATGAGCGGCGCCATCCCGGTCGGGTCCGGGCTGAAGAGGAAGGACAGCCCCAGGAAGACGCCCCAGAAGATGATGCGACGGTCTTCCATCCATTCGCGGGTGGTCAGCCCCATCATGATGGCGAGCATGATGAACAGGGGGATCTGGAAGACCAGCGCGAGATAGCCCATCAGGATGAGGAAGAGGTTGAACGTCGCCCCCAGCGCGAAGGCGATGTCGACGACGGTCTCGGAGTAGTAGAGGAAGTAGTTCATCACCGCCGGCAGGACGATGAAGTACGCGAAGGACACCCCGACCAGCGCGAGGACGAGGCTGGTCGGCACCGCGGCCAGGTAGTAGCGCCGCTCGTGGGGGTACAGCCCGGGTCGCATGAACGCGTAGGTCTCGTAGACGAACGCCGGGAGGGCGATGACGAGACCCGCGAGGCTGGCGGTCTTGAGCTGCGTGAGGACGAGTTCGAGCGGGTGGTAGACGTGGGGTTGTGAGACGTCTGCGGGCAGGATCGAGTACCAGAGGAACGTGACGACCTCCTCGGCGAAGGGGAACGCCGCCAGGCTCACGGCGCCAGCGATGGCGACGACGATGGCGAGGCGTTTGATCATCTCCTCGATGTGCACCGCGAGCGGTTGCTCTTCGTCCGACTGGGGGCCCGAGGCCTTCTTGCGCTCGAAGGCCGTCGAGTCGGGATCCGAGACCGTCTCGATGTCCTCCCTGGAGAGGTCGACCTCGGTGGTCCGTTCGCTCGGATCTTCGTCGAAGTCGACCCGATCCTCGTAATCGTCGTAGCCCTCACGGATGTCGACGTTCGAGGGGATCTCGAACCCGGCCGTCTCCTCGGCTTCGTCGCCGGTGTCCTCATCCTCCTCGTCCGTGTTCCGGCCGACGTCCCAATCGGGGACGCCGTCGTCGATTGGCTTGGGACCGTCGTCCGCCTCGTCCTCACCGTCCTCGGCGTCGCTTTCTTCGTCCTCACCGTCCTCGGCGTCGCTTTCTTCGTCCTCACCGTCCTCGGCGTCGCTTTCTTCGTC
>JBNJDE010000167.1:0-2911 GCA_051744605.1 Halobacteriota archaeon
TGATATCGGCCGTGTGAACCGGCGAGGTGAGGTCGAGGGGCAATCCCTCGGTGTCGAGGTACACCTCGTAGGTCGGCAGGGATTCTGACATCGGTATCGCCATTCACATGTTATGTTTACAACATTATAATCCTGGCCTATCGCGACGTGTGACCAGTCGAGTAGTGGTGGACGCTGGTCGACGCGCCCATGGCCGACAGCGGTCGTCGGGGGACCGACCATCTGTGCGCGGCGTTTCGGCCACCAATCCGTATGCAGGTAGCTAACAACGGTGATGCCGTCGGGGCCCGATGGACGTTCCATGGAAGTTATCGATCCGGCAACAGGTGAGGCGATCGACTCGTACGAGGCGGACACGAGAGAAGACGTCGACGCTGCGCTCGAACGGGCGAGTGAGGCGTTCTCAGACTGGAGCGACCGCCCGACACGCGAGCGGGAACGACTCCTGGCGGCCGCCGGCGATGTCCTTCGCGAGAACACCGAGCAGTACGCCGAGATCATCACGCGCGAGATGGGGAAACCCATCACCCAGGCCCGTGCCGAGGTCGAGAAGTGCGCGTGGGCGTGCGATCATTACGGCGAGTACGCCGGCACCTACCTGGAAGCCGACCACCACCCGAGTCCGCCCGGAACCACGGCGAAGACGGTGTACGAACCGCTGGGTCCCGTCCTCGCCGTCATGCCCTGGAACTTCCCGTTCTGGCAGGTGTTTCGATTCGCGGCGCCGTATCTGGCAGCTGGCGACGTGGGGCTGTTGAAACACGCGTCCAACGTGCCGGGGTGTGCGCTCGCCATCGAGGAGGTGTTTCGAACGGCGGGATTTCCCGAAGGGGTCTTCCAATCGCTTTTGATCCCCTCCGACCTGGTCGACGACCTCCTCGAAGACGACCGCGTGCGAGCGGCCACGCTGACGGGAAGTAACCGCGCCGGGCAGGCGGTCGCGTCGACGGCGGGTCACGAACTCAAGAAGACGGTACTGGAACTCGGCGGAAGCGACCCGTTCGTCGTCCTGGACGACGCGAACGTCGAGGCTGCCGCGGCGGTCGCGGCCTGGGCCCGCAACCAGAACGGTGGCCAATCGTGTATCGCCGGCAAGCGGTTCCTCGTCCACACCGACGTCTACGACGCGTTTCTCGACGCGTTCGTCGACGAAGTCGAATCGCTCACCGTGGGCGATCCGCGGGACGAAGCGACCGACGTCGGTCCACAGGCCCGCGAAGATCTGCTGGAGGACCTCCACGAGCAGGTGACGACGAGCGTGGCGGCGGGCGCGACGGTCGTCACCGGCGGCGAACCACTCGATCGCGAGGGGGCGTTCTATCCGCCGACGGTGCTCACCGACGTTCCGGCGGGCTGTCCGGCCGATAGCGAGGAAGTGTTCGGTCCCGTCGCTGCGGTGTACGAACTGCCCGACGAGCGCGCCATCGTCGAGAAGGCCAACGACACGAGGTACGGCCTCGGGGCGAGCATCTGGACGGACGACCTCGACCGGGGAGAGCGAGTCGCCGCCGAAATCGACGCCGGGTGCCTGTTCGTCAACGAACTCGTCACGTCGGACCCGCGTGTTCCATTCGGCGGCGTCAAGGCGTCCGGCTACGGCCGTGAACTGTCCGAAGCCGGCATCAAGGAGTTCGTCAATCGGAAGCTGGTGTGGACCGATACGGCCACCGACGAGAGCGAGACACCGGGAGAGTAATCGCGCACGTAGGCGTCGGCACTGCTCGTCGCCGACCAACCGGCGAAGACGACCACACAGCTGCAAGCACGACGATATCCTGTATTCACCGGTTGCGATTCTGAATCGTCTCGACGGCGACTCCACTCGATACTGACAACCGTCTCTCGAACCCCGAATACGTGCAGTCCTGCAGACTCAATGGGAGAAGAACTTCTTCAGGTCGTCCCGCTTCGCGGCGTCGAGGTGGTCGTTGACGGCCGCCTCGAGTGCCGTGATCTGGCCACGTTTGGCGGTCATGGGGGCGATGGTGTCACGCCACTGGGTCCAGGGTGGGAGCAGGCCGAAGCGGTCCGCGATCTCGTTCAGGCGCTCGTCGCGGTCCCCGACCTTGTCCATCTTGTTGACGGCGATCACCGGTGGAATGTCCAGGTCCCTGAGCAGGTAGTAGAACTCCACGTCGTGGGGGATCTCGTCCTCGCCGGAGTGGCGGTCGATGATGTCCACCGCGCTCTTCCCGTCGAGGACGACGACGCCGACGAGGATGTTCTCGGCGTACCGCTCCAGGTATCGAACGACGTCGGTCTTGATCTGCTCGCGCCGCTCCTCGGGAACGCCCGACATGAACCCGAAGCCCGGAAGGTCGGTGATGACGAAGTCCTCGCTCGCCCAGTCGTAGTGATTGGGCTCGCGGGTCACCCCTGGTTTCCGACCCGCGTCGAAGGAGTGGCCCGTCAACTCCCGCATGAGCGTGGACTTGCCGACGTTCGACCGGCCGACGAGGACGACTTCGGCCTCGCGGTCCGGGCGCGTCTCGAACATACCCGTCGTATCCGCCCAGCGACTTTACGGGTTTCGCGACGATTCGACCGACTCCGCGGGCGAGGGTTCAAATAGCATGGTCGGACCACCCCGGACCGTGACGTGACCGAGACGGCGGGTCGCCCGAGCGAAATCGGCGACACAGCGACCCGTCACCGCCGTTAGTGTCGTCTGTTCGCCATTGACGCCGAATCCTCGTCGATTTACCACGCCGCACGTTCGTCCGCCCCGCCGAACGGTCGTCCGTTCGCCAGCAACGCCGAACGTTCGTCGTCCCCCTACTCGCCTGAACGCTTTTGGGGTCGTGCCGTGAAAGGTCAGGAGTGCGTCTCCTCCAAGTCACGATCCCCACCGGCAAACGGGAAACGGTGCTACGGGTGCTGGAGGACTACGAGATCGACTACGTGGTCACCG
>JBNJDE010000168.1:0-2899 GCA_051744605.1 Halobacteriota archaeon
GCCTGGTCGATGACCGCAGATCCGGTGGTCCTCGAGGTACTGGCCGGCGAGGGCTTCGACTTCCTCGTCGTCGACGGCGAACACTCCGAGAACACCATCGCGGACCTCGCGATGGGCGTCCGCACCATCGACGCCGTCGATACGGCGACCGAGTCGGTGGTCCGGGTGAGCGGCCCCGACCGCGCCGAGATCCGGCGGGTGCTGGACTTCGGCCCCGCGGGGATCGTGATCCCACAGATCGAATCCGTCGCGGAGGCACGGAAGGCGGTCGAGGCGACCGCCTACCCGCCAGACGGCGTCCGGGGTGTGGCCGGCGGGCGGGCCTCGGGGTACGGCACCGACCTCCGGGCAGCGGTCGCGACCGCGAACGAGTCCGTGGCGACCATCCTGCAGATCGAGACCGAGGGTGCACTCGACGACGTCGAGGCGATCGTCGACATCGATGGGCTCGACGCGGTCTTCGTCGGGCCGGCCGATCTCTCTGCCCGTCTGGGCGCGTTCGCCGACTTCGACGCCGAACCGTTTCGCGAGGCGATCGACCGGATCGTGACCGCGGCCCGCGACGCCGACGTCCCCGTCGGGACGCTCGCGACGGGCATCGACACCATCGAACCGCGATGGACCGAGTGGGACGTCGACTTCCTGGTCGCCGGGACGGACGTCGGCTACCTCCGTCGCGGTGCGGGCGCGTACCTGGACCGCTTCGAACGGTCGAGAACCCGGTAAGCGTCGGCGTGGCCCTCCTCGGTGGCCTACTCGGCGTCCGATTCCGACCAGTCGTCGCCGACCCGGTCGGCGCCCATCATCTGGTTGCCGTCGTGTTCGGTCACGACGACCTTCTGGTTCTCGGTGGGAACGTCGAAGGTCTCGTGGACGAGGTCGATGATCGCGAGCGCGAGGTCGCGCTTTCGGTTCTCGGTGCGACCCCGTCTGATGTCGGCCTTCAGGACAACCCGCCGCTCGCCCTCCGCCCGTCCGAGGAAGAGCGAGACGTCGTCGCGCACCGCCACTGCGGTGTAGCTGGTGTCGGCGTCCATCCGGTCGGCGTACAACTCGGCGACGCGCCGTTCGAACGTGGCGGCGTCGTCCGCGGCGATGGGGAAGTCGGCGTCGAACTGGAGATATGGCATGGCTACGCTCTCGAATAGCGGGCGCCTCGATGAAGAAGATGTAGCCTGGTCGGCTGCGTCGGGAGCTGCCGTCGATTCGGTCGCCGCGGTGCAGTCCGGGCACGGTCGCCGCTCTACAGTCACTCGACGGTGGTCATCGGGACAGACTCGTCCCCTCGGTGAAACGGATGGGATGATGAGCACGAGGTTCCGCCATCCGTCGTCGCAGGTACCCGGATGGGCACGGCAGTGCCGCCGGGTCGTCGGTGGGACAGACCGACGTTGGCTGGACAGGGCGGGACCGAGGCAGTAGTCCGCACCCCCACGCTGGCACCGTGGGCCTGGGCAACGGGCACCACGTCGGCACCAGCACTCGATACCAGCGGCAGGCCACACATATGTCTTGTGTATAGCGAATCCAATCGTCATTTAAGCATATTATGTTCCCAGGGCGTGAACTCCCCCGCTGTTTCGAAGCGTTTCTGGACGTATGGTCTATTTCGGTCTCGGTACCGGCCGATGCGTGCCCGTTCGTGACAAATCGGGACGAAGGCCCGTCCGCTCCAGGCGCACGAGCGTGAGACCCATACGCCAGCAGCCCCTACCCGGGGCGATGACGAACGCGACGCTCGTCTACGACGACGACTGCGGGTTCTGTACGTGGTGGGCGGACTTCTTCGCGGCCAATTCAACGGTCCGAATCGTGGGGTTCTCTCGGCTGACGCCCGATCTCGAGGACCGACTCCCGGTGGACTACGAGCGATGTGCGCACTTCGTCACCGCGGACGCCGTCTATTCGTGTGGCGAGGCAGTGGAGGTGGCGCTCCGTCGGGCGGCCCTGGTCCCCGAGTGGATTCCGTGGACGGGCCTCGACCAGTTCGGGCCGTACGTCCGGCTTCGCGAGCGGGGCTACCGCTGGATCGCCGACAATCGCGGGCGACTGGGCAAGATCGTCTCGAAGCGGCCGCCGGCGAGACGCACGAATCGGTGAGGGCGGACCCACATTCAAATAGTCGGGGTTCGTGTCGTCAGGACACGGTGATCCGTTCCGCGACGAGCGACTTCCGCCAGCCTGGTCGCTGTTAACCATGGACCGTGAGTCCTCCCCCCAGATATTCGTCTCCCAGGCCGCCAGAAACCGGTTCGTCCTCCACGCCATCGTGGTGACCGTCGTCTTCGTCGCCCTCGTCGTGCTCTTCAGAGCCCGTCTGGAGTTGCTGACCGATTCTCGGGCCATCCGGACGACCGTCGCCGACTTCGGGCGAATGGCGCCGCTCGTCCTCATCGCATTACAGGCGATTCAGGTGGTGGTCGCCCCGGTCCCCGCCCAGGCACTCGCCGCCGTCGCGGGGTATCTCTTCGGGCCCTGGTGGGGGACGCTGTACAACATGATCGGCATCACGATCGGGAGTACCGCGGCCTTCTGGCTCTCCCGTCGGTTCGGGCGGTCGTACGTCGAACGGGTGATCGACGAGACCACGCTCGCCTCGGTCGACGACTACGTCGAGCGACACGGCCTCGTGAGTCTCTTCGTCCTCTTTTTGATACCGGGACTGCCGGACGACGCGCTGTGTTTCGTCGGCGGGCTCACGCAGATACCCCTGTGGAAGCTGGTGGTCATCGCCATCGTGGGCCGGGCGCCGGCGTTCTTCCTCGTGAACGTCTTCGGCGATATGGTCGCGCAGGGGAACGGCCTCTCGGCCGTCGTCCTCCTGGCCGTCATCGTGGGACTCTCGGTGATGGGGTATCTCGGTCGCGACCGGATCATCCGGTTCTTCGGCGAGTGACCG
>JBNJDE010000169.1:0-2863 GCA_051744605.1 Halobacteriota archaeon
TCGCGAGCCCGGTCGACCAGCGCTCTGGCGAGCGATACCTCGTGCATCAGCAGATACGGGGGAGTGGTTCGGCGATCGGTTCGGTCATGAAGCGGCGGCCGACGCCCGTATCGAGGACGACCTCCCCGGGATTGTCCGCGTGGACCTCCCCGATCAGCGTGGCGTCCGTCCCGCCAGGTCGTTCGCGCAGGGCCGCGACGATCGCCTCGGCGTCCGCCGGCGGCGCGGCGAAGACGAACTTCCCCTCGTTGGCCACGTCGAAGGGGTCGATACCGAGCACCTCGCTGGCGCCCTCGACCCCGTCCGCGACGGGGATCGATCGTTCGTCGACCTCGATACCGACCGAGGCCTTGCGGGCCATCTCGTTGAGCACCGTCGAGAGCCCGCCACGGGTCGGATCTTTCATCGCCGCGATCGACCCCGCCTCTCGGGCGGCGTCGACCAGGTGGTCGACCGGGGCGACGTCGCTCTCGAGGGGGTCCTCGAAGCCGATCCCCTCGCGGGCAGCGAGCAAGGCGATTCCGTGGTCGCCGATCGTCCCCGAGACGCCGATCTTCTGGCCCGGCTCCAGGGTCGCGTCGCTGACGTGCGTTCCCGGCGGGATGATGCCGACCCCCGCCGTGTTGACGACCAGGCCGTCGACGTCTCCGCCCCCCATCACCTTCGTGTCGCCGGCGACGATTCGACAGCCAGCCTCCTCGCAGGTCGTCGCCATCGACTCGACGATACGATCGAGACGGTCCATCGGGAAGCCGTCCTCGACGATCAGGGCGCTCGTCAAGGCGACGTCGTCCGTCGCGCCCATCATCGCCAGGTCGTTGACCGTGCCCGCGACCGCGAGTCGGCCGATGTCGCCACCCGGGAACTCCAGTGGGTCGACGACGTGGCTGTCGGTGGTGAGGACGACCGAGCGATCGCCGGCCGGCAGGACGGCCCCGTCGTCGAGCGCGTCGAGGCCGACGGCGTCGCCGTGGTCCCCGCCGAATCGGGGGAGGACGACGTCCGCCAGGAGGTCCCGCATCGGTTCGGTGCCGGTGCCGTGGTCGGTCGAGACGAATTCGTCGGTCACGGTCAGACCTCCGGTCGGCCGCCGTAGCGGTTCCAGATGTTACAGGTCCCCTCGTCGCTCACCATACACGGTCCGACCGGGTCCCGTGGGGTACAGACGGTCCCGAACAGCGTGCAGTCGTCCGGGTCGGCGGTCCCCGCCATGATATCGCCACAGCGACACTGCTCGGCCAGCGGGTCGACCGGCCCGACGTCGGGGTCGATGTCGAACTGCTCGCGGGCGTCGTGGGCTGCATACGCCGGTCGGATCTCGAGGTTCCCCGATGGGATCTCGCCGAGGCCGCGCCAGGCACGGGTCGTCTGCTCGAAGACGGACCACATGGTCTCCTGGGCCGCGACGTTGCCCGCCTCGGAGACGACCCGGGGATAGGCGTTCCCCAGCCCGGGGTCGTCGGTCGCGATCATCTCGAGGAGGTCGGCGATTGCTCGCAGCACGTCGAGGGGTTCGAACCCCCCGACCACCGTCGGGATCTCGTGTTCCTCGACGAGGTCAGCGAAGAGGCCGTAGCCGGTGATCGCGGCGGCGTGGCCCGCCGCCAGGAACCCGTCGATGTTCGTCTCGGGCAGCTCGGCGATCGCCTCCATCGCCGGGGGCACGTACTTGTGGACCGAGAGGACGCTGAAGTTCTCGGGCGGATCGGCCGCCAGTACCGCCGCCGTCGGGGCCGCGGTCGTCTCGAAGCCGGTGGCGAAGAAGACCACCGACTCCTCGGGGTTCGCTCTCGCGTACTCGACGGCGTCGCTGGCGCTGTAGACGACTTCGACGCTCGCTCCCTCGCGTTTCGCGTCGCGGAGGCTCCCCTCGGTTCCCGGGACCCGGAACATGTCGCCGAACGTCGCGACCGTCACGCCCGCCTCCGCGAGGGCGATCCCCTCGTCGATCTCCGGCATGTCGGTCACACAGACCGGACAGCCCGGCCCCATCCGCACCGAGAGATCGGCCGGGAGGTTGGCCCGGAGGCCGTATTTCGCGATGGCCTCCTCGTGGGAGCCACAGACGTGCATCAGCGAGACGGGCTCGCCGATGGCGTCCATCAGCGCGTCGATCCGGTCGTAGAGGGCGCTCGCCTGTTCGTCGTCGCGAAAGCGGAGAATCGGTTCCTCCTCGTCGGTCATTCGGGGCGGCCCTCCGTCTCGTCCGCCCCGATACCGTCCAGGGACTCGACGTCGAGCGCCTCGCCGGCGTCCGCCCCGAGCAGTTCCTCGTAATACGAGATGGTCTCCTCCACCTCGTTTTCCGGGATCTTTCTGATGGCGAAGCCCGCGTGGTTCAACACGTAATCGCCGACCGAGAGGTCCGCCCCGACGATGTCGATGCGGATCCACTTCTCGACGTCCCAGAACTCCGCGAGCGCCTCGTCACCGTCGATCTCCAGTACCTCGCCTGGTATACCGAGACACATGTAGTTACGAATCCTCCGTCGTCTTCGAGTCGGTTAGTGATTCTGCACCGAGCTGCCACGGATCGTTCGAGAGCAGGCGGTCGGGGACGACGTGGGCTTTCACGTCGTGGTCCGCCGCCTCGTGTTCGTCGACTGCCGACTCCTCGATGCCCTCGCCACAGGTCAGACACATCCACCGGACCGTCACGATGACCCCTCCTGGGCGACCGCCGGCTCGTCGATCGCCGTGCCGCCTCGTTCCAGTTCTTCGCGCACGAGCGCGACGAGTTCGTCGATTCCCTCGCGCACGGTCTCGGAGAGCTGGAGCCCGGCGGTGACGACCGCGGGCGTCATGCCAAGCACGACGATCTCCTCGGGAACCGCGTAGGCGTGATCGCCCGCCGCCAGCGCCT
>JBNJDE010000170.1:0-2817 GCA_051744605.1 Halobacteriota archaeon
ACGCCGTCTTGCGGTTTGTGAGAGAGACTCGTACGAACCGGCCCCGGCGAGCGCGGGCGGCCCGAACCCCGGTGACCCAGACGGACGACTGTGTCAGTCCAGGCGGTCCACGGTGTCAGTCCAGGCGGTCCACGTCTGCGAGCACCGCACTCGCCGTCTCGGGACCACCGGCCCCTCGACCGCTGATGTTGAGACCGCCAGCGTGTTCGGTCTCGAGCTGGACGATGTTCATCGTTCCAGAGACGGCCAGGGTGTCGTGTTCGGGGACGAGGCGGGGGCCGACGTGGACGCCGTCCTCGGTGACCTCGACGATGAGGCGGACGGTGCGCCCGTCCTCCGCAGCCAGGTCGAGCGCACTCGTCGGCAACTCGGTGATGCCCTCGACCGTCGCGTCTTCCAGGGTGTGATCGCCGCCGTCGAGGACGTTCGCCACGATGACTCCCTTGAGTGCGGCATCGGTCCCCTCGACGTCGAAGGACGGGTCGGCCTCCGCCACGCCGAGGTCCTGGGCCTCCGCGAGAACGTGTTCGTAGGAGAGCCCCTCCTTCGCCATGCGCGTGAGGATGAAGTTCGCGGTTCCATTCAGGACGCCCCGGACCGCAGTCACCCGTGACGGGCCGACACCTTCGATGGTGGCGATGGCCGGAATGGCACCGCCGACCGTCGCCTCGAATCGGACCTCGCCCGCCGAATCGGCGGCGAGGGCCATCACCTCGTCGTACCGTTCGGCGACGGGGCCCTTGTTGGCGAGGACGACGTGCCGATCACGGTCGAGGGCGGTGGCGAGGTTGCCAAAGCCCGGCTCCGCGTCGCCGAGGGTCGTCGGCGTCGCCTCGACGAGCACGTCGTAGTCGGCCTGGAGGACGGCAGCAGAATCGGCCGGCCCGACCGTCCCGGACTCGTCTTTGGTCTCGAAGACGTCTGCGATGGAGAGTCCGTTCTCGTCGATCACGCCACCGCCGGAGTCGGCGATGCCGACGACATCGTGGCCGTACTCGGGGGCGAGTTCGGCGACCGACCGGCCGACCGCGCCGGCACCCATGATTGCGAGCCGCATCGTCAGGCCTCCCCCACGAGCGGTTCGATGACCCGGAAATCCTTCGCGGCGGCGACGGTGCGGACGTTCCCGATGGCGTCGTCGATCCGCCCGGTCTCGGCGGCGAGTCGGATTCGGGCAGTGGTCACGTGGTCGGTTCCGACATCGCCCGACAGCGAGAGGTCGATCACCGAGACGTGGGAGTTCCGTTCGATGCGCTCGATGGTGTCCGAGAGGTCGGTGTCGATGAGATGGCCGACCAGGAGGAGCGTCACCTCCTCGGCGTAGCGTTCGGTACCCGCCTGGATGACGTTGACCCCCTGGTCGCGGAGTGCGTCGATGATCGACTCGAACTGGTGGGCTGTCGCCTCCAGGTCGATCTCGACGGGGATCCGTCCCCGTGGCGTGAGCGATCCGCGCTCGTGGAAGATGCTGAGCAGGTTCCCCCCTCGGTCGGCGATCGGTTCGAGCGCCCGCAGGAGTTCGCCCGGCTCGTCGGTCAGTTCGAGCCGGACCGTGTGGGCCTGCCGTGGCCCCCCGGGTTCGTCGTCCATACACCTTCGTCGGTGGTCGCGGCGCTATAAGCCTTCGGCGCCGGAAATACTGTCCAAGAGAGGACGTAGGAGGATTTATAATGGATACACGAAAAGCACCGCACAGCAGATGGTGCGAAGGGACCGCGGCAACGGAGTAATTTAGCATGTCCGATACGAAGGACACCGTGCTGCTCGTCGACGACGAGACCAACATCACCGCGCTGTTCGAGGCGTGGCTCGAGGGCAGCTACGAGGTTCGAACGGCCAACTCCGGCGCAGAGGCGCTCGAACAACTGGACGAGTCGGTCGACGTGGCCCTCCTCGACAGGCGGATGCCCAACCTCTCCGGCGACGAACTCCTCCAGGAGATGCGAGAGCGGGGATTCGATATCCGGGTGGCGATGGTGACTGCGATCGACCCCGACTTCGACGTCCTCGAGATGGGCTTCGACGACTACCTCACGAAACCGGTGTCTCGCGAGGACCTCGAGGCCATCGTCGACGACCTCCTGAACCGCAAACGGTACGACGAAGACGTTCAGCACTACTACTCGCTCGCCGCGAAGAAAGCGGCTCTCGAGACGTCGAAACCCGCCTCCGAACTCACGGAGAGCGAGGAGTACGAAACGCTCCTCGAGGAACTCGACGCGGTCGAGGAGCAGATGGACGAGCAGTTGACCGTCGACGAGGACTTCGTCTCGGCGTTCAAGAACCTCTAACGGTACTCTTCTGCGATGTACGCGCCCAGATAGCCGCCGATCGCACTCAACCCCACGGTGTACACCAGGCCGACCCCCAGGGCGAAGAGGACGAACACGAACCCGATGGCGGCGCTCGGTTCGAAGAGGGCTCCGAGGAAGAAGATGCCCCCGAACAGCACCATCCCGATGAGGAGCGGTATCGCCGCGATGGCACCGGCGTACGCGCCGATTCGGAGTCCTTCCGAGCGGTCCCCACCCTGGAGATAGCCCGCGACGCCGCCACCGAGGACGGTCGAGAAGGGCAGGAAGGCGAGGACCACGCTGACGATGGCACCGATCAGGGCGTTGAGGAGGGTGTCGTCACGTGCCATAGACGGTGGTTCGTCCCGGACCCGGATGAACGTTCGGGCCCGGGTTCGTTCCATTGGCAGAACGGTAAGATGATAGACCGATTGATATGTTTATGGTGTCAGCTTATCAACTATTGGGCGTGGGTTGCGATGCCAACAGAACGACAGCTACGACAGATGTACGAGTGGATGGT
>JBNJDE010000171.1:0-2794 GCA_051744605.1 Halobacteriota archaeon
CGTCCGTGCCATCTCCGAGGGGAGCGGGATCCCGACCCGCGACCTGCCGGTCGCGGCGAGCGCCCCCGAACTCATCGCCGAGAAGGCGGTCAGCATCGGTACCTGGGCGCTCTCGCTGGGTCTCCCCCTCCACACGGCACCCGGACTTCGTATCGAAGCCAGCGACGTCGTCACGCAGGTCATGACCGAGGACCTGAAAGACATCACCGGCGGCCACCTCATCCAGGACGAGACGCCCGATGGCGCCGCCGAGAAGATCATCGACGCACTCGACGAACGGCGTGCGCCGCTCGTCGACGACGAGGTCCTCGCCAGCGCCGACGACTGAACCACAGTTCCCCCAGTCACTCCAATGAAACTCGCAATCACCGGAAAGGGAGGCGTCGGCAAGTCGACGCTTGCCGCAGCGCTCGCCAGGTCGATCGCCGAGGAACGCCCGCTGATGGCCATCGACGGCGACCCCGACATGAACCTCGCCAGTACCCTCGGCGTCGAACAGCCCTCGCCGATCACGCGGGAGAACGACCTCATCGAGGATCGGG
Organism: Halobacteriota archaeon; assembly: GCA_051744605.1. Classification (GTDB taxonomy): domain Archaea; phylum Halobacteriota; class Halobacteria; order Halobacteriales; family Halobacteriaceae; genus Halanaeroarchaeum. The sequence continues at coordinate 543 of JBNJDE010000171.1, forward strand.
CCGGTTCGTCCGGCGGACTCATCCAGATGCAACCCGACGTCGAGGACGTCCTCGAAGACCACTCGGCGGCCTTCGGCGCGGCGGGCCGGCTCATCACCATCGGGCCACCCGAAGGCGGTGGGACCGGCTGTATGTGCCCGGAGAACAACTTTATCCGGGCGCTGGTCACGCAGGCCCTCGATTACGACGACGTCGTCATGGATATGGAAGCCGGAATCGAACACCTCGGTCGGGGGACGGCCGACGACATGGACGCCATGGTGGTCGTGATCGAACCCTCACGGGCGTCGATAGACACGGCCCACCAGATCCGTTCGCTCGCGAACGACGTGGGCATCGAGCACGTGTTCGCGTTCATCAACCGGATCCGAGAACCGGCGGAGGCGGAGATGATCCGCGAGCACCTGGAACTGCCGGTCATCGGCACCTTCGAATACGACCAGGACGTCGCCGCGGCCGGCCTCCGGGGGACCTCCCCCGTGGACGCCAGTCCCGCGCTGCGGGAGGTCGCCGACACGTTGCTCGACGATCTGGACGAGCGCGTGCTGTAGGGACGGCTCCGGAATCAGTTGCGCTGGACGGCGACACCGGTTCCCGTCCCGCCACTGCCCCCCCCCAACTCCCGGTCGTCCACCACAGCTGGGACGGTCCGATGGGGCTTTGGCGCTGGTTTGTCGAGGTGATCGTATGGTCGAATACGAGCCGATCGGACGGTTACGTACCCCATACGAGGGAGCGGCGCCGTTTCAGCCGATCCCGGAGCCCGGCGATTTCGCGATCGACCTCGACCCCGCGTACGTGGACGGCCTGGATCGCCTCGATGCCTTCGAGTACGCCTACGTCCTCTTCGACCTCGACCGGGTGGCGGGCTACTCGCTCTCGGTCACGCCGCCGTGGTCCGATCGGAGCGTGGGCCTCTTCGCGACGCGAGCGCCACGGCGGCCGAACCCCATCGGCCTCAGCGTGGTCCGGATCACCGGGATCGAAGAGGGCCGCGTGGACATCTCCGCGATCGACGCCTTCGACGAGACGCCAGTCCTCGATCTGAAACCGTACGTCGACGGTCTCGACAGCAAATCCGACGCCGACGTCGGCTGGATCGATCCCGACCACGCGGCCGACGTCGAGCACCTGGAGTTACACATCAAGGGGATCCCACACTGAGGCGACGGCGGGGTGGCAAACGAGGTCGAGTCGGTCAGCACGGCCGATGGCCTCGCGGTGTGTAACCACGACACAACCGAGTGCGCACCAGCTGCGGGGACTGCGCCGGCGACCGCGGTGAGGTCGTGCATACCTACCGCAAGTCTCGTCCCGACCGACGTTTTCGGTATCGGCCGAATACCCCCACGAAAGACCCGGAAACTGCCCCTTCCATCGGTCGTCGTCCCACTGGATTGGAGAGTCGTGTGGGTTTTCATAATACCTGAAACCGGTGTTCTACGTTTATTATCGCGAGAATCGAACGATAATGAAGGAGACAATTCATGACTACTCGCCGCAACTTCCTCCGGCTGGCCGGAACGATGGCCGCCGGCGGCGTCATCACACAGTACTCGACCGACATCGCGTCGGCCCTCGAACAGGCGACGGAGGGCTCCGCCGAAGTCGTCTGGTTACAGGGCCAATCCTGTTCGGGCGACTCGGTGTCCCTGCTTCAGGGCGATTACCCCTCGCTCAGCGAGGTCATCAGCGACTTCCGGCTGGAAGTGACCTTCCATCCCACGCTGATGGCCGAGAGCGGCGAGGCCGCGATGGATGCGATGTCGACCGACCCCGACGTCCTCGTCGTCGAGGGCTCGATTCCGACGGACATCCCCTCGGCCGCCACGCTCGGCTACGACGAGAACGGCGAGAAAAAGCCCCTGGCGGACTGGGTCGAGGAACTCGCCCCGAAATCGGACTACGTCGTGGCGACCGGCAACTGTTCGGCGTATGGCGGTCTGCCCGCCGCGGAGAACAAGAAGCGACTCTACGACCTCGGCCCGAACGTCACTGGCGCCCGTGGACTCCAGTTCGACGGTCGCGAGGAGGGGGGCGTCCTCGGGGCCGACTTCACGTCCGCGGCCGGGCTTCCAGTCGTCAACCTCGCCGGCTGTCCGACCCACCCCGATTACATCCTGCTGACGCTCGCGACGGTGCTCAACGGTCATGCACCGGAACTCGACCAGTACAATCGACCGCTCGCGTTCTTCGAGGACAACATCCACGACACCTGCGCCCTGCGCGGGTACTTCGACCGCGGCGAGTTC
>JBNJDE010000172.1:0-2754 GCA_051744605.1 Halobacteriota archaeon
CGTGGCGACGAGTTCGAAATCCTCCCCGTACGTCATCGCCTCGTGGAGCACGTCGGTGCCGTCGCCCATCGCTTCGAGGGCGTCGTCCACGGGCACCTGGTCCGCTTCGATGGCGAAGCCGACGTCGCTCGCCTCGGCGAGCTGGTGGAGCGATCGGGCGAGGCCGTCGCTCGAGTCCATCATCGACGTGACGGTCTCCGCGAGGGTCAGGCCAGCGTCCACACGCGGCAGGAACCGGAAGAACTCGTTCGCTCGCTGGATAGCCCCCGCTTCGAAGAACCGCACCGCCGCTGCAGACCGACCGAGGGTGCCCGTGACGCAGACGACCTCGCCGGGGGACGCGGTGCGCCGCAACACCGGGTCGTCCGTCGTTCCGATGGCCGTCGTGGCGACGGTGACCTCCTGGTGACCGTCGAGGTCGCCGCCGACGTACTCGGCACCGACCGACTGCGAGACGTCCAGTGCCCCGGTGACGAACTCCTCGAGGGGGGCTGCCTCGAAGGTGGGACTTCCGTAGACGGCGACGGTTCCCGTCGCCTTCGCCCCCATCGCCGCCACGTCCGAGAGCGAGGCGCCGACGGACCGCCACCCCATCGTGTACGGCGTCGTTCCCGCTGGGAAGTCGGTCTCCTCGTGGAGCATGTCGATGGTCAGCACGGTGTCGCCCACCACGGCCGCGTCGTCGCCTGCGGCGTCGACGAGGCTGCCGACCAGGTCCAGGGCCGCCCGTTCGTCCATATTTCACCCTCTTCGCCCGCCGGCAAAAGGATACGGTTCCGCTCGGTCGGACGCTCCGGGTCTCGGGTCCGCTCAGGTCGACCGCTGGATACCCGTCCGCAGGCCCGCACGGGTCCCTAACGATGACTTTAAACAGCGCCGACGAGAATCCGCGAGCATGGTAACCCTCTATGACGCCCCCGCGGACGAGCTCATCGACGCGCTCGCCGCGACCCTCGCCGAACGGCTCGAGGAGCCCGAGTGGGCCTCCTTCACGAAGACCGGTACCGACCGCGAACTCCCGCCAGAGCAGGAGGACTTCTGGTTCCGACGAGCGGCCAGCATCCTCCGGAAGGTCGCCATGGACGGCCCCGTCGGCGTGGAGGCGCTCTCGACCGCGTACGGCAACACCAAACGCGGGAGCAACCGGTACTCTGTCGCCCCCGCCCACAAGACCGACGCCTCGAAGAAGGTCATCCGGACCATCCTCCAGCAACTCGAGGACGAGGATCTGGTGTCCCAGGAGGGTAGTGCCGGGCGGATCGCCACGCCCGCGGGCCGGAGCCTGCTCGACGAGACCGCCGGCGACGTCATCGAGGAGCTCGACGACCCCGAACTCGAGCGCTACGTCTAGAGCTTACGTCTTCTACGACCGCCGGTCGTTCTCTCCCCGTCAAGCGATTCGTCCACACCTTCATATACCGAAACCGGCCCAGCGCTGGCTATGACGTAGGTGTCGACCCGGAGCGCACGAGGCGGTTGCGTGGTCACCCGCTCCGGGAGACGGCTCTCGACCGCCTGTCAGCCCACGCTCGGGTTCCACAGCCCACTCACGCCAGCGGCGTCCGTTCGACGACCTGCTCGTCGTAGGTCGGATACCGCTCGACGATCTCGCCCGACTCGACGTCCCCCTCCTCGATCATCTCCTCGAGCAACCACCATGCGACCTCAACGTGGTCGTCGACTGGCTCGTAGTACTCCTCGGGGACGCCGAGGTCCGCCAGTCGGTCCTGGCGTTCGTCGGTGACGCCGTAGACGAGGGTGCCGTCGTCGGTCACCTCGTCGAAGGCCCGCCGTTCGGTCTCGGCCATGCGTTTGAGACGGTTGCGGTGCTGTGCGGCGTCCTTGAAGACGCTCGTACAGAAGTAGACCTTCGGATGCTGGCCCATCTCTTCCAGGATCTCGGCCTTCGAGCCGTCGACGGCGCTCATGTGCCCCTCCTGGAGTTCGTAGCCCTCGGCCTGCATCCGCCGGTAGTTGCCGTGGCTCATCTCGAACTCGTTGACGTTGACGAACTCGGCGGCCCCCTCCTCGACGAATTCGACGAATTCGGGTTCCGCCTCGATACCGGGGATCTCGAAGGCGGGATCGAGCCCCTCCTCGCGGGCCACGTAGAGGATGTCCTCCCACTCGGTGCCGTGGAGGTCGCCCCACAGTTCGAGCGGCGGGTGAAAGCGGATCTCGTCCAGGCCGGCCTCGGCGAGCGCCCGCATGTTCTCGCGGCCGCCCGTGATGCCGGTGTAGAGGTGGACGTGGTAGTCCTCGCCGAACTCCGCTTTGAGCAGGGAGATGTAGTGGGTCGTCCGGTCCATGACCTCCTGTGGTTCGCCACCGGTGATGGAGGCGCCCAGGGCGTCCATCTTTCGGGCCTCCTCGAGGACGTCCTCGTCCGATTCGACCGGCCGTTCGTTGGCGTAGACGTGTTCGACGTTCTTGCGGTTCTCTCCCAGGGGGCAGTAAAAGCAATCGCGCTCGTCGCAGTAGCCGTAGACGAACAGCACCATCTTGCCGCCCAGCGCACACTGCTCGCACCCCTTGGAGATCATCTGGGAGCGAGTAGCCGGTCGGGAGGCAAAAGGTGTGCGGCTTGTGTCGTCCTCGCCGGGAGTCCCGCGAGCGAGTGCTAACGAGCGAGGGGGACTACGGCGAGGGAAGGAGTCGAACGAAGTGAGACGAGTGGACTCGCCGGGAGTGCGAGGGGCCGACCGAAGGGAGGCCCCTCGGAATGAGCGAGCGGGGAGGAACGACCCGCGAGGC
>JBNJDE010000173.1:0-2686 GCA_051744605.1 Halobacteriota archaeon
CGATACCGATGTCAGAATCCCTGCCGACCTACGAGGTGTACCTCGACACCGAGGGATTGCCCCTCGACCTCACCTCGCCGGTTCACACGGCCGATATCATGTACTACGACACCGGCATCTGGATCGAGCGCGAGCAGGACCGCCTGTTCGTCCCCTATCGTCGGGTGCAGGTCATCAGAGAACTCACGGAGCGGTCCGCATCAGCCGGGGAAGAGCGCGAAACGGAGGCCGATGGGGACGCAAAGACAGCAACAACGGCGGAGACGGAACCGGACGAACGGGCGACGGAACCGCCGAACGACCCGGTCGAGTGACTGCGTTCTCTCAGACGATCCGGTTGACCGGCCCCTCCTCGGCGTCGATCAATCGCAGATTCTCCCGGACGAGGCGAGCGATGTCCTCGTAGTAGCCACGCTTCCGGGCACCGACGTGCGGGGTCACGAGCACCTCGTCCATGTCCCAGAGCGGCGACTCGCGGGGGAGCGGCTCCTCCTCGAAGACGTCCAGCGCGGCACCTGCTATCTTCCCGTTCTCGAGTGCCTCGACGAGGGCGTCCTGCTGGACGACCGACCCGCGGGCGACGTTGACCAGATAGGCGTCCTCGCGCATCACCTCGAACTCCTCGGGGCCGAACATGCCCGCCGTCGCTTCCGTGAGGGGGACGGTCAGAACGACGAACCGGGCGTCCTCGATGGCCTCGTGAAGTTCGTTCGGCGTGTAGACCTCGGGAACGTGGGGGACCCGGGTCGGCGTCCGCCGGACGCCGGTGACGTCCATGTCGAAGCCGGCCGCTCGCTGGGCGACCCCCTGCCCGAGGGTCCCCAGGCCGACCACACAGACCGCCTCGCCGAAGAGGGTGAATGGCTCGTCCCAGGGCGGTGCATCCCACTCGTTGTCGGACTGCGCTTCGACGTAGGTGAACAGACGCCGCGCGATGGATGCCATGAGCCCCACCACGGTCTCGCCGATTGCCTCGCCGTGGATGCCGGTACTGTTCGTCAGGATCACGTCGTTCGCGTGGAGTTCGTCGAGCGGGAAGCGGTCGTAGCCCGCCTGGATCGAATGGATCCAGTCGAGGTGCTCGACGTACGCGTCGAGATGGGCGAAGGTGACCACCGCGTCGAGGTCTGCGATCTCGTCGTCACCGACGACGGAGACGGTCGGGCCGGTATCGGCGAGGTCCTGCATCAGTACTTCGGGTGGGAAGACCGCAGAGACGCTCTCGTGGATGCCGAGGTGCTCGATGTCGGGAGCCATGGCGCCCCGTACTCAGCGCTCCCGATTGAAGATTGTGGCAGCGGAAGATGGGGCGACTCGGGGAAAATCCCTCGTCACACGGGGCTCGGTGGGGGTAACGCTTCGTCACCGTCGCCCCGTCGAGTCTACCCGCCCGGTCGCCAAATGAGTTACTCCTCCGACGGGGACGCGAGCGACCAGCGTGATCTGGCGGCGTGGACGGTCGCCATCGACTCGATCTGTCCAGCATCGAGGACGCCCGCCTCGGTCACGACGCCGTCGAGCAATCGCTCCGGAACGCGTTCGAAGGTGGGATTCGCCACGGTCACGGGGGCGTCTCCATCGTACAACGTCGCTGAATCCGCTGGCCCCATACCGACGCGCTCGTCGGGAGCGATCTTGTCGCTCGAACAGACGGCGAGACAGGGGACACCGGAATCCCTGGCCGCCAGTGCGAGCGCTCGGCTCCCGACCTTGTTCACGACCGCGCCGTCCGGGAGGACGGTATCGGCACCGAACAGACACAGGGTCGCATCGTCGACCACGCCCGGAAGATTGGCGTCGGTCGTGAGCGTGACCTCGTGGCCCGCCGCGGCGAGTTCCTCGGCGACCGAGACGCCCTCCCCACCCGGCCGAGATTCCGCGACGGTGACCGTCTCTGGGGCCCCGGCACGGAACGCCTCCAGGACCGTCCCCGACCGCGAGAGCGTGACGACGCGCTCGCCCGCGACGTGTTCACACGCCGTCTCCGCGGCCCGGCGGTCCGCGGCCAGCGCCGCCTCGATGGCATCGCCGGCCGCTCGTTCGACCGCCTCCGGGGACCTGTCGGCGCTCGCGACGGCCATGACGCGGTTGACCCGGTTGCGGACCGCCGCCATCGTCGGCCGCGCGTCCAGGAGGCCCTGCGCGGTCTTCGCCAGGTGGTCCCAGTCCGCCCCGCTCCCCTCGACCCCGAGGGCGGCGGCGTCCCGGAGGGCCTCGAGCGACCGCAACGAGATGTACGCCGACCCGTGCTCGTCGTCGGCGCGAACCGTCTCGACCGTCGGCGCGACACGCCAGTAAGATTCCCACAGGTCGGGCACCGTCTCGCGGCGCAAGATCGCCGTCGGCGGGGCCCACTCAACCGCCGTCGTCTCCTCGTTCGGAACCACGTCGCGATGTGCCGCGTCGAAGAGGTATGGGGTGACGATCCACCGCGTTCCGCGGGACTCGTCCTCGACCGAGAACCGTTCGCCGCGGCGGACGAACGAGACCTCGGCCGGGTCGATGCCCGTCTCTTCGTCGATCTCTTCGAGCGCTCTGGCATCCGGCGATCCCTCGGCGTGGCCGGCGACCGCGCCCCAGCGACCGGTGTAGGAGCCGACGGCGTCGCTACGCCGGAGCAGGAGGACGTCGGCCTCGTGCCGCAGGAAGACCGTGACGACCCGCGTTTCGTCCATGAGTACACTGA
>JBNJDE010000174.1:0-2682 GCA_051744605.1 Halobacteriota archaeon
CGGGCCATGCGGACGTTGTTGCGCTTGGCCATGGAGACCTGCTGTGGGGTGAGGTCGCCGCGCTCTTTGAGGTCGGCGAGGCGGTGGGCGAGGAGTTCGGCGAGCGAGATCTGGGTCGCCATCTCGGCGAGCTTCTCCTGCTGGAGCTGGAAGCCGGCGATGGGCTGGCCGAACTGCTCGCGTTCGGAGGTGTACTCCAGGGCGGTCTCGAAGGAATCCTTTGCGGCGCCGATGACGCCCCAGGCGATACCGTAGCGGGCCTGCGTGAGACAAGAGAGCGGCCCCTTGAGTCCCTCGACGCCGGGCAGTCGATTCTCCTCGGGGATGCGGACGTCGCTGAGCGCGATCTCGCCGGTGATGGAGGCACGCAGCGAGAGTTTCTCGTCGATCTTGTTGGTGCTCACGCCGTCGCGGTCGGTCTCGACGATGAAACCGCGGATGGGGTCGTCGTCTTCGGAGCGGTCGCGCGCCCAGACGACGGCGACGTCGGAGATGGGGGAGTTGGTGATCCAGGTCTTGGAGCCGTTGAGAACGTACTCGTCGCCGTCCTTCTCGGCGTGGGTCTCCATGCCACCGGGGTTGGAGCCGTGGTTCGGCTCGGTGAGTCCGAAACAGCCGACGGCCTCGCCGGCGGCGAGTTTGGGCAGCCACTCTTCTTTCTGTTCCTCGCTGCCGTAGGCGTGAATCGGATACATGACGAGCGCGCCCTGGACGCTGGCCATCGAGCGGAGTCCGGAGTCACAGGCCTCGAGTTCGGCCATGAGGAGGCCGTAGGCCTTCTCGCCGATGCCGAGCATGCCGTACCCCTCGAGATTCGGTCCATAGAAGCCGAGCTCGCCCATCTCGGGGATGATGTCGGTCGGGAAGGTGCCCTCGATGTAATGTTCGGCGATGTCGGGACAGACCTCCTCCTGGACGAATTCGCGGGCGGTGTCGCGGATCATCCGCTCTTCTTCGGTGAGGTCGGCGCCGAGATCGAGGTAATCTATCATGGAGAAAACGTCGGGCGGGACGCTCCAAAAGAACTTCTATTCTGCGGACCCCGACTCGACGAACTCGGCGAGGAAGTTCTCGAAGACGACCGCTGCGGGGGCCGCGCGGGCGACCGTCTCGGCGGTGATGTCGTCGAGGACCGCGTCGATGCGATCTCGTGGGAGGTCCTTCCGTTTCGTCACGCGCTCGGCGGTCGACCGGTCGTACTCGGGGTGGAACTGGACGCCGACGGCCCGGTCGGTCCGGAACGCCTGGACGCCGAAGTCGTTCTCGGCGACGACGCTCGCCCCCGGCGGGAGCGTCTCGACGGTATCGGAGTGGGTCGTGAAGGCGAGGAACGGATCCTCGAGTCCGTCGAAGAGGGGGTCGCCGTCGTGGCGTATCTCCCGATACCCGAGTTCGTACTCGCCCATGTCGCTGACCTCGCCGCCGAGCGCCCTCGCGACCAGCTGGTGGCCGAAACAGACCCCGAGCGTCGGGAGACCCTGGTCGACCGCCTCGCGCACCCAGTCGACGGTCTCACCGATCCACGGTTCGTCCCAGTAGACCGAGGCCTGGGACCCGGTGACGACAACGCCGTCGACGGCCGGGTCCCCGGGCAACTCGCCACCGCCGACGTGGAACTCGACGAGGTCGGCGGCCAGTTCGCGGCGGAAGTTCCGTCGCGGTTGCTCGGGGTCGCGGGCGGCGTTCAACAGCGCGAGGCGAGGGCGGCGCATCGACGTGACGTAGCCGACGCTGGGCAAAATCGGTTCCGCCTCGAAGAGTAGGTGGAGACCGAGTACGGGCCCGCTCCGGCCCGTCGGTCGCCAAATTGTCCCGTCAGTGGCCGATGTGTCCCGTCGGTCACCGAGTGGTGTGGATTGACACCACGCCGACCGATAGGACGACCCCGGTAATATGCATGACGTTCGTGACAAACCGTGTCAGGCCTCGGCGACGCTCCGGAGAACGTCGGGTGCCGCTTCGAGGGCGTCCTCCAGTGCGTCGACGTCCGGCCCGCCGCCCTGGGCGAAGTCGGGCGGACCGCCGCCACCGCCGCCCACGCGACTCGCCAGTTCGCTCACGACCTCGCCGGCGTTGACCGCGCTGCCCTCGGGGACGGCGACGACGAACTGCGCACCGTCGAGGCCGCTTCCGACGACCGCGATCTTGCCCTCTTCGGCGATGGCGTTCGCGGTCGCCCGGAGTTCGTCCATGTCGGTGTCGACGCGCTGGACGACGGCGACCGTGTCCCCGACCTCGACCTCCTCGCCCGCCGACCCGCCGCTGGCGCGGGCCGCCGCGAGTTCCTCTTTGAGTTCCTCGATGCGCTTGCCTCGCTCTTTCCACTCGGTGAAAAAGCGCTCTGCCGTGGCCGGGACCTCCGCCGGCGAGACGTCGAAGGCTTCGGCCGCGTCGAGCAGGTCGTCCTCCATGGCCTGCACGTGCTCGATGGCCGCTTCGCCGGCGGCGAAGGTGAGCCGTTCGACGCCGTCCTGCACCCGCTCGGTCGAGAGGATCTTGATCGCCCCGATCTCGCCCGTGTGCCGAACGTGCGTCCCGCCACAGGCCTGGACGTCCTCGCCGACGTGGACGAGGCGGATGTTCTCGCCGGCCGGAATGCCACCCTGGTAGAGGTCGAACCCGAACGTCTCTTCGGCCTCGTGGCGGTCGGGCCATTCGACCTGGACGCTCACGTCCTCGAGG
>JBNJDE010000175.1:0-2574 GCA_051744605.1 Halobacteriota archaeon
TTCCACCTCGTTGCCGGTCTCGAAATCGACCCCGAACTCCGATTTGACCTCTTCGCGTTCCTCCTCGGAGAGTTCGTACATCTCGTCCGGGTCTTCGAGGGTCCCGGCTTGTTCTTCCGAGGCCGACTCCGCCGTCGGTGCGGGTTCCTCGTCGACAGACTCCTCGTCGACTGGTTCCTCAGCCCGCTCTGCCGCTTGTGCATCGGACGTGTCTGAGGCGGCTTCGTCTTCATCGTCTGCCGAGGACTCCGTTTCTGGGGCGTCACCTTCCGTCTCTGTGACCTCGGATTCGGTCTCTGTGGTCTCGGTTCCGGCCTCGGTTTCTGTCTCGACATCAGGCTGGGCGTCCGTCGTCTCGTCGGTCTCCGAATCCTCGTCTGCAGCAGGTTCCGACGCGTCGGCCGAATCGTCGTCTTCGACGGCGTACTCGGGTTCCGGGAGGGAGTACTCGAATCCGAGGTCGACGTCGGCGCCCTCGTCTGGAGCGAGCGTCGGGGCATCGACCTCGTCGAGTTCGTTCGCCACGACGCGGGTCGCGTCGAGCGCGACGCGGTGGATCTCGGCGAGGTACCCCGTCGTCGTCCCGTAGTGGTCCATCGCCTTCGGGATGCCGGCGGCGAGTCCTGGCTGGATGCCGCGGCGTTCGAGCGCGTCGGCCAATGCATCGCCACGTTCGGCCATGTCGAGCGCCCCGGCGAACGTCTCGATCCGGTCGATGGTCTGCTCGGCGGTCTGGACCACCCAGCGGTCGCGGGTCTCCGCGGTGACCCGGTTGGCGCTCTCCGGTCGGATGGAGGTGTAGACGACGTCCGAGTCGTCCGGCTGGAAGGTCCGCGCCTTGCCCGTCACGGCGACGAACTCGGGTGGATCGGTCCGCTCGAAGAACGCGAGCGCCTCGGGCTGGTACTGGCCCGCGTAGACGACGAACGCGCCGGTCGGGTCCACGATTCGAGCTCTGAGGACGTCGTCACTGACCTGCTCTAGTTCCGTCAGAACGCCGACGACGAACACGCGGTTGACCCGCGCACCGGTCGGGGTGACGACGTAGTTCGGGGCCCGCTCCTCGTCGCTCTCGGCGTAGGTGAAATCGCTGTCCTCGAACTCCGTCGCGAAGAGGCGGTAGGCGACCTCTCGCTGGGGCCGTTCGCCGCTCATGGCTGTGCCTCCTCGAGCAGGGCGTTGGCCCGTTCGGCCGGATCGTCCTGGGACCGTTCGAACTCGGTCGCCTCGAGGTTCGACCCGAAGTCGTCGACGCTCAGGTGCCCGCGCACCCGGTACTCGTACCCGACGAGTTCGTCGGCGATGGTGTCGGCGACGACCGACTGGTCCATCGCGTCGCGGGCCTGTTCGCGGGCGTCGTCGACGTCGCCGCCGTAGACGACCTCGGTCAGTTCGTCGTCGAGGATGACGGTCACCGTCCCCGTTCCGTCGTCGAGGATGGCCTTCACGCGGAGGTCGTCCTCGCCCTCGACGGCGCCGTGCTGGCGGCACTGTCCCTTCTGGACGACGCGGCCGCACTCGGGACATCGCTGGATGAGCCCCGAGCCGTCCCGAATCTCGATGATGTTGCCGGTGAGGGCGACGTCGTAGACGCCGCCGCTGTCGACCGCTTCGCGGATCGGCAGTTCGGTCGGGCCACCGGGTTCGACGCCGTCGTCGAGGACGCTCACGTGGGTGAACTCGGAGACGTTAACCGAGGGCACGCCCCTGAACTCCCGCACGTAGACGTTCTCGAGTCGGAGCGCGGCCCCGTCGGTGATGGCGTCGTGGGGGTCCCAGTCGGTGAACGGCAATCTGGCCGTCTCGTCGCCGAGGACGCCCGAGAGGATGTCCGTCTCCCCGTCCCGGCCGTCGATCGTCCGGGACTCGACGTCGAGCACCTGTACCTCCACGTTGCGGCCGCGGTCGCCCGGCTCGAGGTCACGAAGGGGCGTGTCGCCACCGACCTCGTAGGGGATCGAGAGCGTCTCGTCGGCGACGCTCACCGAGGTGTGCTCTCCGATGTTCAACTCCGGTTTCCCTTCCCACTCGCGGACCGACGCGTTACCGATGGTGACCGTATCGCCCGGTTCGACCGCGAAGTCGTCCCAGGCGGTGTAGGATATCCGCCCGCTCTCGTCGGCGACGGCACCTTCGCGGATGACGTGATCCTCGCCCTGGTACTGGATGCGTCTGGTGCCGACGGTGAGCACCGTCACGGTGACGGTCGCCGAGCCGCTCTCGGTCGTGATATCGCCGATGGCCGTCGCCGAGGGAGCACTCCCGTCGCCGTCTCCACCACCGTACTTTCGTCGGAGACTCTGCTTCGCCTCGTCGATGGGCACGCTGTAGGCGAGCAGGTTCTCCAGGTCCTCTTTGACCTCCGTTTTGTCGACGCCGAGGTCGGAGGCGAGATCCTCGGCATGGGATTCGATTTCCATCGTCGGTCCCTTCGCAGACCGGCGGTAAAAGGTTCGTGGGCTGGGTCGCGGTCGTGTCGCGGTCGAAACGAGTATGGTCGCGTCATCTGAACTGTTCGTATGCACGTCGTCGTCAACGCCGCCGTGAGCGTGGACGGAAAACTCGCCTCTCGGG
>JBNJDE010000176.1:0-2560 GCA_051744605.1 Halobacteriota archaeon
AGACGGCCGTGGTTCCAGTCGCCGTCGAACGCTTCGTGACTGAACGGGGCGGCGTCGGCCCCCGAATAGGTCCCGACCCGTTGCCCGTCTCCCTCGAGGTAGTACTTGTACGTCGTGAGGCCCTCGAGGCCGACCGGCCCGCGGGCGTGAATCTTCCCGGTACTGATGCCCACCTCCGCCCCGAGGCCGTACCGGAACCCGTCGGCGAAGCGGGTCGAGGCGTTGTGGAACACGCTCGCGGCGTCGACGCCTCGCATGAAGACGTCCGCGCTCTCGGCGTCCTCGGTGACGATGGATTCGGTGTGTTTCGAGCCGTACGCGTTCACGTGGTCCGTGGCCTCGGGCAGGGAATCGACGACCTTGATGGAGATTATGAGGTCGCCGTACTCCGTCTCCCAGTCTTCCTGTGTAGCCTCGCTCACGTCGAGGATCGACCTGGTCCGCTCGTCGCCCCGCATCTCGACGCCGGCGTCCTCGTACCGTTCGGCGATGGCCGGGAGGAACTCCGCGGCCACGTCCTCGTGCACCAGGAGGGTCTCCGCCGCGTTGCAGACGGCCGGGTACTGCACCTTGGCGTCGAAGGCGACGTCGGTCGCCATCTCGAGGTCCGCCGCGTCGTCCACGTAGACGTGGCAGACTCCTTCGGTGTGGCCGAGGACGGGGATCTTGGTGTTGTCCTGGATGTGGCGAACGAACTCGGTGCTCCCCCGGGGCATGAGGAGGTCTATCTCCTCGTCCATGTCGAGGACCTCGTCGACCTCCTCGTGGGCCTCGACGAGGTGTGCCCACCCATCCACGAGGTCATTGGTCGCCTCGCGCACGACCTCGTAGAGGACGCGATTGGAGTGAAGCGCCTCGCTACCCCCTTTCAGGATGACCGCATTGCCGGATTTCAGGCTCAGCGCCGCGATCTGCACGAGTGCATCCGGACGCGATTCGAAGACGCTGGCGATGACGCCGATGGGGACGCTCACCTTGTAGAGTTCGAGCCCGTCGTCGAGTCGGCGGGCCTCGAGGGTCTCGCCGAGCGGGTCGTCCTGGGCCGCCACGCTTCGGACCATCTCGGCGATGGTGTCGATCTTCTCGTCGTCCAGTTTCAATCGGTCGACGAGCGCCTGGCTGTACTCGCCACGCTCGCGCATCGCCTCGGCCGCCTCGACGTCCTTCCCGTTGGCCTCGAGGATCCGAGACCGGTTGTCGTCGAGTGCATCGGCGATCGAATGGAGTGCAGTGCTCCGGGCCTCGTTGGTGGTCTGGGCCAGGTCGAGTGCGGCCCTCTGTGCCGTTCTCGCCTTCGTGATGGTGTCGGTGTCAGTCATGGCTGTCTCCGTCGACTGGAACGAAGATGGTTCCAATCGGCTCGGCGTCGGCGATCCGATCGAGGACGGCATCGGTGGTCGATCGGGCGATGACGGCCGGGATTCCGTGCTCGGTGACCTCTCGGGCGCCCTCGACCTTCGTTCGGATCCCGCCGAACTCGCCGTTCGAACTCGACTCGACGAGTCGGTGGACCTCGTCGTAGTTCCGCCCGACGGCCTCGATCCGTTCGGCGTCCGAGTCGGTCTTCGGATTGGTGGTGTAGACTCCGCCGACGTCGGTGAGGGTCACCAGCAGATCCGCCTCGACGCCGATCGCGACCGACGCGGAGAGCATGTCGTTGTCGCCGATCTTGATCTCGGCGATGGCGATGGCGTCGTTCTCGTTGATGATGGGGACGACACCCCACTCAAGGAGCGTCTCGACCGTGTTGTGGAAGTTGGTGAACCGCTCGGGGTCCGCCAGGTCCTCCTGGGTGAGCAAGATCTGGGCGACCTTTCGGTCGTGGCGTTCGAACTGCTCGGTGTACCGGCGCATCAGGTGGCTCTGTCCCACCGTCGACGCCGCCTGCAGGTTCTCGATCGTCTCGTTCGGGACGTCGACGTGCCCTTTTCCGGCCCCGATCGCGCCGGAGGAGACGAGGAGCACCTCCGTTCCCCGGTCGAGGAGGTCGTCGATGTCGTCGACCAGCTTCGCGAGTTTCTCCTCGTCCAGGTTGGAGTCCGCGTCGGTGAGCGAGTTCGTCCCGGCCTTCACCACCACCCGCTGGGCGTCGGCGGCGAGTCGCCGCGTCGACTCGATGCTCGACCGCTCGACGAGCTCAGTCGTCGGCGAAGTCATCGGTGATCTCCATGGAGCGCTCTTCGGCGGCCTGGACCGTCCGCTCCAGGACCTCGTCGACGTCGCTGTTCCACAGGACCTCCATCCCCTCGATGGTCGTCCCACCCTCCGAGGTGACCGCGTCGACGAGTTCGTCGAGGCTCTTCTCGGACGCCATCGCGATCTCGGCGGCTCCCTTGAAGGTCTGGGCGGCGAGCAGTGCGGCGTCCGCTTCCTCGAATCCACTCTTCACGCCGGCTTCCGCGAGGACCTTCATCAGATAGAACGCGAACGCCGGCCCGCTCCCGTTCAGCGCGGTCGAGATGTCCATGAGGGATTCGTCGACCACGACGTACTTCCCGAGGTCGTCGAGGATGGTCTGTACGTCGTCGTTCCCCGCCGCGGTCACGGCGGTGGCCATCGA
>JBNJDE010000177.1:0-2533 GCA_051744605.1 Halobacteriota archaeon
GTTTTTGCCAGGGCCGCGCTCCGCGCGGCCCGCAGCAAAAAGTGGATTTAGAGTATTCCCATCGCGTCCAGCCGTTCCGGCAGGTAGGTGTCCGTCACGAAGTCGAGACCGCGGGAGGCCAGCGCCTGCTGTTCTGCCTTCTTGTCGATGTCGAGCTGGATCTCGATCTGTTCTTCCCAGTAGTCCGTCTGGAACCGGGGGTCCTCCAGTTCGCTCTCCAGGGCGTTGACGTCGGAGTCCGAGAGCGGGTCGGTCGGGAGGTCGTACTCGACGATGTCCTCCGGCCGGATGCCGATGAACTCCGCCTCGGGAGTCGCCAGATATTCGGAGAGGTGGGCACTCTTGATGGACCCGTACGCGACCGACCCGTAGATGCGGTACGACCAGGGGTCACCGTCCGTGAAGACCGTGACCGGGAGGCCGAGTTCGTCGTGGAGTCGCTTGGTGATGCGGCGGGTCGCCCGGGCTGGCTGTCCCTTGAGGTGGACGAGGATGGCGTTGTACTCGTCGTCGAAGCCGTTCTCGAC
The DNA here is from genome assembly GCA_051744605.1 of Halobacteriota archaeon. Classification (GTDB taxonomy): domain Archaea; phylum Halobacteriota; class Halobacteria; order Halobacteriales; family Halobacteriaceae; genus Halanaeroarchaeum. The sequence goes on from JBNJDE010000177.1 coordinate 528, forward strand.
TAGGCGGTCGCGCATACCACCGGTCTCCACGGCCAGGACGAAGTCGGCGTCGTGGTCGAGGAACTCGATGGTGTCCGGGTTGTTGGGGATCTGATACCCACCCTCGCCGACGTCGAGTTGGCAGTGGATCTCGCGTTCGCCCCGTCGGGTCTGCTCGCGCAGGTTCAGTGGCCCCATCAGGGTCGCGCCGGACTCTTCGGGTCGCATATGGAAGTCCTCCCGTTTGACTCCCGAGACGATCTCGAGGTCCTCGATGAGTTTGTCGGACTGGCTCTGGTCGGTGAACTTCGCCTCGTCCTCGTCCCAGGACTCGGAGAGGTAGTACAACTCCCGCAGGGTCGACGAGCGGTCCTCGTCGAGTTGCTGGGCGAGGAACTCGATGGTATAGACGGCCTTGAGGAGTTTCCGCGCGCCGCCGACCGTGTTCGCACTGCGGGTGCTCGTGCGGTCGCCGTAGACCCAGACGTGGCTGTCCTCGTCGTACTCGATGTTGGACTTCGATCGAGTCGGCAACTCCATCGAGGGGACGTCGCCGAGGGCGAACTGGTCGTAGAACTGCGCCGCGAGGTCGATGAGTCGGGATCGTGCGTCGTCGCTCATTGGTTCACCGTAAGTTTGGCGTCCTCGACGCCCTGCACCGAGAGGTCGTAGGTTGCCTCGTCGTCGACCTGGTACTCGAGTGTGGCCTCCTCGCCGCTACCGACCGTGGGATTCCACTTGAGGAAGTATTCTCCGTCCATCTCGACGACGTTCGCCGCGGGCTCCTCGGGTTCTGCGCGGACATCGGTCGGTTCCACCGAGACGATGTCGGTGATCTCCAGGGTCGCGTTCGTCGAGTCGTTGTTCTCGACCACCACGCGGACGGTCTCGCCCTCGACCTCTCGTTCCACGAGGACGTTGTTCATGATGCGCGCCAGCGAGTCGTTCACTTCGAGTGGCGGTTGGCCAGTCATCTCCGCGACCTTCGTCGCCATCTTCGGGAGGATGTCGGCGATGACGGTCTGTTTCTTGCGTCGCTTCTCCATCGAGCGGCGCTTGTTGAGATAGGATTTCAACTCGCGGGCGGCCTCGCGGACGGCCAGTTCGATCTCGTCTTCGATCTCGGGGACGTTCGCGAGCGCGTCCTTGGACTCGCTCGTGAACGGGACGTTCGTCGAGGCGACGTGGATCATGATGACGACGGGGCCGTTCGGCAGCCCCGATCCCCCCGGCTGTTCGAGCCCGTAGTTGCGCCAGCCGATTCCCTTCACCACGTCCGTCGTCGCACACGCGCCGCGCTGGTAGACGAGCGGGACGCGGTTTGCAAAGCGCATGAGGTCGGCACTTCCCTCGTCGAGGAGGTCGCCGCCGTAGGCGATGCCAGCCTCGACGATGAAGGGATCACCGCCGTGGACCGAGGCGTCCCTGGTCGAGGCGGCGTAGAACTCCGCGTCGACCTCCTTGCGGAGGCCCGCCTCGACGAGTTCGGCCGTGATGGGCGAGAGACAACTGGTCGGCGGGGCCATCACGTTGACCGCGTTCATCGCGTCGAGGAGCATCCCCGCCAGGTCGCGCTCCGCGCCGAGTTGTTTGGTCTTCGGCACCTCGCCGTCGATCCGGGCCATCGAGGTCCAGAGGCGTTCGATGACGTTCTCGCGTGCCGTCTCGCCCACGTTGGCGTCGTCCATCTCGACGGTCATCTCGGCGGCTCGGTCGACGACGTCGGCGATGTCCGATCGCGTGAGTCGGTCGTTGGGGTAGTCGTCGAGTCTGCTGGCGATGCGCTCGGCCAGACCGTGGACGGTCGCGTCGTCTTTCTGGCTGGTCGTCGCCGCGTCGACGTGTTTGTACAGCGCCGCGACCCGATCGGCCGTCAATACGCTCCAGACGGCCTCGACGACGTTCTCCTGGACCGTCGTCCCGAAGGTCGTCCCCGTCTCCTCGCCGACGTTCTCGGCGACGTCCGCGACCGCCTGCACGAGTTCGTCGTGCCCGAGTGGCGACCGTTTCTCCAGGACGTGATCGAG